>JAIRZV010000072.1 GCA_031267055.1 Candidatus Margulisiibacteriota bacterium | reverse complement strand
CCTTGCGGCACTCCGCGGCAATTTCCGGCAGAGGCAGTATCGTCCCGATCTCGTTATTGGCCAGCATTATGGAGACCAGCGCGGTTTGCTCCGTCAGCGCGGCTTTGACCTGCTCGGCGGAAATCAGGCCGTTGTTATCGCAGGGCAGATAAGTAACCCGCGCGCCGATTTTTTCGAGATACTCAAAAGTCCGGTAAACTGTCGGGTGTTCAATATTAGTCGTGATGTAGTGATTTTTTTGGACACTGTCCATTTGCGTCGCAAAAACGGCTTTGATGACATGATTGTTCGCCTCGGTCGCGCCGGAAGTGATCAGCACATCGTCGGCGTCCGGCGCGTTGATGAGCCGGTAAATCCGGTCTAGCGCCTTGCGCAGCTCCGGCCGCGTGTCCAAACCGAAACCGTGCAGTGACGAGGGATTGCCGTAATGCGTGGTGTTGAATTTTTCCATTTCCCGCGCCGCTGCCGGCGAAACCATGGTCGTCGCGTTATTGTCCAAATAAATCCGTTTCATAGAACGCAATTATACTACAAATGATTTTAGTTTTATAATAAGTTCATGGATAAAACCAAAAACGGCTATCTTGAAGGTCTTGTTTCTATCGTGGTGAATTCCGCGTTGTTTGCGCTGAAATTTTGGGCCGGTCTCACAACCGGTTCGCTGGCGCTGACCGCTGACGCCTGGCACACACTCTCGGATTCGTTGAGCTCGATCGTCGTCGTGCTGGCGGTAAAATTTGCCGGCCAAAAAGCGGACAAAGAGCATCCTTTTGGCCACGGACGCTGGGAGCAAATCGCCGCGTTGTTCATCGCGTTTTTTCTCGGCATTATCGCTTTTGAGTTTTTGAAAAGCTCCTTTATTGAGTTTCAGCACAAAACCGCGGTGCATTTCGGCTGGACGGCGATCGTGGTTACTATTACTTCTATTGTTGTGAAAGAATTGCTGGCGCAGTATGCGTTTTATCTTGGACGCCAAACCAATAATATCAGCGTGAAGGCCGACGGCTGGCATCATCGCTCCGATGCTTGGTCTTCGGTCGTGGTGCTGATCGGCATCTTGAGCGCCAAACAATTTTGGTGGATAGACAGTGTGCTGGGCGCGTTGGTTTCCTTGCTGTTGTTTTACGCGGCTTATGCGATACTCCGCGAGGCCGCGACGAAACTCCTCGGTGAAACGCCGGACAAAGAATTGGTCAAAAAAATCACTGCCTCGGTCAAAACGCTGTATCCGCAAGACAATCTGTGCCTGCATCATTTTCATCTGCATAATTATGTCGCGCATCAGGAATTGACCCTGCATATCCGGCTAGCCAAAGATTTGAGCATCGCCGAGGGGCATAAAATCGCCACGAATATTGAACGGATTATTGGAACGCAATTTGGCATGACCGCCACTATTCACGTCGAGCCGCTGGATACGTAGCCGGAGCAAACATTCGGGGCGTCAGAAAGCCCGTGGTTATTTTAGATTTTTGGCCAGAGTTTTGACTGTGGCCAGTACGATTTATTATTTTAACAATTTCCGCCAGTCCCGTCGGCTGTAAATAAATCTAGCTATTGAAACTTTCTTGTGTTCTTCGTCTATCGTATAAAACAATAAATATCTTTTGACGGGCAAAAGCCGTACATCTTTTTCAGCCAACGCGCTGTTCTGCACCAAACTAAACTTATACGGCTGTTCTTCTAAAAGCCGGATTCTATGTCCTACCGCTTCCGCAAGATGAGCCGCCGCAACCGGAGCTTTTAGTTCATTAGCTATATAGTTGAGCGTTCTCGCTAACTCTTGCTCAGCCAAATCCGTAATATAAACAATATACATCTTGTTCTATATCCTTAACTTTTTCCGCAAAGCAGTCAGCGCTTCTTTGGCCGGTTTAGTTTTCCCCTGTCTTACTTGCTCTAGTCCCTCATTTACCATAGCGTACAACTCCTGACGGCCGGACATTGTCTCATAAGTCTCCATGCTCATTACCGCCAAATCGCCCGCACCGTTGCGCGTAATAAAAACCGGCTCCCTGTATTTATGGCAAAAATCCGATATCTCACTGTATTTATTCCGTAAATCCGCGCTTTTTCTAATAACTGGCATATTTTCCTCCTATCGTTTTTATATGCAAATAATATCGTTTTTTTGATATTTGTCAAGCGACGCTAAAAGAGCTGACAACTTAATTTTTTAACATTCCGTAAATGGTTTGAAAAATTCAAACGGACTGATTTCCAGTCCGTCGATAATTTTGAGCATGGTGCCGATCGTGGGTTCGCGTTTGCCGTTTTCGGAGCGCAGGATTATCGTGTCGTCCAGGCCGGCGTTCATGGCCAGCGCGTACATGCTCAAATTTTTCTTTTCCCTCAACTGGGTAATCCGTGCGCCGATGTCTTTTGGCGTATATTTCAGTTCGGCATATCTGGCAGTTGACATACAGCAATCATAATGTATAATATTTCTCGATAGCTGGCAGTTGCCAGTTATTAAAAAGAGGGGGTATTTTTATGACTATAGCGACAGGCGAAAGAATGTACGCAAGTGACATTCTCAATCTAATTTTTTTCCCGAAAGGCGCGATATTAATTTTTAGTTCCGCGGCGTGGAACGCGACCAGCGAGGAATTTAAAAATATTTGGAAAATCTGCAATGCTACCAATCACACCGCCGATAAGTTTATACCCGATTTGACAAATAAATTCTTGTGCGGCGCGGACAGTTCCGGCTCGATCGGCGGCGGCACCGCAGAGTTGACTACAGCCAATCTACCCAGTCACGGGCATGAATTGTCTGGCCTGACTATAAGCAGCAACGATGGAGGTCATGCGCATACGAACAACATAACCGCCACTATTGCCACAGACAGCGGAACGCACGCACATGATGCCGGTTCTTTAGCCTGTCCGGTAGAAGGCGGCACGCACGGTCACGAGCTGTCCATAACCAGCGTTACCGGCGGAACACATGAGCACTCTGTTTCCGGCTCCACTAATTCAACAAACGACGCAGCAGGAACGGCTGCTAAAAGTTTGACGGGGTATTTT
>JAIRZV010000147.1 GCA_031267055.1 Candidatus Margulisiibacteriota bacterium | reverse complement strand
TTTACCGCCGTGGACAAAGTGAACCCGAACAAAGGCCATTTTTTAGTGGTCAATAATCTCGGCGCGGACGGCATTGTGGTGCAGATCAACACTTCCTACAACACCCGCGCGGCCAACGCCGAAGCCACAGTGCGCGCGGAAAACGACAAATTGTTGCGTCTGCTCAATAGAGACGACAATTTGAAATAAACCCTTTTTGTTTTTCTGTAGTTTTCAAGCAGAGGCGAATATTTTGCCGTAAGCGTGTTTTGGCTCGAACTTAACAAGGCTACAAAGTAGTCGACGTTAAGTGAGAGGCCACGGCGCGCGGCGGCAAAGATATTCACTCTGCGCTTCGTTGTGGCCGGAAGTAATTTTCACCGTTAAATCGTTCAGCGTCCTAATCCAGCGCCGCTTCGGCTTTTTTCAAATCCTCATTATCATTGACGCCGTGTACTTGCATCTCGTCCTCAATTATTAACGTGCCGATCTTTTGGCCTTTGCCGACCATGATACCGATCACGTCGGTTAGATAATATTCTTTTTGCTCATTTTGATTTTTGATCTGTTTCAGCGCGGTGAATAATTTCGCGGTGTTAAAACAATAAATTCCGCTGTTGATTTCCTGTATGGCCTTTTCAGTTGCGCTGGCGTCGCGGTATTCCACGATGCGCTCGACATAACCGGCGGAGTCGCGCACGATGCGTCCGTAATGTTTGGGATCGTCAAGTTTGACGGTCAAAACTAGGCCATCGAGATTATCCTGCCGGTATTTGGCCAGCAAAGCCCGCACAGTTTCCGCCCGGAGCAGTGGCACGTCTCCGCACAGGATAACAGTAACGCCGGTATAGTCTTTTAAGGCCGGCTCCACCGCCATAACCGCATGTCCGGTGCCGAGTTGTTCTTTTTGCTCCGCATAAATAATGTCAAAATCTCGCGTAACTTCACGAATTTTCGCGGCTTGATGGCCTATGACCAGATAAACTTCAGCAAGAGACACCTGCTTGACCATATCTAGCACACGGCAAATCATTGGCCGCCCTTTGACCTCATGCAGAACTTTGGCCAGATCGGATTTCATGCGCGTGCCTTTGCCGGCCGCCAAAATAATGATCTTGGTGTTTTCCATAAAAATGCCCTTACTTTTTTGCCGCTTTAAACCAAGTGCCGTCGGCCTTGTGTTTTAGCGCGTCAAATAAAATATTCCGGCGCAAACCGTTCAAAATATAAGTTTCTATGCCGTTCTCTACGGCCAGCCGCGCGGCCTGGACTTTGGAAAACATACCGCCCGTGCCTTTGTGTGTGCCGGCGCCGCCAGCCATTTTGAGGATCTCCGGAGTGATTTTGTCCACGACGCGCCGGAGATGTGCTCGGGGATTCGCGCGCGGATCGCTGTCATAGAGGCCATCGATGTCGGTCAGGATCAACAGTTTATGTGCCTTGACCAGAGCCGCGACGCGCGCGGACAGCGTGTCGTTGTCGCCGAATTTTATTTCTTCCACGACCACCGAATCATTTTCGTTGATGATCGGTATCACGCGCATCTGCAAAAGCTGTTCAATAGTATTGCGGAGATTTTGCGCGCGTTCTTTATTCGAGGTGGCAAAAGCCGTCAACAGCACTTGCCCTGCCGGTATAGGCCGCAAAAATTTGGTGTAATAATTCATCAGTAAAGATTGCCCAACCGCCGCGGCTGCTTGTTTTTGCGGAATAGTTTTTTGTGCCAAATCGAGTTTCAGTTTTTCCAAACCGCAAACTACCGCGCCGGATGATACCAGGATAATTTGCTTGCCCTGTTTATGCAATTTTTTGACCTGCTCGGAGATACGCCGAAAACTCCGCCGGTCCAGACGCCCGCGCGCGTCAGTCAGCACATTGGAGCCAATTTTGATAACGAGACGTTCCCCGGACATATATTTAAATATTCGCATATCTGTTAAAATATTACAATTATTACGTTTTTGTGGAGTGAATATTCTTTACCTCCGCACGTGGTGGCTTCTCACTTAACGTCGGCTACTTTGTAGCCTTGTTAAGTTCGAACCAGACGTGCTCCGGCAAAAATATTCACTCCACATCAAAATCGAGTTGTTTTATGGCCGAAGCAGAAGGATTAAAAATATCATTTGAAGCGCCCGGCAAAATCGCGCCGGAGACGCTGGAAGTGTTTCCGTACACTTTGCCGGAATTAAAAGTCGGACACATACCTAAACAATTGATCACCTACACCACGCAAGAATTTTCCGCGGTGTGCCCTTTTTCCGGCCTGCCGGACCTCGCCACAGTCACGATCGAATACGTGCCGGACAAAAAAGTTTTGGAACTAAAATCCTTGAAATATTATCTGCTTTCTTATCGCAATGTCGGGATTTATCAGGAACACGCCACACAAAAAATTTTCGCGGATCTGCAAAAAGTTCTGCGTCCGCAAAAACTCAAAGTGACCACGCTTTACAATACACGCGGCGGGATTGATACGACTTGTGTGATTGAGTAAATTAAAAATTTATTGTGCCTCTTGCCAAAACCCAAAAACAGGTTATAATTACTCACATGATAGATAAATACAATTTTGTAATAAATGTCTTTACAGTAAATACCCCCTCCCCCATTTTTGGCGTACCTTCGCTAAAAACCTAGCATTTTTCGTCTTTAAACATTTTACGAATTTTTCCTGTGTAACGTAAATTCCTGCCTCTATCCGGTGGGGTGTCTCGCAAAGCGAGACATTACGAAAACTATAAAAAGGAGAAAAAACATGAAAAAAATAATTTTAGCAATTTTCACAATCATGCTGACACTGGCCATATTCGGCTGCGGCAAGGCACAGCAGGCCAGCGGAGGCGGCGGTTCGTCGGGCGGCGGAGGCGGCGGAAATCCAACAACATTTACTATTTCCGGCACGGCGCAAGTGCCCAGTTCGATAGACGATACATTATACGCGTCTTGGCCGGAAAGATTGGGACGCGGTCTAGCCAGCGTTTTTATTCCGCAGGTTTACGCCGCGGATTTCAATTTCAAGCCTTTGAAAAACGCCGACGTAAAAATATTTGAGTTTGGCGGGAATACTATAATAACAACTGCCAAAACTAGCAATGAGGGACACTATACAATTAACCTGCCCTTGGGCAAAATTTATGTGGTGGTAGTGGAAAAAGCCGCGTCCGACGGCTCAGCAACTATCAATATTAAAAATATCGCCCATGAAGAAAATCCTGTTGTCGATGTTACACCTGTTACATCCGTCGCGGTGGAAGCGATCTCGCAAAACAATACAATTAGGGAAGCTATCGCCGCTCTAAACAGCGGATCGGGAGACAACAAACCCGATGTCAGCACAGTGGCCGGCTATATCGAAACAAAAAAGGAAATTATCGAACAACATTACGACGCGCACCCGAGCGAGATTAATGATGTAGATATAACTTCGCCAGTTCCGCCGACTGTTCCTCCTGATTTAATAGAGGAATATACCTTGACCGTTGCTGTCAGCCCTGCTAATTCCGGTACGGTAACCCCGAACGGCGGCACATATCTTAAAAACGCGAAAGTAAAATTGCAAGCATTCGCTAATACTGATTGGCGTTTCGACAGTTGGAGCGGAGACTTAACCGGAAATAATAATCCGTCCGATGAGATAGCTATTACTACTGACATAACCGTTACTGCTAATGTTACGCGAGAAGCGTGGTCTGTGGAGGAAATAACTGATGTGAGCAATTGGGGTTGGGACGATAGCTGGCAGATCGGGGAATTAAACGATAGCAATAAACTCGATACCACCGAAATTAGCGGCGCAAGAATTCACGGTCTAAAAGTTGGCAAAAAAGACGATAAGTTATATTTCATGGCCAAACTGTCAAACGACGAAACTCCCAACGAAGATTTACGCTATCAATTTTGTGTTGCATCAGACCATGACAATAATGGGGATTATCTGGATAATGAGACGTGGGCTTATGTAAATGTCAGACATGGTTATTGGGGCGAATCTGAAGTGTGGCATGACTCCGAGTGGAATGCCAAATCTGCGTGGGAAACACCTAGTGGCAATAGACCTACAACTGTCAACACAGCGGAATTAGTTTCCACCTCTAATATTATTGTGGCGTCAATAAAAATCGACACGATTGAAGAAATTCTGGGGAAGAAATCTTACTACGCTATCAGCATAAACACTGCGCCGTATAATGGACAGGGTAATTATTACACTGCCGATATTAGGGAAGTAAAGTTTTCTGAATAAATTTTTGACAGAGGCAGGACGCGGTCAACCCGCGTCCTGTGTTCGTCAGCTCTGTTAAGATCCGCGCTGGTCGGCTTTGTATTTTTTCACCACCAACGCGGCGTTGTTCCCACCTAGACCCATAGAATCCAGCAGCGCATAATTAAGGATCATTTCGCGCGCCACATTCGGCACATAGTCCAGGTCACATTCCGGGTCGGGTGTTTCTAAATTCATCGTCGGAATGATGATCTGTTTTTCCAGCATCAAAGCCGCGGCGATGAGTTGAAAAGCCGTCGACGCGCCGAACGGCATGCCCATCACGGACTTGATCGTGCTGACCGGCACAGTTTTGGCGCGGTCGCCCAGCGCCAATTTTATGGCGTGCGTTTCTTTGAGGTCGGCGGATTTTGACCCCGAGCCGTGCGAGCAAATATAGTCCAGCTCATACGGTGTGATGTCCGCGTCCCGCAGAGCCGCTTCCATAGCCCGCGCCATACCCGCGCCGGTCGGTTCCATGCGGTAAGAGTCATAAGCGTCCGCCGACGAGCCGAAGCCGCACAATTCGCCGTAAATATAGGCGCCGCGCCGAAGCGCGTGTTCCAATTCCTCCAGCACCACTACACCCGCGCCCTCGGCCAGTAAAAAACCGTCGCGGTTGAGATCGTACGGCGTGACCGCTTTTTCCGGCGTGGCGTTTTTTTTCGAAAGCTGTTTTGTGCCGTCAAAACTGGCGTACACCACTTCAGTAAAGGGCGTTTCCGCACCGCCGGCCAGGATCACGTCAGCTTTGCCGGAGCGTATCGCGTCGAGAGCCGTGCCTAGCGCGTTGGCGGAAGCCGAGCAGCCGGTGGACAAAGAATAATTCACACCAGTCAGTCCGTAATAAATGGAAATCTCCGCCGCGGCCGCGTGCGAAAATGTCGCGTTGGCGCAAAAAGGATTGATCTTGCTCAAGCCGTCTTTTTGCAAAATGCGCTGCTGCTCCTCGACAGCCTCATGTCCGCCGATGCCGGTGCCCATCATCACGCCGACGCGCGACGCGTTTTCCGCGGTGACAGTCAGATGCGCGTCAGCGATAGCCAGCCCGGCCGCCACGACGGCCATCTGCGTAAATCGCGAAAAATGCCGGCCTTTTTTCTTGTGGAGATACGGCAGTGGATCAAAATCAGGAATATTTCCGCCGATCTGCGTCTTAAAACCCAGCGGCGAATTGGCGATCTCCGGCACCACGCGAATGCCCGAAATGCCATTGACCAAAAAACGCCAAAAAGTTTCCCGTTCTTTGCCGATCGGCGAAATTGGTCCCAAGCCGGTTATTACTACTCTTCTTTGCATAACATACCTTTTTTTATTTAACATCCTGGTTGCTTTTCCGTCACCCAAACTGTTATACTTAAATATATCGTTAAGAGAGTGAAAAAGTTTCACTTTTTTAGTATTTTAGCCGGGGGGTCTAAAATGGAAATTATCGCTTTAGCCAATCACAAAGGCGGTTGCGGCAAAACTACAACCGCAGTCAATCTGGCCTATCAACTGGCCAAACTCAAACAAAAAGTTTTGCTCATCGATCTGGATCCGCAGGGACACAGTTCGCTGGGTTTGAACATCGACCCGGACCGCATCGAATTAACTTGTTTCGATTTTTTGCAAAAAAAACCTCTGGCCGCTATTGCAGTTAAAATAATGCCGAATTTGGATTTACTGCCCGGCTCTATGAAAACCGCTCTGCTCGAGCACATGCTGGCCGGCAAAAACCGCCGCGAGTACCGGCTGAAAGACCTGCTCCGCAAAGTGTCCGGCTACGATTACATTCTCATCGACACGCCGCCCAATCTCGGCCTGCTGACGATCAATTCGCTGCTGGCCGCCAACAAAGTGCTGACGCCATTGGAGCCCGGCAATTACGCACTGCACGGCCTGCAAAAACTCGACGAAACTCTCGCTCTGCTGAAAAACAAAACCGGTCATCAGCCGGAAAGACGCTATGTCATCACCATGCATCGCCCGACTAAATTTTGCGAGGATTTTTTGAATTTGCTCAAACCGTTTTTTAAAAATAATTTAATGCAGACCAAAATTAATTTTTCCGAACATTACAAAGACGCGGCGTTGATCGGTCTGCCGGCCGGCGCTTGCGACAGCGGACAGACTGACGATCACGCCAATCTGGCGCGCGAGGTCAAGGCCTGGGCGGAGAAAAAAGAGCCGGTGTTCATCAGCAGCCTGCCCTCGCCGGTCAAGATCGAATTTAACGCGCTGGGCAATACGGACCTGATCCAGATGTTGCGCGGCGCTGACGACAATTACACCTACCATTATGTTTTTGCTAAAAATGGTCAGGTGACGCGGGTCAAAAGCAAGCCGCTGCTCAAGCATTCATTTCTATAATCAAATAGCAGAATAATTTCGTTTTATTTGTCCAATATGTTATAATTATAAAAAATAATTAGGAGAAATGTTTTTATGGCCAGAATAAAACGCAGAAAATCTTTAAATGACAGCGACCCTTCTTTGACCTGTCCGCTTTGCGGCAAAATGCATGATGTTCGGCAGGATTTGGGTGTAAAAGCTACCCGCGCTGAAGTAGATAAAATAATTTTGCTCAACAACATTATTGCTTCCGCCGCTCAAGCCAGCGCGCCGGTCAATTTGGCGCCCGCTGTCACGAAAGAAAATCTGGAGCGTTATCTGGCAGCGATCCTGAACATACGCGCGGATGCTATGGCGCAGGCCAGAGCTTGGTGGCAGGACATACTCACCAAATATGATTTGCCCAAAGACATCAATGTTTTTATTGATTACAACACCTGTGATTTTTACATCGCCCTGCCGCAAAAAGGTTAGTTGAATTTAAGCCAGCGCTTTTTTCTGTAATTTGACCAACTCTGTCACGCCTTTGGCGCCGAGATCGAGCAGTTGATTTAATTGTTCGCGTGAAAATGTGCCGTGCTCGCCGGTGCCCTGCACTTCCACCAATTTTCCGGAGCCGGTCAGCACAACATTTAGATCGACTTCTGCGGCGCTGTCCTCGAGATACATCAAATCCAGCCGCGCTTCGCCGTCCACTATGCCGGCCGAGATTGCCGCCACGCTGTCGATGATCGGGTCGGTCAGGACTTTGCCTTCGGCCAGCAACTTATTGACCGCCAGACGCAAAGCCACAAAAGCGCCGGTGATCGAAGCGGTACGCGTGCCGCCATCCGCCTGTATCACATCGCAGTCCAGAGTGATCGTCCGCTCGCCAAGCTTTTGGAGATCTATCGCCGCGCGCAAAGCCCGGCCGATCAAACGCTGGATTTCCATAGTCCGGCCGCCAACTTTGTATCTGTCGCGAGCTACGCGCTCATTGGCCGCGCCGGGTAACATGCCGTACTCGGCTGTCAGCCAGCCCTGACCCTGTCCGCGCAGAAAAGACGGCACCTTTTCCTCGACCGAAGCCGTGCAAATAACTTTCGTCTCACCCATAACAACAAGCGCCGAACCGGCGGCGTTTTTCGTGAAATTAGGCGTAATTTCCGCCTTACGTAATTCATCATTTTGACGTTTATCAGGACGCATTATTTGCTGTCCTCCCGTCGTTTTTTGAGCGCTTCCCGGCCATTGTACAAAGTGCGTTCCCATTTGGCGATCACGACCTGTAGATGCGCCAAAACCTGATCAGCATAGTCATCAGCCTCACGGGTCAGCGCGTCGGCCTTTTGTTTGGCTTGCCGGATCAGCGGCTCTCCTTCCGCGCCAAAAGCCTTGGGGTCGTATTGTTCTTTGCGCAACGGTCTCAACTGCGGCACATTTACCGCCCGCCGCGCGGCCTGGCCTTCCGTCTGCGCCAGCAGTTTGAGTTTTTCCAGAAAATCCAGCAAACGCCGCTCATCTACGACAATTTTATTTTTAGAAAAATGCGCTTTGGGCGCGCTGGAAATGTACGCGACAATTTCCTCGATCAAGCCCAACGTTTCCATGAAATACCCTCGTAATCAATTATAACACCAAATAGGCGGTTCAAGCAAATTTTTGGCGCAAAGCCAACGCCGAAGCCGGCGGCACCAAATGCTCGATCTTGCCATGATAGCCGGCGATTTGCCGCACCACGCTCGACGACAAAAACGAATAAGCCGCGTCGGTCATCAGAAAAACCGTTTCCAGATCGCTTTTGAGCTGGCGATTGGTCAGCGTCATTTGAAATTCATAGTCAAAATCGGACACCATACGCAGACCGCGAATGACCAGATCGGTGCCGCACTCCGTGGCAAAATCGACCAGCAAACCACTGAAAGTGCAGAGCGAAATATTGGGAATATGCGCCAAAGTTTCTTGCAGTATGCGCAGACGCTCGTCGATCGGGAATAAATGCTGTTTGTCGTCATTGTGTAACACCGCGACAATTATCTCATCAAAAATCTTGGCGGCGCGCCCGATAATGTCGAGATGGCCGTTGGTGATCGGGTCAAAAGACCCCGGATAAATCGCCTTTCTCAAAAGTTTTTCTCCAAAAATAATATTTTAGCCGAACCGTAGCGCCGCTCGTCCGCGATGTGTACGTCCGGCGGCAATTCCGGCGCCCGATCCGCCGCGGTTTCGGCGATCAACAAACCGGCGGGTTTTAGTATAGCAAAGCAGGCAGAAACCGCAAGCAGTCCCTGCTGATACGGCGGATCCAGAAAAATAATCTCAAAATTTTCTTTTCTAGCCGCCAAAATTTTGAGCGCGCGCGGCACGTCGTTGCGGTAAACACGCACGTTCAAACAGCCGAGTTTTTGAATATTGCGCTGGATAAACTGCGTGTCTTGGTCTACGAAAACCGCTTCGCGCGCGCCACGGCTGACCGCCTCCAAACCGATCGAGCCAACGCCGGCGTAAAGGTCCAAAAACTGCGCGCCAGCAACGCGCCCGCCAATGATCGAAAACAACGCTTCTTTGACCATATCTTTGGTCGGGCGCACATCGGCAGAGTTTTTCGGAAAATCCAAAAGGCGATGTCTGTATTGTCCGGCGATGACGCGCATTATGGCAGATTTGTACAGCGCATGACCGTAATTGTCAAACAGGCAGACCGGCGGATTTACTTAACTTTCTTAAAATTAACCGATTTTTATGGCGTGTCTATTGATTATTTATTTCTCAATTATAAATTGCCTCTGGAAAAACCGCTTAAAACAAACAGCGTAGAACAAAGATTGTTAAAAGTCTTCCGCAAAATGAATTCTGACGCTCAGCTGTCGTGCTTACAGTTTTTAAATAAACTACTCGCCCAAAATAAAAAATAGTTATTTGTCTCTATAATGCGCGCCGCATTGTGCAAGCTCTATTTGATTGTTTTTAATCCGGTAAATTAACCGGTTGTATTCATCAATTCTACGGCTCCACCAGCCGGCATAATCATGCTTCAGCGGCTCAGGTTTGCCTAGACCCTCAAAATGACCGCGCTCAATATCCTTGATCAATTGATTGATGCAGCGCAGAGTTTTTTTGTCCTGCATTTGCCAATATAAATAATCGTCCCATGCTTTGTCAGACCAGATCTTATTCATTAAACAACTCGTGCGGCGTGCCTTTTCCAGCGTTCAAAGCCGCGATGGAAGCGCTCAAACGCGTCTGATTGGCTTCGCTGTAAAATGGATCGCCTGCAATCTCAAATGGTATCTTCCACTGGCGCACTGCGGCTTTGGCAAAAACCGTAAAAGCTGTGGTCGTATTCATGCCTATTTCGGTAAAAAGTTTTTCTATTCGTTTTTTCAGTCCGGCATCCATACGTATAGTAATGCTTGCAGTAGCCATACAATAACTCCTTTTATTAATACATTGTATAGCTATTAGCTCACATTGTCAATTCAGCAAAATATAGTCGATCAAGCCGCGGCTGCGCCGGCGCAGCTCGGCACGGAGCAAAGCATGTTCTGGGTGGGATAGCCGCGTGTCTTGCTCGATCAGCGCGAAAGCCGCGGCGCGCGCGATCTGTAGCAGTGCTTCGTCTTTGACCAGATCGGCCAGGAGCAGATCGGGAAAACCGGACTGCGCCACACCGGCAAAATCGCCCGGACCACGGATCTGCAAATCGATTTCCGCAAGCTTGAAGCCGTCCGTCGTTTCGACCATGGCGTTAATTCTTTTCTTGCTGTCCGTGGACTTGAGCGCGGCGAGCAAAAAACAAAACGCTTCCTGCCGACCGCGCCCCACCCGACCGCGGAGCTGATGCAGCTGCGCCAGGCCAAAACGCTCGGCGTTCTCGATGATCATAACCGTCGCATTGGGCACATCAACGCCGACTTCGATCACCGTTGTTGAGACCAAAACCTGCAATTCTTTAGCGTGAAAACGGCGCATGATCTCCGCTTTTTCCGCGCTTTTCAGACGGCCATGCAGAAGCCCGATTTGATATTCTGGAAAAATTTTGGTCAATTGCGCGCAGGACTCGACCGCGGCCTGAAGGTCAATTTTTTCCGACTCTTCGACCAGCGGATAAACAATGTAGGCCTGCTCGCCCTGCCGCAGACGCTGGCGCAAAAATTCCAACACGCGTTGGCGGCCGCGCGGCGCCACGTGATAAGTTTTGACCGGCGTGCGCCCCGGTGGCATTTCGTCGATGATAGACCGGTCCAAATCTCCGTAAATCGTCAAAGCCAGACTGCGCGGTATCGGCGTGGCGGTCATGACCAGCAAATCAACATTTTCCGCGCTTTTGGTTTTCAACAATTGCCGCTGCACCACGCCAAAACGGTGCTGTTCGTCGATAATAACAAAGCCAAGTTTTTGAAAAACAACTTTTTCCTGAATGACCGCCTGCGTGCCGATAACGATCTGACATTCGCCGGAAGCCAGTTGATGATAAATTTCCTTTTTTTCGGACGGCGTGTGTTTGCCGAGCAAAGCGCCGACTTTGACGCCGAGCGCGGCCAGACGCGCGGCGATCTTGGCCAAATGCTGTTCGGCCAGCACTTCCGTCGGCACCATGAGCGCGGCTTGATAGCCGGACTGCACGGCGCAGAGCAAAGCGGCGATCGCCACGTCGGTTTTACCGGAGCCAACATCACCCTGCACCAGACGATTCATGGGTTTAGGCGCGGCCATGTCGTCCAGCACTTCGGCAATGACGCGTTTTTGCGCGGCGGTAAACTGATACGGCAAACTCTGGTAATAAGTTTCCAGCAGTACGCCGGACGTTTGAAAACGAATGCCGTTTAATTCTGTTTTGCCGCGGGCATAACGCAAGGCCGCGCCTAACTCCACGTAAAAAAATTCATCAAAGACCAGACGTTTATGCGCTTGCCGCCAGGCATCGCGTTTCACCGGAAAATGCAGTTCGCGTACAGCCGCCGGCAAATCGGTCAGCGCGTATTTCGCTTTCAGAGCCGGCGGCAGTGGATCGGCCAAAAACGGCAAATATTCCAGCGCCAAACGGACAGTTTGTCGGAGTTTTTTTTGGGTCAAACCCTCAGTCAACGCATAAAAAGGCGTGACGCCAGCGCGATAAGCCGGCGTGATAATTTCGTAATCGTCAGTCTCGACCTGCCAGCGCTGGCTGTAGTTATTGTAAACAACTTTGCCGGACACCAAAATTTCCGCGCCCTCGGTCAAAGTTTTGGCTAGAAATTTTTGATTGAACCAAACGGCGCAAAAAATTCCGTCGTTGTCTTGAATCTCCACCTGCAGCACATAAAAACGCGGCCGCGGCTGATTGATATTTATCCGCGCGATCCTGCCGCGCAAAAGAATAGGCTGTCCGGCGTAAGCGGCCAGTTCACCGGAACGCTGGATTTTGCTGCGGTCAACATAACTGCGCGGAAAATAATAAAGCAAGTCGCCTATTTTGGCCAGGCCAAGTTTCTGGAATTTTTTGGCCAATACAGGGCCAACGCCTTTTAAATACTGAATATCGGTTTTGAGATCGGTCATCGCTGTAATTGTAACAAGCAAGCATAAGATTGGGATAGTGATTAGGCGCGGCAAATATCTTTACCCGCGCGGACACGGCATAGCACTGAAGGTTACGTCCGCTTCGGGCAAAATATTTGCCGCTAAAAAATGAAACAAATACCTTAACGAATTTTTTCGTCAAAATTATTCGCTTCAGCAAAACAATTATTTGTAATCGGCAGGATTTGAATTGTAACTGCCGCTATATTTGTTGCCGCTTTTGGCCGATGTGGAAACCTGATCGGCGGTACCGCCGCAACCGGCCAGCATTACTGCCACGGTCAAAGACAAAGTCGCAATCGCCAGTAATTTTTTCATTTAATCACTTCCTTTCTTATTAAAATTGTTTAGTTCAATTATGTACGATTATACATGATTGGCGCGCGCCATGCAATCCGTCAAAACACAGTTCAGGCATTTGGGTCCGATGGGGCGGCAAATAGTCTGGCCAAAAGCCACAATAATTTTATTGATCGCCGACCATTTGTTTTCAGGAAAAATTTTCCGCAGGGCAAATTCCGTCTCTTCCGGCGTTTTGGTCTGCGCCCAGCCCAGGCGATTGCTGATGCGGTGCACATGTGTATCCACGCAAATTGCCGGTATATTGAACCCCAGCGCCAGCACCAGATTGGCAGTCTTGCGTCCCACGCCCGGAAAAGACAACAAAGTGTCAAAATCAGCCGGCACTTTGCCGTGATGCTCTGCCAGCAAAATATTACAAATTTGTAATATTTGTTTAGCCTTAGTGTGATAAAAACCGACCGGATAAATCAGTTTTTCCAGCTGTTTCACGCTCAATTTCAGGATCTTTTGCGGAGTGTCGGCTACAGCATATAAACGCTTACTGGCTTGCGCCGTAGTCTGGTCTTTGGTGCGCAGAGAAAGCACAGTACTGATCAAAATCTTGAACGGGTTTTCTGTTTCTACCGCCAACAAGTCCAGAACAGCCGCCTGCCATTTGGGATACTCTTTTTCGAGCAATTCTAATTCCTTAACCGCCTGCTTGCCTGTTTTCATTTCAATCCCTTAATTTTTATATGGTCTGAATATTTTGCTGGAGCGCGTCTGGCTCGAACTTAACAAGCGTAGCGACGTTAAGTGAGAGACCACCACGCGCGGAAGCAAAGATATTCAGACCATTAATTTCGTCTCTGTCTCAACGCTTCATATATTAACACAGCCGCGGAAACCGAAGCGTTGAGCGAATCGACTGCGCCGGACATAGGGATAAGAACGCTGTCCGCGGCATTTTTTGTCCAAATTTCCGACACTCCGTCCGCCTCGCTGCCAATGATCAGCGCTGCCGGCGCAGAAAAATCATAAGCAAAATGCGTTTTTTTGGCATATGGAGAAGCGATTATAGTCTTAATTTTATGCAAATTTAACCAATTTAAGACTTCATTTGCGGAGACGGTAAAGACCGGCAGAGAAAAAATTGTCCCCAAGCTGGCGCGGATAAGATTGGGATTGTATAGATCGCCTACCGCATCGCTGAGCAAAACAGCGTCTACTCCGGCGGCGGCCGCTGTGCGCAATATCGCGCCAATATTTCCAGGTTTTTCCAGCTTGTCCAGAACAACGATCAGTGGGTTATCCGGCAGGTTAAAACCGCGCAGGTCCTTTTGCCGCGCTTTGGCGACGGCGACAAAACCCTCTGTATCGCCGCGATAGGAAATTCTTTCTAAAACTTTGCCGGAAACCTTTATTTTCTCAGCAAAATTTTGGCCTAAATTCACGGAAAAACTATATTTTTCGGGATTGTATAAAAATTGCACAATTTCGACGCCGTGCCGCACGGCAATATCCAATTCGCGCTGGCCTTCAATAAGGAAAAGCCCAGTTTCAAGGCGGCCTTGTTTGTCGTGCAGGCGTAAAACTTCCTTGACCAGCGGATTGGCAACGCTGGCCAGCGTTTTATCAGCCGCGGACACAGTGAAAGCCGTTGTCGACGTGAATGATCTCGCCGGTGATAGACCGCGACAGGTCGCTGCCCAAAAAAACCGCCGTGCCAGCCACGTCCGCCGGAGTCATTTCACCTTTGAGCGGCATGAAATCCTGCGCTTTTTGCTGCAGGCCGGAAAAATTTTTGATGCCGCGCGCCGCCAGAGTTTTGATCGGCCCGGCTGAAATACCATTGACGCGGATCTTTTGGCCGCCGAGGGACTGCGCCAAATATTTGCCGGAAATTTCCAGAGCGGCTTTGGTCACGCCGGCCAGACCATAAGTAGAGATCGCATATTCGCCGCCGATATAAGTCAGGTAAATCACGCTGCCGCCGCCAGCCGCTGTAAAAGCCGGCAGCAAAGCATTGGTCACAGCGATCAAACTATACGAGCTGATGTCATTGGCCAGCGCAAAACCGGCGCGGCTGACTTTGTAAAAATCACCATGCAGATCTTCTTTGGGCACGAAAGCCAGAGAGTGCACAAAAATGTCCAGCTTGCCATAGGTAGCGAGAACTTCCTGCCCTACTCTGGCAATGTCCGCGTCTTTGGTCACATCCAGCTCGGTAAGCAGTTTCGGAGCGAAGGGCTTGACCAGGTCGCTCATTTTTTCTTTGAGGCGCTCGTTTTGATACGTGAACGCAACTTCCGCGCCGTGCGCGCGCAGGGCCTGCGCAATGCCCCAAGCGATGCTGTAATCATTGGCCACACCGGTGACCAGAGCCGTTTTGCCTTCCAGTAATTTCATTAAAAATAACCTCCCTGATTGTTTTTAGCCTGCAAAACAGGCAAAAACTAAAGTTAGAGATTACTTAATTTTCCTAAAATCGTCAATGCACAGGAACGCCAGTCGCAGAGGCGGTCGGTTCGACTCCAAAGATAAAAAACACTGTTTTTAACGGGCATTTTGAGAGCGAATATCTTTGCCGCCGCGAGCCGTGGCCTCTCACTTAACGTCGGCTACTTTGTAGCCTGGTTAAGTTCGAGCCAAAACTCGCTACGGCAAAATATTCGCTCTGCAATGGGCATAATTGAAGCACAGTGTTATGAGAGCAGGAAAACAATTAAGTGCGGCAAATATTTTGCCCGAAGCGGACGTAACCTTCAGTGCTATGCCGTGTCCGCGCGGGCAAAGATATTTGCCACGCTTAAAGTAAACATTTTCACCGCTCTACAACAGGTATATTTTCGAGAAAAGTGGGTATACATATTGGTGAGTGAACACATAAACAAGGAGGTAGTTATGGGAGCAAGTGACAACATAAAAAAGGCGCTGGTAATATCTTTGGTTACTTTAGCCGTCAGTTCGTTGGGATTAGCCAATGATGTGACAATTGAATTAGCGCAAGCATCGGAATTAATAACACCAACGATTGAAATAATGGTGTAAATAAAAAAACAAAATCAGGAGGAAATTATGAGACAACTGTACACAACAATGGGAGCTGTACCAATAGGCGCTGGAATGTCTCACATTCAATCATTTAGTCCAGCTAGGGGAACAGGGTCTACAGATGCAACAAATGGTATAAAAGAATCGCCTAGTAAAGCTAACGCATCAGATCCACAATTAGGTGTTCGAGCTTTTAAAAACTTTCTTAACGGTGGAACGAGTTTCACAATAACTGCAAGATAAAATTAAAAAAGAGGGAGGGAAGAACATGACACAAATAATGAAAAAACCAGAAATAGAAAAAAATATACGCGAGAAACTAGAACTTGGTGTTGGCGGAAATATGTACCGCGACTTGATAAGCAAGGACACTGCGGCGTTAGAAGCACTCGCCGTTAAATTTGGTGAACAAGGGAAAGAGCTAATTAAGGCTTTTCACGCAGCCAGAGCAGCAACGTAATTACTTCGCCTCCAGCCAATTTTTCCCGACTGCAATGTTGACGAGCAGCGGCGTCTTGAATTGATAGACAAAGAATGTCAATTGATTTTCATTATGTAGATAACTGCGTAATAACTTGGCAACAGGGAAACGGCTGTCTGCGGACTGCCACCGCCGCCAGTGACCGTAATGCCTGTCGTTGTAGTTTCCGTCGTATGAATAGTGTCTCCTGTACCTACCCACGACCCGCCTGATCCACTATCTCCAGACCTACCCCAAATTTTTATGTTATGACTATGTCCCTGATCATTAACTGTATGCGCATGACTTGGTAAATTAGCGGCTGCAAGAGTTACACTATCCACGCCACCGCTAATAGTCGTATCGCCGGATTGCAAACCGCGCAGGAATTTATGCTGCAAATTTGGGGTGTCATTAGTGCCGTTGCAGACTTTCCATTTATCCCTAAATTCACTGCTGGCGCCATTGTAATAGGCCATACTTTCCATAGCCAATATTGTGCCTTTCGGCAAAAGAGCGTCTATTAACGTAGTAACAGCAGATGTAGCATCAGCCACCCAAGCTGTCACTGCTCCAAGAGTTGGATATTTGGTCTCGTCATTTTTGTTAGAGTTAGTAATTGACGTGGCTTTATTACTCGTATCTTCTTTTCCGCTAACGCCGAGCGCGGAAATCACGGTCGCCACCGCTTTTTCCGTGGGTATTTTGCTATCGCTGGCGCTAGCCGCGGCAGCCACAGATGTTGTTTTGGTCAGCGTGCCAAGAGTTCCGGCCGTTGTTGTTTTGGTTAAAATATCACTAGCCGTGCCGGCGCCGATCTTATCCTGCTTGCCGCTCAGACCAGTGCTTATCGTAGTATTCAAAGTATCGAGATTTTTCCCGACTAATTTCGAGGATGGATAATAACTGTCACTGGAGCTGCCGGTCAAAGTCCCGGCGGCATCCGTTGAATCCACTTGTTTGTTGGCGACTTTTTCTTTGGTATTCAACGCGGCAGTCATCGTCGCCGCCGAGAGTGGCTCACCTGTTGCGATCCCACTGTAAGTGTCATTGTAATTGTCTGCGTTTGTCATAAACATACCCCCTTAAATTATTTATTACCACTTGATGTAATAATTTACCACACGATGTATTAAAAGTCAACTCGGAAAAAACTAATCTAAAAAATACTTGAAATGAGGCGGTTCATCATTAAAAAGGCACGGAAAAAGACTAAAAAATCCCATCCCGATCGGAATTGGTCCAAGCTTTATTCCACTGTGGTTTGTCCAGAATTTGCTCAATTAGGCAACAAACTGGAGGGCATTCGCACGGCCAAAAATCTAACCAAAGAAGATTTTGCCAATGAATTAAACATCGGCATTTTTCATTATTATAGGATTTCGCGGGGCACCGCTAAACTTTCGCTGCTGACTGTCCTAAAAATCGCAAAAATCTTGGGGTTTAAGGCAAACGAACTTTTGGACTTTTAACCTCCCGCCGCTGGTCACTCCGCCTCACCTGCCAGTCTGGTTGACTGGCAGGACTTCCGCGCGCGCAAAGAATTACGCACGCGGTCGCAGCCAAGATTATTCAAAGAAGTTCCTATCATTTAGTTTCAAGCCAATTTTTGCCAGAGGCTGTATTCACCGCCAGAGGCACTTTCAAGACATACACCGAAGTCATTATTTCTTTGACCAGCGCTTCCACCGCCGCGACTTCGGATTCCGGCAGGTCAAAAACCAATTCGTCATGCACTTGTAAAATCATTTTAGCCTTAAATTTTTTTTCTTTTAGGGCTTGTGCCACGCGGAGCATGGCGATCTTGATCAAGTCCGCCGAAGTGCCTTGTATCGGCATGTTGATCGCAGCGCGCTCGGCCATGGCCGCCACTTGTTTATTGCCGGTTTTTAGTTCTGGGAAATGCCTGCGGCGTCCCAGCAGAGTCGTCACAAAACCCTGCCGGCGCGCCAATGCGATCGTGTCATCGATATATTTTTTGATGCCCGGATACATGGCAAAATAACTGTCGATGAATTTCTGCGCTTCATTTTGCGGAATGCCAACATCGCGTGCCAGACGCCGCGCCGACATGCCGTAAGCAATGCCGAAATTTACGGCTTTGGCCTGTGAACGCTGCGCCGCGGTTACTTTGTCCAACGGCACGCCGAAAACTTTGGCCGCCGTAGATTGGTGAATATCCAGCCCTTGCGCAAAAGCCTCCTGCAGATTTTTCTCATCGGCGTAATGTGCCAAGATGCGCAACTCGATCTGCGAATAATCCGCGGAGAGCAAAACCTGACCCGATTTTTCGGGAATAAAAGCCTGGCGGATTTTTTTCCCGGCCTCACTGCGAATAGGAATATTTTGCAGATTTGGCTCGGAACTAGAGAGGCGGCCGGTGGCCGTGACAGTTTGATTGAAACTCGTGTGCAATTTGCCGTCCCGTGGATCGATGAGCAAAGGCAGCGCGTCGACATAAGTGGATTTTAATTTGGCCAGCTGACGATACTCCAATAATTGCCGCGCGATATCGTAATCATAGGCCAGCTCTTCCAGCACCGCCGCGTCCGTGGAGTAGCCGGTTTTAGTTTTTTTGAGGACCGGCATCTTGAGTTTTTCAAAAAATATTTCGCCGAGCTGTTTAGGCGAATTAAGATTAAATTCCTGTCCGGCCGCCGCAAAAATCTTTTTCTCCAGATCTGCGATAGACGCGCCCAATTCTTTGGACATTTTGGCTAAAAAAGCTGTGTCGATTTTTACGCCCTGCTCCTGCATTTCGGCCAGCACGCCGGCCAACGGCAATTCGATCTCCTCGTACAATTTATATAAATCTTGTTCCTTGAGCAGCCGCTCGTATTCCGGCAACTCGTCGATGTCATTTTGATTAATACTTTCCGGCAGGATCGCACGCTCAGGATGCAAAAGATATTTCATCAAACGCGCGGTCAGGGCCTTTTGCGGGTCCAATTTTGGCGCGGTGATTTCGCTAAAAAGATCGCCCTGCTCCGGCGCGGCGCGGTTCGGCGCGGCGGTCTCCGGCACAGCGTTTGTTTCCGCTGGTGCGCTGCCGCCGTATTTTTTCACCAAAGAAGCCAGCTGCAATTCCTTGAGCAGCGGCACGGCTCTGGCCACATCGATATTTTCACGCCGGCCTAAATCTAAATCAAATTTTCCTGGCGCTTTGGTGTCAATCGTCGCCAGCCGATAACTCAAATTCAAACTTTCCAAATTGGCGGCAATTTTAGTTCGCACGGATTGCTTTTTGATATTCTCCACATTTTTTTTGAGATTTTCGACAGCGCCGTATTCCTGCAAAAGCGCGACGGCAGTTTTTTCGCCGATGCCCGGCACACCCGGAATATTGTCCGACGGATCGCCCATCAAAGCCTTGAGGTCGATGATTTGCGCCGGCTGTAAACCGCCGAAACGCTCGCCGACAGCCGCCGCGTCTATTTCTTTTAGCTCGGCCGCGCCTTTTTGCGGCATCAGCAAATGCACCCACTCATTGACCAGCTGCATACAGTCTTTGTCGCCAGTCAGGATACGCACGTCATAGCCAGCGCGCACCGCCTGCTCCGCCGCCGCGCCCAGAACATCGTCAGCCTCAAAACCGGCCAGTTCAAAGATCGGAATGTTGGCCTGCCGGATAATATTTTTGATCAGTGGCACCTGCGAGCGAAATTCATCAGGCGCAGGTGGACGCTGGGCTTTGTACTCCTTGTACAATTTATGCCGAAAGGTCGGCTGTGGCAGATCAAAAGCCACCGCGAGCGCGTCCGGTTTTTTCTCTTCCAGCAAACTAAACAACGTCTTGCAAAAACCGTAAATCGCATTGGTGGTCTGGCCGCCGGTCGTCAACATCGAAAGCGGCAGCGCAAAAAAAGAGCGATAAGCCAGCGCATGGCCGTCGATCAGATAAAATTTCGGGCGGGTCATATTGCTTGTTTTTCCGTTTTCGGCAGCTCTCTC
>JAIRZV010000050.1 GCA_031267055.1 Candidatus Margulisiibacteriota bacterium | reverse complement strand
TCCACGGCGTGCGCTGGGGGAACTTTTTTATTTTAATTACTTGGTATTAATTTTAAAAAATTAAAAAAACAAAAAAAACAAAAATTACACCCCCCCCCCCCCCCCCCCCGAAATTCCGTGAACTGGTAGTAAATATTTACCAGACGGTAACGCCGGTTTGGTTCAGAAAAATCAAAGGGAAAGTCCAGAAGAGATTCCGCGCGACTTGGCCCGTCTATCAATATTTACGGCAAGACCTGCGGGAAAGAAAAGCAGTAATTAAATATATTATGTGGCATGGGCCGGTGATGTTTCCTTATAGTTTTACCAAAAAATATAAACCAAACAATATCCTTGTGTTTTATGATGATAATTGTGGGTTAAATTACGTGCTGTATGAAAACAAACGAATGTATTTCCCAAGAGACTGGGACAAATGCTCTATTCAGTCATACTACAGTTTTCTGCTGGCAGAACAAGACGCTTCTTCTCCACATCTTTACCTGACCGATAATTTTCAGGTACAGCCCTGCGATGTGGTTGTCGATGTCGGCACGGCAGAAGGCAATTTTGCGCTTTCCGTAGTGGAAAAAGCTAAGAAATTGTATTTATTTGAAACAGAAAAACAATGGCTAAAACCGCTGAAAGAAACTTTTGCGCCTTGGCGGGATAAAGTTGTTATTGTCAATAAATATGTTTCAGATCAGACTAAAAACAATTGCGTAAAATTAGATGATTTTTTTAAGGCAGGAAAAATCAATTTCTTAAAAGCGGATATTGAGGGCGCAGAATTACAAATGCTCGACGGAGCTGAACATTTACTGGCAGCAGCCAAGAATCTCAAAATAGTTCTATGCACTTATCATAAACAAAGAGACGCAGAATTATTCAAAAAGATATTAACTGCCAGCGGTTTTCAAACTGAATTTTCCAAAGGATACATGATAGTGCCCCTGGAATTTGCTCCGCCTTATTTGCGGCGGGGACTCATCCGGGCGGTTAAATAACAAAAGCCCCAGTTTTGCAACCGGGGCTTTTTTCATAAGCTTACTTTTTTCATAAACTTATTAGACACGTCGCATGCTACGCATGCTTGTGTGCTTCGCTTAACTTCGCCAGCATCACTGGCTTGTTAAGCTCAGTAGTCCATTCCACCCATGCCGCCCATACCAGCCGGAGGCATAGCCGGAGCTTCTTTTTTCTCCGGTTTGTCAGCAACCAGACAGCCGGTGGTCAACAGCATACTGGCAATAGACGAAGCGTTTTGCAGAGCCGAACGGGTCACTTTGAGCGGATCGATAATGCCGGCTTTGAACATATCGACGTATTCCAAAGTCTGCGCGTCAAAACCCACATGCGCGGCGTCTTTTACTTTGAATTTTTCCGCCAGAGCATCGCTTTCATTCATGATCTTGTCCGCCACAACCGAACCTTCAAACCCAGCGTTAGCCGCGATCTGTTTGAGCGGCGAAGCCAGCGCGGCTTTCACGATCTGCACGCCGACTTTCTCGTCACCTTCGTTGGATTTTTCCAATTTTTCCAGAGCGGGAATAGCGCGCACCAAAGCCACGCCGCCGCCGCAAACTACGCCTTCCTCTACAGCCGCGCGGGTCGCGGACAGAGCGTCCTCGATGCGGTGCTTCTTTTCCTTGAGCTCGGTTTCAGTGGCCGCGCCAGCGTAAATCACCGCCACACCGCCGGAGAGCTTGGCCAGACGTTCCTGCAGTTTTTCTTTGTCATAGGAGCTGTCCGTATTTTCGATCTCCTGCTTGATCTGCGCGATGCGGTCTTTGATCGCCTGTTTCTTGCCGGCGCCCTCGACGATAGTCGTGTCGTCTTTGGTGATCTTGATAGTCTTGGCCGAGCCGAGATCCGCGATCTCCACTTTTTCCAGCGTGAGACCTTTTTCCTCGGTGATGTATTCTCCGCCGGTCAGTATCGCGATGTCCTCCAGCATGGCTTTGCGGCGGTCGCCGAAACCCGGCGCCTTGACCGCAGTGACATTGAGCGTGCCGCGCAGTTTATTCAGCACCAGCGTGGTCAACGCCTCACCGTCCACATCCTCAGCGATGATCAGCAGCGGTCGTCCGGACTGCATAGTTTTTTCCAGCAGCGGCAAAATATCCTTGATGCTGGAAATCTTTTTGTCAGTGATGAGCACCAGCGGATTTTCCAGATTGGCCGACATCGTGTCGCGGTCGGTGATCATGTAAGCGGAAACGTAACCTTTGTCGAATTGCATACCTTCGACAACTTCCAGCGTGGTCTCAATGCCTTTGGATTCCTCGACAGTGATCACACCCTCTTTGCCGACTTTTTCCATAGCCTCGGCGATAATCCCGCCGATCGACGCGTCGTTGTTGGCGGAAATCGTCGCCACTTGCGTGATCTCGTCTTTGCTGTCCACTTTTTTGCTGTCTTTTTTGAGGCTGTCCACAACATTTTCCACCGCTTTGCTGATGCCTCTCTTGACCAGCATAGCGTTGGCGCCGGATACCACATTTTTGAGGCCGTTCCGGAAAATCGCCTGACCGAGAATAGTCGCGGTGGTCGTGCCGTCGCCGGCAATGTCGTTGGCTTTGGAAGCCACTTCGACGATCAGCTGCGCGCCCATATTTTCAAACGGGTCTTCCAGCTCGATCTCTTTAGCGATAGTCACGCCGTCATTGGTAATAGTCGGTGAGCCAAATTTTTTCTCCAAAGCCACATTGTGGCCGCGAGGGCCAATCGTAATTTTGACCGCGTTGGCCACTTTGTCCACGCCGGCCTCAAGTTTGCGCCATACTTCATCTCCGTATACTAACTGTTTTGCCATTTCCTCTCTCCTTTTCTTTATTGTAGTAATGCTTAAACAACTATCGCCAGAACATCGTTCTCGGCAATAATAATGTACTCTTTTTCCTCGATCTTGATCTCGGTGCCGCTGTATTTGGAATAATACACGGTGTCACCGACCTTGATCTCCAGCGGGAGTTTCGTGCCGTTGTCCAGCGTCTTGCCGTTGCCGACCGCGATGACCTTGCCGGTCTGCGGTTTTTCCTTGGCGTTATCCGGCAGAATAATACCGGACTTCGTGGCTTTCTCCTCCTCGGGTTTTTCTATGACAATTTTGTCATGCAATGGTTTTAACTTGACTGCCATTTTTCTCCTCCTTGTTTTTTTGGAATTTCAGGGGAAATTCTAACAGGAGCAGTTAGCACTGTCAAATACGGAGTGCCAATAATAGACCGACGTTTTAATAATGTTTCGCCTGTGGCGAAACACCCCACCACCAGTAGAGACGTTGTATACAACGTCTCTACTGGCCGCCTCCCCTTAATTAAGGGGAGGCTGTCTGCCGCAAAAGTGGCAGACTGGTGGGGTGTCGAACGATAGTGAGACCTTTCAAAATTTTTGCAACAGTTACAAAATAGGTGCGATATATTCCTGGTAAGCGATACCATTACAAAAGGTACTGTTAGAAAATTAAAAACAAAGGGTTGATTATGCAAACTAAACTTATCGCGGATACGATCTCCAGACTCGAAAAAGGATTTATTCGTTATAGTGAAGTCAAGCCTGCTCTATGGAAAAACAAAGAATTTGTCCTTGCCGTGGCTAAACGAGATAATCTTGCGTTTGTATACGCTAATGTCCGCCTGACCAAAAACAAAGAATTTATGCTGGATGCAGCCCAAGAAAATTGGCCTGCATTTGCATATGCTGATGTCAGTCTGAAAAAAGATAGAAAATTCATGTCGGACGCAGCTAAACAATATTGGCGCGCGTTGGAGTTCGCTGATGACAGTCTAAAAAAGATGGAAAATTTATGCTGGACGCCGCTAAACGATATTGGCGCGCGCTGGAGTTCGCCGATGACAGTTTAAAAAAAGACGGAAAATTTATGCTGGACGCCGCTAAACAAGATTGGCGCTTGTTGAAATTCGCCGATGACAGTCTAAAAAAAGATGAGAAATTTATGCTGGACACAGCCAAACAACATTGGCGCGCGCTGCGCTGGGCAGATGCCAATCTGAAAAAAGACAAAAAGTTCATGTTAGACGCTGTTAAACAATACTGGCTTGAGCTGGAGTTCGTCGATGATAGTTTGAAAAAAGACCGGGAGTTCATGCTGGATGCCGCTAAACAATATTGGTATGCGATTAAATTTGCTGATATTAGTTTGAGACAAAATCGGGAATTTATGTTGGACGCGCTAAAACTAAACCGGCGGATAATTGAACTCGCCGCTGACAGCTTGAAACAAGACCGGGAATTCATGCTGGACGTGCTAAAACTAAATTGGCAGGCGATTGAATTCGCTGATATTAGTTTGAGACAAGACCGGGGATTTATGTTGGACGCGTTTGAACGAAATTGGCGCGCGCTTCGCTACACCATTACCAATTGGAAACAAGACCGAGAATTCATACTGGACGCGATGAAACGAAATTGGGGTTCGGCTTTATTTGTCAATGATAGTTTGAAAAAAGACGGAGAGTTTATGCTGGATGCGATGAAAGTAAACTGGCGGGCAATTAAATACGCTGATGACAGCTTGAAACAAGATCGGGAATTCATGCTGGACGCATTTGAACGGAACTGGCACGCGCTTCGATATGCCGACGACAGCCTGAAAAAAGACAAGAAGTTCATGCTAGACGCGGTCAAACAAGCATGGTGCGCGATTCAATTCGCTGATGACAGCCTGAAAAAAGATCGGGAATTCATGCTGGACGTATTCAAACAAGACGAGTACACACTTCAATTTGCTGATGACAGTCTAAAAAAAGATGGGCAGTTTATACTGGACGCGATGAAACTAAACTGGCAGGCAATCGAATTTGCCGATAATAGTCTAAAGGAAGAAATAGAACTTATTCTGCAAATTGTCCGGGTTGCCACAGGCATCCAGCTGCCATAACCCAAAAATTTTGCAACAGTTACAAAGAAGTATCAGACGCAGTAAATTTAATAAATCCCAAAAATTTGACAATTCCGCCGCCATTTACTAATATCCCTCTACTTTATCCCGACATGGAAAAGCAATAAAAGCATAAAAGGAGTAAAAAAATGGCCACAAAAGTAGCAATTAATGGTTTTGGACGCATCGGACGCATGGTGTTCAACGCTATGGTCGAGCAGAATCTTCTCGGAAAGGAAATTGAGCTGGTCGCGGTGGCGGATGTCTCGACCGACGCCAATTATTTTGCGTATCAAATCAAGTACGACTCCGTGCACGGCAAATTTAAAGGCGAGGTCAAAGGTGAAGGCGATGTCCTGACCGTCAACGGTCATCAGATCAAATGCGTGGCGGCCGCCAAAGAGCCGGGTCAGCTGCCCTGGAAAGACCTCGGCATTGAATACGTGATCGAGTCCACCGGACTTTTCACGGATTCCGAAAAAGCCAAAGGCCATCTGGAAGCCGGCGCCAAAAAAGTTATCATTTCCGCTCCGGGCAAGGGCGAGGTCAAAACGATCGTCATGGGCGTAAACAATGAAGAGTACGAAGCGGCCAAACACAATATCGTGTCCAACGCGTCTTGCACGACCAACTGTCTGGCGCCGCTGGTGCATGTGCTGTTAAAAGAAGGCATTGGCATTGAGACTGGTCTGATGACGACGATCCATTCTTATACGGCCACGCAGAAAACCGTAGACGGCCCGTCCAAAAAAGACTGGCGCGGCGGGCGCGCGGCGGCGGAGAATATTATCCCCTCGACTACCGGCGCGGCCAAAGCGGTGGGTGAAGTGCTGCCGGCTACCAAAGGCAAACTGACCGGCATGTCTTTCCGTGTACCAACTCCCGATGTGTCGGTAGTCGACTTGACTTTCCGCACCGAGAAAGATACTTCTATTGAAGAAATCGACAGCTTGCTGAAAAAAGCCGCTGATAGTTATCTAAAAGGCGTGTTGGGCGTAGCCAACGAGGAACTGGTCTCGACTGATTTCATTCACGACAATCGTTCATCGATTTATGATTCGCTGGCTACATTACAGAATAATCTCAAAGGCGAAAAGAGATTTTTCAAAGTCGTGTCATGGTACGACAATGAATGGGGTTATTCCAACCGCGTGGTCGATTTGCTGAAATACATGATCAGCAAGAAATAACGGATCTTTCGCCTGCGTATCAGTAGAACCCCGGTATCAAAGCCGGGGTTTTGATTTTTCTTATTCTACGCTTGGGTTTTCAACTTTATAAATGATATAATTAAAAAATGATTTTATATCATGGCTCAAATCTCATGGTCAAAAACCCTAAAATTATAGCGCCCAACCGCGGAATCGATTTCGGCAGAGGATTTTATACCACCACTAATCGCGAACAAGCAGCGGCATTTGCTAGAAAGGTAATCGCCAGAAAAGGCGGACAGCCGCTGGTATCAGTTTATCAATTTGATGAGACGCTTGCTTACAAACAGCTAAAACTGCTTTCTTTTGACGGAGCGTCTGACGCTTGGTTTGATTTTGTGCTTAATTGCCGCAGAGGTAATGAGCCGACTAGCGCGATTGATTGTGTGTATGGTGCAGTCGCCAATGATGATGTATATCTCACAATTCAATTGTATGAAACTGGCGTATTATCTATCGAACAGGCCAGAGAACAACTCAAAGTTAAAAAACTTTTTAATCAGCTTGTATTTAAAACAGCAGAATCACTAAAATATTTAATCTATACAGATTGCTTAGAGGTGAACCATGCCGCCAACTAAATTAACAGGGATTCTGACGGTGCTGATACCGGAGATAATTACTAAAATCATTGCTCAAAATAATATATCTGAATATCAGGCCATGGAACAATTTTATCAGTCTAAGATTTATTCACTGTTATCCGCTGAGAAAACTGGTTTGTGGCATTACAGCGCGTCAAAATTAGCAGAAATGTTTTTTACTGAAAAAGCGTCTGGACAAATAGAGTTTCCCGAGGAGTCGGCTTGATGAGCAAAGAGTATAAATTTCTGATCTACGCTATTGAAGCGTACAAACAAAAAAACAATATCCCTGGAGATCAAGTGTTATCTTTATTCAAACAGGCCGGAGTATTTGATTATGTAATTCATAGTTATGATGCTCTGCATGTTTTAGGTACCCAGTACTTGCTTAATGAGTTTGAAGAGATAATCGCACAGAAACAGTTTACTTTAAAAAAGCCGCGGACAGCTATTTGAAAACCGAAAAACCCCGGTGCCAAAGCCGGGGTTTTATTTTGCAACGATTTAATTCCACTTGCGATATACTACCGCATATTAAGTAAATCAGGAGGTAAAGCAATGTTCAGAAAAATCATCAGCGCGGCGGAGGCAGAAACTCAAATACAGCAAGTCAGTCACAGTTCAGGGTATATTAACGAGAATATACTGATCAAACTCCGCAACCCTGACGGCCACATTATTGCCGGCAGATTACAAAAAAATCCAGATGGCAGCAAAACTATTCTGGCCTTGGGCAGCGAGCCGCTGTATTATGCCCGGCCGCTTGGACCAAACGCCGACGGACAGACTTATAAATGGCATACAATTGACCCTTTTAGCGGTAAAAAAGAAGCATTGCAAAATATCCTGGCGTTGCATGATTTCGATCTGACTAGAATAGCGCTGCTGGATACAGACCCTGAATTATTTTCCGAGGAACAAAATTTACTTGGCAACTACGGCAGCTTTGTCAACGCGAGCGAGCTAGCGGCGTTGACCGGGCGGCAAGAAAAAAGTTTATTCGCCTCTTTATTAAACCTAGGGAAACAGCTTATAGATTTGTTTTTTTAAAACCGCAGCCAACCGAAATTAATTACACAAATCTCAGCAGCAGACTTCGCACAAAACCGATGGCCAGCAAAGCCAAGACCGGCGATAAATCCATGCCGCCGAAATGAAAAATCCCCTGAAAAGGCCGCAAAAGCGGGTCAGTCAGCTCGTAAATTTTGCGTACCAGTGGGTGATAAGGATTGGGTTGAAACCAGCTCATGATACAGCGGATAATGATCAGTAATTCCAGAACATAGGCCACAGTGTCTATAAAATTGCGGACCACGCTGTGCGTCAAACTCAAAATTTCTGTCATGTTATTTTC
>JAIRZV010000025.1 GCA_031267055.1 Candidatus Margulisiibacteriota bacterium | reverse complement strand
GTCTCGCCAAAGCGAGAAATTCAAAACCTGTCTGAAGTGGAAAAACAAAAAATGGCGTTTTATATGAAAAAAATTTTGAATTTAAGATTTGTCGATAGCTACCCCCCCCCCCCCCCGTTTTTCGTGTAGGTACGCGAAAAATCTAGAGTTTTTCACAAACGCGATAAATAACAAAACCCTGTCCGGTTAAGACCGGTTCAAGGTTTTTTGCGTTTGCGATAAATTTAAAAAAGAAAGGGGGTGTTTTTTATGGTCGATTTTAATCCTAGGTTTCAGATTGATGCATTTAAACCAAAATTTGACTTCAACGAAGTTAGGTTTGGTGGCAATCATTCTGAGAATACTAAAAAGTTTGCTAACGACATACATCAGGAAATTCAAAACAGCCTTGCCAAACAGGGCATTGATGCAAAAGTAGTTGTTAATGCTGGGTTCAAAGAGGGACAACCAATACTTTACATAACGGCGTATGACAATGGCAAATCTGTGATTAAAGACGCTGAAAGCACGTTACAGAACAATTTGCTTGACGGCGCTTCTCTTACTTTCACTGATCACAACAGTGCCGAAATTATTTTGCGTGAATAACAATCGCAAAAGCATGCGCACACCCCTAGTCTATCTATTAGACTAGGGGTCTTCTTGACAATATGTATCCCGTACTCTATAATTAGTCCAGTTAGTTTAGTCCACTAGGAGCACAATTATGCAGCAGATCAATATTCATGCAGCCAAAACTCAGCTCTCCGCGCTCGTCGAACGGGCGGCGCAGGGCGAGCCTTTTATCATCGCCAAAGCCGGCAAACCTATGGCGACAGTCATTCCTTATCAAACCCTGCGCCCGAAACCTGCTAAACGCGTCGGGTTCCTAAAAGGCCAGATCAAAATTCCGCCTGATTTTGATATTGATAAAATAATGGAAGACGAGATCATTGAAATGTTTTACGGACCAGACGGCGGCGACTCACGGAAGTCATAGTTTCGTATGAAAATATTATTGGACACTAATTATGTAATTTGGATCGCGGAAGGCAACATTTCTCCAAAGGTCCAAATATATATTAATAATCCAGAAAATAGTTTTTATTTTAGTCCGGCCAGCATCTGGGAAATTATAATAAAAAAACAGAGTCAACGTGATTTTCGGATAGAGCCATTTGCTTTGCGGCTGGGACTGGTGGAACACGGATATATAGAATTACCAATTACCAGTATGCATACCCTGCTTGTTAACGAACTGACGCCTATTCACAAAGACCCTTTTGACCGCTTGCTAATCGCGCAGGCCAAAGCGGAGGGCATGTTGTTATTGACCGCGGACAAAATTATCAATCAATACGACGCGCCGGTGCTTTACTGCCCCAGAAATAGATCGTCGAGAAAAACTTCATAAAAATATTAAAAGATTTTTGAAAATTATTCATAATGTGACCACATTCTGATAATTCGTACATAGTGTTCACCGGAGTGTACGGAATAAACCAAACGATGTTTTATATTTATTCTTCTAGAATATGCTCCAGTCAGATTGCCGCTCAATTTCTCATAAGGGGGCAGGGCTTGAAATGGATTTAGTCGCAAGATATCAAGCAATTTCTGGGCACGGGATTTTAGCCCTGATTTACCAAGCAAGTCGGCATCTCTAAGCGCCTGTTTGGTAAAAAGCAATTCCCACATACCAGCTACCAGTTAAGGCTATTTTCCTTGTGAAGTTTTTTCTTTGGTGTGTTTAAGCCTTGGACAATCGATTGCTCCATATTTGGAATGTTTGTTAAATACTCCGTATCATTTTGAGCAATTGGTTCAAAAGGAATTTTACCATAATTGATTACTTGGTGATAAAACAAGACCGTGGCGGATGCTACGGTAAGCCCGATATTCTCAAATATCTGCTGAGCTTTTTTCTTAATACTATCATCAACCCTCACGCTAACAGTAGCCATTCTGTACTCCTTTTGTACTAATTATGTATGGAATTGTAGCACATTTGCTGTAAATTTGCAAAAAATGTTACGTTGTTAATTTTGGCGGTCTTTGCAACAAATACAGCAGTATGCCCGCCGCCACAGCCGCGTTGAGCGACTCGGCTTTGTTTTTGTGGATCGGCAAAGAAATTTTTTGGGAAGCGCGCTGTAAAATTTCCGCGGCCAAGCCCTGCCCTTCGCTACCGATCGCCAGGACAAAACCACCATTAATTTGCAAATTTTCCGGCGCGGCGCCGTCCAAATCCGCCGCGATAATATTGCCTGTCAAATCCGTGATTTCCGCCGCCAGCAGATCCAGCGTAAAAACCGCCCCCATCGAAGCGCGCACTACTTTCGGCGCAAAAACATCGACGCAGCCTTTGTTGTAGATCAGGCCGTCCAGACCAAAAGCCGCGGCCGTGCGAATGATCGTACCCAGATTGCCCGGATCCTGCAGGCGGTCGAGAAAAATATATCTTTTTTTCTCGCTGTATTTGGCCGGCTCCGGTCTGGCGCACACAGCCATAATGCCCTGCGGATTTTCCGTGCCGGACAGCGCGTCAAAAATATTTTTGGCGATGTAGCGGTGGCGAAGTTTTTGCAGATTTTCCGGCAGGACAATATCTTCGCGCGCGTAAAGTGTCCGCACATTTCTGGCGAATTGCAAAATCTTGAAACCCTCGCAAACCAGAGCCTTTTGCTCGCGGCGGTAAGCCGCGTCGCTTAACAATTTGCGCAGATTTTTGATTTCAAGATTTTCCGGCGAAGTCAGCAGCACTTAAATTTTCTCGATCAGGACCACCGCTTCCGCGGCAATGCCTTCGCCCCGTCCTGCAAAACCCAGTCGCTCGGTGGTAGTGGCCTTGACACCGATGCGGTCCGCCGGCAGACCGAACACCACAGCGATATTGGTTTGCATATCCTGAATATACGGCGCGAGTTTTGGTTCCTGACAAATGATCACGCTGTCAAGATTAATTAGTTTGTAGCCGCGGCTGAT
>JAIRZV010000013.1 GCA_031267055.1 Candidatus Margulisiibacteriota bacterium | reverse complement strand
GCAAATGGAGCCGGAAGTACTGGGAGGAGTATGACAGGTTAGAAGGGACGAAGTCTTTTGATGAAAGTGGGAAGGTGATTTTGTAAGTGTGGCAGATATATTGCAGAGCGAATATCTTTACCGCCGCGCGAACACGGCATAGTAGATGCGTTGCATGCAACGCATCTACAACAGTAGTGGGCAAAATATTTGCCGAACTGGACTGGAAAAAACATTGGATTTATGTTTGGTGAGTATTTTGGCGGAGCGCGTTTTGGCTCATCTCAACGAGCACGACCCGCTCCTTGAGCGAAGTCGAAAGGAGCAAAATATTCGCTTGGACAAAGTGAATGGGCAGAATCTAACTTGGCTCCCCTGCTAAGGGGAGCTGGCAAAAATCTGCGCGGCAGATTTTTGTCTGAGGGGTGTTTCGCGAAGCGAAACGTTGGTAGATGCGCAAAAAATAAAAAGGAGGAAGGAATTATGACAAAAGAAACAAAGAACGAGGAAGCAAAAGAAACGAAACCAGAGGTGTGCCCGATCTGCGGGAAGGTGCATCCAAAGAGGGAAGACTTGAACATCAAGGCGACGAGGGATGAAGTAGAGAGTTTGATATTGATAAACAACCGCGTGAATGTGGCGGAGCAGGCGGCGAGACCGGCGGATATACCGCAGGGAGTTACACCGGAGCAGGTGCAGGTATTCGTGAACGCGGCTCTCAATGCGAAAGCAGAGGCTATGAATTTACAGCGGCAGTGGTGGAATGAGATATTCGCCAAATATCCGCAGCTGCCGAAAGACAAGAATGTTTTCGTGGATTTTGAGACTTGTGATTTCTATATACAGGTGGAGCAATAAAAGCTATAGGTCAAAAAATAGTACTAAATATTGACCAACTCTAGATTTGTGTTATAATTGAGTGATTTTAAATTAGCAGGAGTTCCTATGCTGGATTTGGTCCGTGATTTGAAGCCGATTTCTTATGTCAAAGCGCATACTACGGAAATTGTGAAGCAGGTTAATAGAAATCAGACGCCAATAGTGGTTACGCAAAGTGGCGAGGCCAAGGCTGTGATTTTGGCTGTGGAAAATTATCAAAAATTGATTAATGCAGTCAATCTGGCCAAATTGATCAATCTGGCGGAAAAAGATGTTGAGAAAGGCCGGGTGGTGTCGCATAAAGAAGCTAAAAAATATTTTGAGAAAATTTTAAATAGAAAATAAAAAATGAACAGATTAATTTGGACTGAGGACGCGAGATTTTCTTTTGGAGAGATTTTACAGTATATTGCAGAACAATCCGGTCAAGGCCTGGCAGATAAGGTTTACGCTAAAATAATTCGAAAAGTGGATTTACTGACGGTATTCCCTTTTAAGGGCAAAGTTTCTGCAGAATTAAAAAGTGTTGGCATTACCCACATTTATGAGCTGGTCGAGGCGCCTTGGAAAATCTATTATCGGGTTAAGACCAGACAAGTTGTTATCATGCTGGTTTTGGACAGCCGGAGAAATTTAGAAGAAGTGCTTATTGACAAAATAATCAACAAAAAAGATTAAGTGTTTTTATATAAATGATCTATATCTTCCACCAATCTTTTCACGTCATATAATTTCAGGATTTTTTTTCTAGCGTGCCGCCCGATATTTTTTCTTAACGTTTTGCTCCGGCACAGACGCAGGAGTTTTTGGGCAAAAACTTCCGGCTGATCTTGCGGCGCCAGATAGCCGGTGCGATTATTGTCGATAATATCCGCCACACCGCCAACATTTGTGCTGACTACCGGTTTGCCACAGGCCATGGCTTCAATAAGCGTGACCGGTGTGCCTTCGTTGCGCGAGGTCAGCGCGACAAGGTCCAGATCGCTGTAAATTTTCCTGGCGTCAGTTGAGAAACCGGCGAAAAATACTTTGCTGTCGAGGTTTTTTAGTTTGGCGGAAACTGTCAGTTGTTCGCGCAGCTCGCCGTCGCCGATGATGATAAACCGGACATTGTCATTTTGCCAGCAAACTTCCCGCGCGATTTCCAAAAAATATTCATGATTTTTAACGGCAGTCAGCCGCCCGACTATGCCAACCAAGATCGTTGACGGAGACAGTTTGTATTTACGGCGCCAGTAATTTGGGACAGGCTGCAATTTATTTAATTCAAATCCCAACCGGATAACCGTGATTTGGTCTGGTTTAGCGACACCGTAAGAAATAAGCTCCGCTTTTTGTTTGGCCGAAATGGCGATAATTTTGGTTGTGAGACGTGCTAGGATTTTTTCAAGAAAAATAAAAGCTTTGGTTTTAAATTTGCCGAAGTAGCTATGAAAAACATGGCCGTGAAAAGTGTGGTAGATTTTTTTTACGCCAGCCAGTTTCGCGGCGAGGCGGCCGACCGCGCCGGCCTTGGCAGTGTGTGTGTGCACGATGTCCGGTTTTTCGCGTTTGAGGATTTTATATAATTGCCAGAGCGTTTTCAGATCTTTGCGCCAATTTATTTCGCGTCCAAGTTCCGGCAAAATAATAGTTTTTAGTTTTTTGGCGCGGGCTAAATATTCCATAGAGCCTTCGCCCGGAGCCAGCGAGCCGTAGATGAGCCGTGAGTCATAGCCGTAATTTTTGTCGAGATAATAATTAAGATTGGTCACGTGAATAGCCGGTCCGCCGATATTCAGACGGGAGATGATACGTAGAATTTTGGTCATTTCGACTACGCTTAATGACCATCACGGACAGTGAGCGGAGTATCCTGCGGATACGCTGACGAACTGTCCGTTTTATAGAATTCGATAGTCTTGGCCAAACCATCGTCAAAAGACACCAACGGTTTGTAGCCGAGCAGTTTTTCCGCTTTGCGGATATCGGCCAGCGAGTGCTTGACGTCGCCGGCGCGTTCTGCTGCGTGCCGAGCCGGAATATTTTTGCCAAGCTGCTGATTGATTTTTTCCGCCAATTGATTGAGCGAAATCTCGTAGCCGCAGGCGATATTAATAACTTCGCCAACCGCGGCCGCTGGCGCGGCGCAGGCTAAAATATTGGACTGCACATTGTTGTCCACGTAAGTAAAATCGCGCGAAGTCAGGCCGTCGCCAAAAATCGTCGGGCTTTGATCCTGCAATATTGCTTTGATGAAAAGCGGAATGACCGCGGAGTACACGGAGTTGGGGTCTTGATCTGGCCCGAAAACATTGAAATAGCGCAGACAAATTGTTTCCAAACCGTACAGCGCGCTGAAATTTTGACAGTACATTTCGCCGACCAGTTTTTGCGTAGCGTAAGGCGACTTGGGGCGGGTCTCCATGGTTTCGGTTTTGGGCATCACCGGCGAGTCGCCGTAAGCCGAGGACGACGCGGCGTAAATCAGCCGTTTGATCTTGGCGTCGCGCGCGGCAATGAGCAGATTGAGCGTGCCGTTGACGTTGGCGTTATTGGTTTTGAGCGGGTCATCCACCGAGCGCGGCACGGAAGGTATCGCGCCATGATGCAATATGTAATCCACGCCGTCGACTGCCCGGCGACAAGCGGCGAGATCGGCCAAATCGGTTTGTTGAAAATCTATTTGTCCCAGCACTGGCTCGATATTGCTCAAACGGCCGGTGGAAAGATCATCCATGACGCGCACGCTGTCGCCGTTGGCCAACAAAGCTTTGACCAAATTTGAGCCGATAAATCCGGCGCCGCCGGTAACCAAAAATTTCGCCACTACAATTCCCCAAAATTGATTAAATGAAACTTGTTGGCAAGCATAGCGAAAAATTCAAGGTTTGTCATTAAAGCGTATTCCTGCAGGGAAGTTGCGGTGATCGAGGTCAGTGTGTTTTCCGCACTGGCGATAGGGTGGCACATGTACTCGGCGCGGTCTTTTAGTTTATTCAGCAGCAAGCGCAAATGTTTCGGCTCCGGCCGGGTGGCGCGCGGCCAGAGAGCAAAAATCGAAGTCAGCGAACTATTGGTCTGCGCGCGCAGCAATTTGGCGGTGAGAAAATTCCAGCTGCCGAAAATTAAAGCGGCTGTTTTACGCCAGAGCTGTTTAAAGTCGCCGGCCTGAATTTTGTCATATTTGTTGAAGACCGGTTTTTCCAAAACCAGACGCAGCGGAATTTTTTTGTCCCGCGCAAAACGGGCAAAGACCGGAAAAAGCTGCGGCCAATTGTGCACATGCTGATGACTGTCAATATGCGTCGGCGTCAGGCCGAGGTCAAGCATTTTTTGATACTGGCGGTTCAATTCTTCTTTGATAAATTTTAGGCGCACATGGCCGAACAGCAGTTGCCGTTCAAAATCCGCGCGGTTTTTGTATTTGGCGAACGGCCCGAGCGTCAGATTGAAATGCAGTCCCGTTGGCAAATTTTGTTTTTTGGCGATCTCCGCGGCGTCTTTGGCATAAGGCAGGTCGACCAGCAAGGTGGCCGAGGAAAGCGCGCCTTTTTTGTGCAGGGCGGCGATGGCCTGATTGGCGCCCGCGCTGATACCGAAATCGTCGGCGTTGATGATGATGTTCATAAGGAGTAGAATTATATAGTATAGAGGGCAGGATTCGCAAAGAAATATAGGGAGGCTATTATGCGTAAATTTTATTGTCTGTTTTTACTTGTGTTTTTGGCTGTGGCTGGCGCCGAGGCGCTGCTCCCCGAACCACTTCCCCAACCGCGGACTTCCGGCGGCGAAGGTATTTTTACGCTTTTGGAAAAAAGAGCTTCCGGCACGCGCAACGCTTTTCCGACGGGCGCGGTGTCCGATCAGGAGCTGGCTACGATATTGTGGGCGGCGACCGGCCGGAACAGAAATGG
>JAIRZV010000160.1 GCA_031267055.1 Candidatus Margulisiibacteriota bacterium | reverse complement strand
GCGTCCTGTGTGCCGTCGGTCCGAAAACTGACCTCGACCACCTGCCCGTCAAAATCCGCCATCTTGCTGACGCGGCCGTAAGTCGGCAGAGCTTTTATTTTATAAGCGGCGGTTTTTTTCACGGAATCCAGCGGCAGATTTTTTAACTCTGCGGCAATATTTTGCTTTTCCAGACCCGCAGAGATCAGTCGTTCGGCCAACGCTTCGGCGTAATCGTAATTGAAACTGCCGGCGTCCGTTTTTAACTCATATTTTTTTTGGAATTGAAAACTATTGCCGTCCACGGAATAGAGCGCGTACTGCGGCCACAACAGCGGATTGAAAGCTGACTCCTGCAGCAGCTCCACACTCAAAATATTGGCTTCCGGCGCGGATTTCAACGGCAACAGCTCCGCGCGGCCTTTGCCCAGCAGCGCGATCTGCCAGTAAAGTTTCACGATTTTTTGATTTTCGTGATAAAGCGGTATGTAATATTCGATCATGCCGCGGCGCGCCAGCGAAAGCCTGCTAAACTGCACATACTGGCCGCCTTTTTTCTCAAAAACCGGTATGCCGCTATAATGAAAAAGCGCGCCGCTCGGCGTCTGCACATCGGCCTCCAAAAAGAAACCAAAACCTTCCCATTGATTGAGACCGGTCTCGATATTTTGCAAATCAATATTCATTTGGCCGCGCAGCAGATTGGCCGAAGCCGGAATATCGATTTCCGTTTTAACCGCCGACCAGCCGCCAACATTCCAATTATTGAAAATCAATTTGCGCGTCGCCTGTGGCAGATTTTCCTCCACGTAAGCGCCCTGCACAGTCCAGCTCAAAGGCTGGCCATTGATATTGTCGTAAAAAGAGCCGTCGTTGGGCAGAAAATTGGCGGCATTGTGCGTCTGCAGAGCCGGACGGATCACGATATGGTTAACTTCAGCCCGGCCCAGAAAATAATGACGCTGGTCGGGACGATTGTCCCGCGGATCGTTGACGCGGACAAAATTCATCCTGATCTGCGCGTATTTCGCGCCGCGTTCGCGCGGCACCACAAATAAACTTTTACGGGTCTGCGCGGCATTGAGCGCCGCGTCGACGCGCGGATAACGCTCGACACCATTGTCCGCCGGATACACTTGCTCGCCGTTTTCGTCAAAATAGATCAGCTCGACGGCATTGTTCGCCCAGCTCGGCGGTTCGCCGTATTTTTTTAGCTCAGAATCAAACAGCGCCGCGATTTCTAATTCCTCAATCTCGGCCACGCTGAAAATATTTGTATAAAAACCGCTGTATTCGCCCGGACTTTGCAAATTGTATTTTATGCTGCGCCGCGCCGGATCGATAGTCAGCGCGCGGTCGCCGACAAAAAGTCCCAGGCCGGCCGGCGGCAGATAAACGGAATTTTCGCCGTTCAAAATCAGCGGCGCACCGACTTTGAATAATTTTTCCACATCGAGTTTTTCCGCGCCTTTTTGCAAAGCGACCCTTTTTAGGACAAAGGTCTCGACAGTCGCGCCACGCTTGGCTTTGTCATAATCCGGCGCACCGGAAATTTTTAAGATTATCTCCAGCCGCGCGGTGTCTTTGGCCACGATAAATTCATGCTCCAGAATTCCGCTGTAAGCTTCAATATTCGGCGTGCGGTTTAAGACCGAGAAGATCAAATCATCATTGTAGCCGATAACTTTGCCGTTCTGATCATATTGCACCACATCGAGAAAAGCGTTTTGCCAGCCGTAATAACCGGAGCGCAAATTCCGCGCGTCGTACCAAGCCGTCAGACGCGCCGCGCCTTTTAATCCGGCTAATGCTTGCGGATCGTCAAAACTGCCCAGCGAAATTATCGTCCAGGCATAGGGATCTTGTTTATTCTGTATCGTCAAATTTTCCAGATTTTCCACCGCGGCTTGAGGGTCATTGGCGATAACATTAATATTGAAGCCGTTCGCGCCTTTGGGCAAATAATTTTTTTTCTGAAAATAAATGTCACTGGCAAAATCTCTTTTGTATTTTTTATAAAAATTCTGCGCGACTGCCAGCTTGGCTTGCGGAAAATAATAATAATTGGCCGGCAGGACAGCGCCGCTAAATATTGTCTCGGGCAGGCCGCACTCGTCTGCCAAAATCTCTCTGTCACGCGCCGACAAATTGCCCAGCTGACGGGACTGCTCCGGAGAGAGCACGGCCACCGGCCGCTCGGCGCCCAAATAAAAATGATAAAATTGCGTCTGCCCGCTGCTGCCAGCATACAGGCCGCCGCCGGTAGAATACGCGCCCGGAATATCATGCTGCCAGTTGGTGCGCAGTCCGCCGCGCACATCCGTCAGAGTCACCGGCGAAGAATTGGTGACCGCAAAAGGCTGACCGTTTTCCAGCCGCGCCCAAAATCGCGCGTTGGCCGGGTCGGGAATTTCCAGCCAGCCGGTGATAATATTGTGCCGTCCCCAAAAATTTAAATACTGGCGATTGTCCGTGCCCGGAATATTCCACCAAACCTCATAAGTCCGGCCGTTTTTAAGCACAAAAAACGACGGCGCCAAACGCGCCGCGTCCGCGGAGCCGGTGTACTCGGAAATGAAGTATAGTTTTTTGCCGATATATTCGTAAACATAAGGATAATTGCGCAAATACATTGTCGCGCTCCATTTGGCCTGATCTTCCGGATTTTTGGCCAGCGCCGGCGCGGTCGGCCGGTCATAGCCGCTGTTGTAAAGATTCCAAAAGCCGAAATAAGTCCAGTCGTTTTGTTCGTATTCCGCGGCAAACAGCGCCGCCACGATGCTCATCAGTACGGCCAGACGTTTCAGCATATTTTTCTCCTTTTTATAAGATTGAAAAAAATCAACTTTGGCCTAATAAATGCCCGAGTTTTCTTTTTTTCGCATCTAAATATTTGTGATTGTGCTGGGTCGGCTCAATGATCAGCGGTTCGCGGCCAGTGATCTTGATACCATAACCTTCGAGGCCGACAATTTTTTTGGGGTTATTGGTCAGCAGGCGTATGGAGCGCACGCCCAGACTCGCCAAAATCTGCGCACCGATGCCGTAATCGCGCAGGTCTGCCGGGAAACCCAGCTCTTCATTGGCCTCCACCGTATCGCGGCCTTCTTCCTGCAATTTGTAGGCTTTCAATTTATTGACCAGACCGATGCCGCGGCCTTCTTGTTTCATATAGAGCAGAATGCCACGGCCTGCTTTTTCGATAGCCGCCAGCGCGCGCTCCAGCTGCACGCCGCAGTCGCAACGCAGAGAGCCGAACACATCGCCGGTCAAACACTCAGAATGCACACGCGTCAGCACATCCTCACCGCCGACCTCGCCTTTGAGCAAAGCGAGATGCTCATGGCCGGAATTTTTTTCGCGAAAACCGACAGCCTTGAAAACACCGTGCGTGGTCGGCAATTGCACTTCTTCGGTGCGCTCAACCAAAATATTCTGGCGCAGACTGTATTCGATCAAATCGCGCACAGTGTAAATATTTAATTGCTGCTCCGCGGCAAAAACGCGCAAATCGTCCAGGCGCGCCATAGTCCCGTCGGGTTTGATAATCTCGCAAATAACCGCCGCCGGAGACAAACCGGCGTACAGCGCCAGATCGATAGCGGCCTCGGTATGACCGACGCGGCGCAACACTCCGCCCGGCTTGGCGATCAGCGGGAAAATATGCCCCGGGCGGTTGAAATCCGCGGCTGTTGCTTGCGGATCGACCAGCAATCTGGCAGTGACAGCTCTGTCCGCCGCGGAAATACCCGTCGTGACGCCATGTTTGGCCGCCGCGTCGACTGAAACTGTGAACGCGGTTTTTTTAGGGTCTTCGTTGTTTTGCACCATCGGCTGAATATATAGACGCGCGGCTGTTTCGGCGGTGATCGGCGCGCAAACCAGTCCTTTGCACTGGGAAATCATGAAATTGATCTTTTCCGGCGTGATAAAATCCGCCGCGCAAACCACATCGCCTTCGTTTTCGCGGGTTTCGTCATCGACCACAATGATCATTTTGCCCTGTTTGATTTCAGCAATCGCTTGTTCTATTTTGCTCATACCGAAAAATTATATCACGAGCCACACTACAAAAACCAACCCTTGCGTTATGCGGGGGCTGAGGCAAGACGCGCACTTGTTTTTAATAAGCAACAGAGTAAAATCACAATAGTATTTTGAGAAAAGGATATTACAATGACCGAAACACAAAAAGCCAAAATGATAAAAAAACTTGTAACTAACATGACAATTGCTCCTTACGCTAAGGTCAAGAAAACTTTAGACCTTGCGGCCAAACAGACTCGCAAAGCCTTGGGCGTTGCTTTGTAATAATTCGACAATTCCGAGGAAAAACCAAACAAACCACAGCTTGTGCTGGAAAAACACAAATCAAAAATCGCAATAAACTCCAATTATAAAAACTTTGCTTGGCTTAAAAAGTATTTGGGGAATATACAATGATTTTAGTCAATTGTTTTCTATAATGTCGGCAAATTTTTTTGTGCGCAAATAGAAACATAATCAGCATAGATATATTGGATAGCTTCGCTAGAAATGAGTGTTTTCATTACTTGCTCAGGGTTACAAAAACGTCTTCATATTTTTTGAATATATCCTGTACAGTTTTCTTGATTTGTTTTCTCAATTGTTCGTCAGTTTTCTTTTTGGCTTTATTCATGATACTGATTTTAACATATTTTATATTGTCGAAAAACTACTATTGTACTCTTTTGTTTTAAACCTGTGCCAGCTGCAGGGACAATTCTTTGACCATGTGCAGGACGATTTCTTTTTTCTGCGGCTCCAGTTTGTTTAAAACCGGCGCGATCCTATTGAGGTAATTGTCGCGGGCGCTGATCTGGCGGTTTTCCGGTAGGAGCGACACCGGCTTGATATTGAGAGCCGCGGCGATCTGCCAGAGAGTTTTTACCGAAATATTGCGCGAGCCTTTTTCGATCTGGGCAAGGTATGTGAGGTGAATATTAGCGCGGTCGGCCAGATACTCCATAGACACACCTTGTTTTTTGCGCAGAGTGCGGATTGTTTGGCCGATGTAGGTCAATAGTTCGTCTTCCATAATCGCTCCGGCAATGAATTTATTTTTATCGTATTTTAGTAATGATTACTATAGACTATTGACTTAAAGACTATAATATAGTATACTTTGAGTAATCCATTATCTATTTTGGTTGGCTTATTTATAAATATAAACAAGGGGGTATGTTTATGGCGCGTTACAAATACAACTTGCCGGACAGTGAGACAGCGACCGGCGCAACACCGACGACAAACACGGTGTTGACTGTCAGACAAAATTATCTATCCGGCCATGAAGCTTACGCGGCGGACTACAATCAGACAGTAGAAAATCTCAAAACAGAGCGGACACATCGCAGTCTGTCCAATGAAAATCTGGCTGTGGCTAATGTTATAGCCGGGCAATCCAAGATAAATAAAAGACAACTTGATGATTTGCGGATAGCCACGCAGGGCTTAGTCAATTATAACGGTAGCGGAACTTTTCCTTGGGGCGAAAATATAACAGCTCTGTCCACCAAACTCAAAGCCAGACATTTAGAGGAAGTGCGGCAGGTGGTGGATGATAGTCTGAATAATGCGCGATGCGGTATTACCTGCTCGTCCGGTTGCGCACGCAGTTGCGGGACGGGGTGCGCTACCGCGGCCTGTATCGGACAATGCGGGGACAGTTGCGGTGGAGGATGCACCGATGCTTGTCAACGAGGTTGCGGCAATAATTGTACGGGACATTGCGGTACGACCTGTAGTGGCGGTTGCGGAGATGCCACTTGTACAGGAACTTGCGGTGGGAATTGTGATGGTGGTTGCGGCACATCTACCTGTACGGGAACCTGCGGCGGTGATTGTGATGGTGGTTGCGGCGCATCTACCTGCACAGGAACCTGCGGCAGTAATTGCGCTGGCGGTTGCGGCGCCGGTACCTGTACGGGCACTTGTGGCAATGCTTGCGACAGCGGCTGCGGCGCTGGTTGTATGGCTATTTGCGGCGGTGGTTGTGATAACAACTGTGGAAATGGGTGCGCGGGTGGTTGTAGTTCGGCTTGTACGTCTGGTTGTGGTAGTAACTGCGGTTCGCACTGTGGATCGGCTTGCACATACGCTTGTGGAAGCACCTGCGGTGGTGGTTGTGGTGGAAATTGTACAAGTGCTTGTTATGGTTCGTGTGGAGGTGATACCTGTGCAACAAATTGTAGTACAGATTGCGGAGGAGGTTGTTCGCCTCATTGTGGAGGAGCTTGTAAAGGCAATCTTAATTTAGGATGTGCAGTTCAATGTTCCGATGGCTGTAACAATAAATGTTATAGTGGATGTAAGGATAAGTGTGCGAATAATTGTACTGGTACTTGCGGAAAAAATAGTTGTGCTTCCCGTTGTGCCAGTTATTGCGCCGGTGCCTGTGACAGCGGCTGTTCTTCAGAATGTGACGGCACATGCGGGAATGTCGCCTGTGAAAACGATTGTTATAATGTTTGTAAAGTGGAGTGTGGCGGGTGTAGTACATCTTGCGGTGGCGGTTGTTCTAATGGTTGTCAGAATGAAGTTTGTAAAAACGGCTGTGCCAGCGGCTGCAATAATGGCTGTTCGGATACAACCTGCAAGAATGGTTGTTATACCGGCTGCAATAATGGTTGCTCGGATACAACCTGCAAGAATGGTTGTTATACCGGCTGTAATAATGGCTGCTCGGCTACAGTTTGCAGTAAAGGCTGTACTAGCAACTGCCTTAATGGTTGTAGCAGTGATTCCTGTACAGGTGGCTGCCGCGGGCAATGCGATGGCACATGCGGTAATGTTGCCTGTGAAAACGATTGTAACAGCGCCTGCCATATAGAATGTAGCGCGGATTGTACTACCGGCTGTGCTTCCAGTTGCAAAGGCGGTTGCGGCGATACTTGCGATGGAGTATGCATAAACAATTGTTACAACTCCTGCATGAGCGGCTGTCTGAACGGCTGCGCGCACACCAGCCGCTACGGGACAGACCCGGCCGGCGCGAACGACCCGCGTCCGGTCACAAGTAATTTTACCGGCAGATTTACCAGTGGCTACGGCACGGAGTAAAGCCATGAAAACAATCGCCACACTAACCAGCGACGACATACGCAGTTTAGAAATAGCAGTCAATAAAGCGGCCTGTGCGCGGCAGGCTATGTGCCCGAATGCCATACCACCATACGCGCCGATTCAAGCGGCGGATAAATATTTCCGCGAGGCGATATTCGCGTATGCGGACGCGGAGTATTTGCAAGACTATTTCTGGCGAGATCTGGCACGGCGGTACGGAGTGGAACAGACGGGTTTGCAGGTGGATTTTAATACGAATGAGTTGTTTGTAAGTGAGTCGTAGATGCGTTGCATGCAACGCATCCTATACCGTTGGTTTTCGCGTTCAGTCCGGCAAATATCTTTGCCCGCGCGAACACGGCATAGCACTGAAGGTTACGTTCGCTTCGGGCAAAGTATTTGCCGGACTGAACTAGCGGGGGAAAATATTGGATTTGTGTTTGGTAAATATTTTGTAGAGCGAATATTTTGCCGTAAGCGCGTCTGGCTCGAACTTAACAAGGCTACGAAGTAGCCGACGTTAAGTGAGAGTCCACCACGCGCGGCGGCAAAGATATTCGCTCTG
>JAIRZV010000130.1 GCA_031267055.1 Candidatus Margulisiibacteriota bacterium | reverse complement strand
CCCCCCCCCCCCCCCCCCCCCCCCCCCCCCCCCCCCCCCCCCCCCCCCGCCCCCCACTCGATAAAGTGCAGAAATATTGCCGAAAATACATTTCTGACGTTAAAGTAGAATATTGTTGGGATTAAGCAATTTTAGAAAGTATTATTTATGACCGCCAAAAAGACAATAGTTCAACTCTTTCTCAGTTATTACACAGTAGCAGCCTGGGGCGGCGCGGAAAAAGTTTGCGTCAAAATGTCCAATCTGGCCGTGCAAAAAGGCTACCGCGTGATAAATATTTATAATGATCGGCCGGAAGCCAAATTTTTATATCCACTGGACGAGCGAGTCGAAACATACAATCTAGCCATAACTGCCGCGATCGTGCCTTTTTCTAAAAGATTACTGTATTTCCTAGCTAAAAAACTGCGGATAAAAATTAAAAATCCGGCGGATACGCACAAAATTGATTTACTGGCGAAAAATATAGATAATATTTTAGCCAATCGCGCTGTTTATGCGATAATTTGCTATAACTACCGCAACGCCCTAGCAGCGGATAAATTGAGACACAAGGCCCCCAAAATACTCATGGATCACGGTCCCAGCGACCCGGAAGCTATGCTGAAATATAGAACACCGGAAGAATTAGCGGTCATAGATCGGATGAGTGTGTATCAAACACTATTGCCAAATTTCGTGAAATTAGCCCAAAAATATACACATACGCAAGTGGTCTGCATACCAAATATTGTACCGCAGATAAAAACAGCACAGCCCGCCAAAAAGAAAGCTAAAATAATAATTAATATTGGCCGCATTAATAAAGTCCATAAACGCCAGCGCCTTTTGGTCGAAGCCTTTGCGCGGATCGCGCCGCAGTTCCCGGACTGGCAGTTGCATTTATACGGTGACACCCCTACTCTGCGCGACAAATTTTATAAGAAAAACATTGAAAAATTTATCCGCCGGCATGATCTACAAAAACAAGCGCTTTTTAAAGGCGTGACGAAAAATCCACTTCAAGCCTTACAAAATGCGGCTATTTGCGGCTTCCCTTCAGCTTATGAAAGCTGGGGTTTATCACTCACAGAAGCCATGAGCAGTGGTTTGCCAGCTATAGGCTTTCGTAGCACACCAGCAGTTAATGATTTGATCATCGATGGACACAGCGGATTCCTCGCCAAAGATATCGCGGATTACGCCCAAAAACTAGCGACGCTGCTGAACAACGCTAAATTACGCGAGCAAATGGGACAAAACGCGCGCCAGCAAATGCAAGAATACACTGAGGACAAAGTTTGGAGAAAATGGGAAAATTTATTTAAGGAAATAAATAAACAAGACAAACCAAATAATTAGTGTAAGTCTAAAATTTTCCGTTGATAATGTCAGTGATTGTTTTAAATGACTCAAGGCCAAAAATTTCACGGATAAATTTATTCCGGCGGAAAAATTTTAACCAATCTTTTGACTGCCAACTGGCATTGCAATAATGCACAGCATAAACATCTTTGGCCACGTCTATGCTATTGGTAGAGAAAACTGTTGAGGGGAAAATCACCATATTATTCTTTAAAAATTGTGTTTCATTTTTATACTGAAAGCCGTATTTTTCGGCAATTCTAGCGTAGATACCCGGACCAATCAATGAAATATTTTGGCTGCCGTCCGACAAAATAAACGGATTACTTTCATACCAAGCTAGACAATCTTTAATGAAAAGATGCCGAGCCACACTGCCTAACACAGCCATTAAAATACCCGGAATTTGTTTTTTAGCCGTAGTTTGATATTCAACGGCAGAGAAAAAATCATACTGCAAAAATTCATTGAAGCTTTTCTTTACAATAACATCAGTATCCAGATAAATACCGCCTTCCGTATAAAGCGCATAAAGCCGAATATAATCTGCCGCAAACGCCCATTGTCTGGCTTGATAGGCCTCTTGCACAAATTTTACAGAGTTAATATCAAATCTTTTTTCATCCCAGCAAATTATTTCATAATCCGGCATCTTGTCTCGCCAAGTCTGCATACACTTCTGTAATTCAGCAGGAATTTTGGCATTACCAAGCCAACAGTAATGAATCTTTTTAGGAATGGTCATTATATTTGTCCAATAAGTTCTCTTGCCGACGCGTAATGTTTTTTGCCAAAAATTTTACGCAGGAAATTGTTGGTAGTAAGCTTAAACAATAATCTTTCCCAAAAATTACGTTCAACCCAACTGCCTAGAGTATAATGGATAGCATAGGCATTTTCATCGGCCAATAATCTATTTGTAGCAAAAACAGCAGCAGGAAAAATTACCATATTACAATCTAAATATTGTAATTCGTTTATATAGCGAAAACCGTATTTTAGGGCTGTCTTGGCATAAATGTCTGGCGCAATATATTTAGTATTATAATTAGCGTCAAAATGATGCGTCTCATACCAAAGCAGGCAATCTTTTAAATAATTATGGCCGGCTACTCCGCCCAATATAGCGGCATTGACGCTTAAACCGGGTACTTTCAGGGTTGTTTCATCTTTTAAGGTTCCGTCCGGATCTAAAAGAGATTCTGCTCTATATTTTCTGGCTATGCCCGGCACATAATCCACTGCGGAAAAGAAATCGTATTGCAAAAATTCATCGAAGCTTTTTTTTACAATAACATCGGTATCCAGATAAATGCCGCCCTCTGTATACAAGGCATAGGCTCGAATATAATCCGCCGCAAACGCCCATTTTTTGGCCGCGCAAGCCTCACGTACAAAATCGACCGAGTTAATATCAAATCTATTTTTATCCCAGAGCACCCATTCGTAATCGGGCATTTTGTCCCGCCAGGTTTGCATACAGCGCAAAATATCTTTCGGTAACGGTTCGCCACTTAGCCAGCAATAATGGATTTTTTTAGGGATCATCTTTAATTATGGCTGCTTGCAGATTTCAACACACACATCATCAATAAATTGTTTACAGTATTTTTCTAAATTTTCAGCCCGTTTTACTGTCAGACCGCTGGATTTGTATTGATGAAATTCGCCGCGCAGATGAGCGCATTTTTTCAAAAACTCCTCAGCATCAGCCAAAATTTCATACTCTGCGCCTTCACAATCAATTTTCAATAATTTACATTTTGAAATATTATAGTCCATAAAAATCGCGTTAAGCGTTGTTGTTTTTACCCGTTTTTCAAGCATAAATTCTCGGACCCCCCCCCCCCCCGCTCATTAAAAGCCGAGGAACTGCCAGTCAGCAGCGGCAGCCAGGATAAATTTAGCTCGCGGCCGTCTTTGGTTACCGCGCTGTTCACCAGCGTTATAACGCCTTTATGAATATTGTTCAGTTCAATATTTTTCTTAAAATTTTCATAATTGGCTTTGACCGGCTCAAAGGCATATATTTTCAAAAATGGATATTTTTTAGCTAAATAAATTGACACCATGCCGATATTGCCGCCAATATCGATCACTCTGTCTCCCGGGGCAAATTTAATATCAGAAAAATGGTAAGAATTATTTTTCAATTCCTCAGATACACAATCAACTGTTTTGGACAAAAACAAATCGCAAAACTTAAACTCTAAATTATCCATAAAAACTGTGTGTATAAAATTTTCTTGGTAATATTTCTTATATAGAATATGTTTGATTTCTTGCACATCTTTATAAAGACGCCAGGGGTTAAATTTAATAATACTACAAAACCACTTAATCAACCGCTTAAACATCGTTGTTCCCTCTAGACACTACTTATCTTAATTATAACATATTAATTGTTTTCATAAACACTTTTTCTCTTTCGCGCATAATATTTACTGCTAAATAAAAAGACTGTCGGCATTTGCAGCCAAAAAGCTAATGTTTTTATCATCACGCTAAACAAATTTTTAAAAAATAAAATTCTGCCATCTTTATTATCAAGAAAAAAAATTGGCAAATATTTAACATTAAAACCATGTTGATGAACATATACATTTAAAAGATGTTCGCTTAACATAGCGAAAACTCTTTTGGAATGTTCGTCATAATTATCAGTTTTAATGCGGCGTTCTGCTTCATATAAAATTGGAAACAACCATTTACAATACTCGTCAAGCCAATCCCGACGGCATATAAACATATTATAAGGAGAATGTTTATTGCTGCCCTCCCAAACAGTTAAAAAAGCCTCTTCATAATCAGGCTGCAATTCGTGAATTATTTGTCTAAGCGTATGATAGTCCCGGCTATGCATTTCTGAGGCATAAAAAGTAAACGTGTTGCAAGAAAGAACTTTGCGCTGCGCTAAAATAACTTGTTTGTGTTTTAAGATACGCTGAAAAGTCGCACCGTAATTTTGTGCCATAGGCAGAGTTTTGGCCGCGATCCAACCATAAGGAATCGTCTTCCATAACGGTCTTAAAGCAAAATACCTCCGATAATGACACAGCCCAACATATTCAACATCAGGATACAATTTTTTCAAATTTTTCCACGCCCAATATAATCCGGTCAGTTCAGCAAAAGTCTCATTTTTCGCGCTGATATTATCACCGGTATCATCACCCTGTATGCCTAAATCAACATTAGACAAGGCTTTGCCGCAATGGATCGGCAGGAAAATATCGTCCGGCGGAAACTCGGTTTGCTTGTGTGTACAAACTAATATCTTTATTTTGTTATCTGACATTTTACATTCTCCAGCGCCCTCTCAATCACCCTATCCATATCATAATATTTATACTCCGCCAGACGGCCGCCGAAAATCACGCGCTTTTCTTTTCGCGCCAATTCCGCGTATTTGTTGTAAAGCGCGGTGTTTTTCGCGTCGTTGATCGGATAAAAAGGCTCGGCTCCCTCCCGCCACTCCGCCGGATATTCGCGGCTGATGACAGTTTGCGGCTGCGCGCCAAATTCAAAATGCTTATACTCGATAATTCGCGTGTATGGCACAGCGGCCTCCGTGTAATTGACCAGCGCACTGCCTTGATAATTGGCGCAGTCGAGAATTTCTGTTTCCCAGCGCAGAGAGCGGTACTCCAGTTTGCCAAATTTATAATCGTAGTAGCGGTCTATCTCGCCGGTGTACACGATTTTGTCCGACAGATTTTCCCAGTAAGGGCGGTCGGCAAAAAAATCGCAGCTGGTTTTGGTCTCTATGTCTTTCAATAAAGCGGCGCTCAATTTATTATACCCTCCAACCGGAACGCCCTGATAGCGGTCCTTAAAATAATTATTGTCAAAAGTAAAACGCACAGGCAGGCGCTTGATGATAAAAGCCGGCAACTCCGCGCATTGGCGTCCCCATTGTTTTTCGGTGTAACCTTTGATCAGTGTTTCATAAATATCTTTGCCCACCAGAGCAAGCGCCTGTTCCTCTAAATTTTGTGGTTCTTTGAGGTCTATGTTGGGGGGGGGGGGGGGGGGGGTAACTTTTTTGCGGCTACCGGTGGGGTGGTCACGCCCCACAAGGCATAAAAAGTGTTCATATTAAACGGCAGGTTGTATAATTTGCCGCGGTAATTAGCCAGCGGCATATTGATAAAATTATTAAATTCGACCAAAGAAGTTACGAAATCCCAGACTTTTTTATTGCTTGTATGAAAAATATGCGGACCGTATTTGTGCACATTGACACCGGCGATATTCTCGCTATAAATATTGCCACCGAGTTGCGGACGTTTGTCTATGACCATAACTTTTTGGCCGGCCTGTCTAGCGCGAAAAGCAAACACCGCGCCAAAAAGACCGGAGCCGACGATAAGGTAATCGTATTTTTTACTCACAATTTTACCTTCTTGGCCGTCAGCAGCCACTGTGCAACCAACGTGATATAGCTGACGATAACTGTCGCCAGCACCAGACCGGTCAAGTCCATTTTGAGCCGGAACAAAAAAACATAGTTGGCCGCGATATTTAAAATAATATTTGACACCGAAAGCGCAAACAAGCCGCCAAAGATTTTTTTCACGACAAGCACATTATTAAAAAAACTATTCAGATAAAAAGACGGCAAGGCCAGCGCGTAATAACGCACCGCTGTCGCCGTATAGGCCAGGTCTGCGCCGCCAAAAAGTCCGTAACCTAAAATTAGTTCGACCAAAATATCCGGTATGGCAAATAAAAGCGCGGCGTACGGCACACTGATCGCCAGCGCGATACAGATAAATTTATTTAAGGTTGGCCAATTAGGTTTTTCGGAAATGGCGGTAAAAAACATATTGTTCAAATTAATTATGCCCTGCGGCAGTTGGCTAATCAAAAGGCCGTAGACCAGCGCGCTGATCGCTTTTTCCGGCAAATAAGAAGCAAAAGCTTTATCAATAACCGCGTACAATGAAGCGGTGGCGCCCAACGCGGCAAAAACCAAAAATTGTCCGAGCAGGCTTTTGAATTGTTTGTCCAGACGGAAATCCGGCCGCAAATGGCGGAAAACAAAAAATAACTGCCAGAGCACGGCCAGAATTAAGGAAATCAACAAGGCCCAGGGCAAAACCCAAATTGTCTTATAAATAAACAGACCGGCCGTAATTAAGACAAACTGAGAGAATGAATTAAAAAAATCGGCGGCGGTTTGAATGGTGAACAATCTTTGCGAACGCAAAACAGTGCTAAAGTAAGTGAACAAGAAATTTAAAATTATCATGGGAAATAAAATCCACAAAATCGCCGAAAAAACAGGCCTAACTTCACGTAAAAACGACATGGAAACAATCGGCAAAGCAATTGAGGCAATTAAACTTATCGCGGCGCAGATCAGTAAATTAAAGCCCAGCAGTTGCGCGGCGGAGCTGGCAAAAGCCTGCTTATTTTTCTGTCCGGCTCTGGTCAGCCATGGTATACCCACCGAATAAACTGTGCCGGAAAAAATATTGAAAATAGCGATGATGCCGGCCGCAAAAAAATAAGCATCCGTTTGGTAATTAAAGCCCAGCAGCGCGGCAATAGAAATATTTTTCAAATAACCGGCGCAACGCGCGATGAAATTCAGAACTGACGTAGTAAACAGCGCTTTTTTGATTGCTTCCGGCTTGCTAAATCTATTCGTCATTTTGCAATTTCCGGTAACAGGCCGCGATATTCTCGGCGTAAGCGTCCGGCAAAAAATGCTCCGCGACAGTTTGATAAGCTTTTTCCCTGATCTGTGTTTTTTGTTCAGCGGTCTTGCTCCACACATACAAAATCATTTTGGCCAGCTGCTCCGGATTACCCGGCTCGATCAAAAATCCGTTGCGGTACTGCTCGATGATTTCCGGTATGCCGCCCACCGCCGCGGCCACCACGAGTTTTTTGCGGGACATGGCCTCGATAACCACGCGGCCAAAAGGTTCTTGATGCGACGGCACGACGACCAGCGAAGCTTTGTCCAAATAAGTACCGATATTGTTCACCACGCCGGCAAAATTTACCGCAGAGAGCAGGCCGTGTTTTTGCAAAAAACGACGGATTTTCCAAAAATATATTTTTTCCGAGGACAGCGCCTGTCCCAAAATCGTCAGAGTCGCTTTAGGGTTTTGTTGCTGCACGAGCGCAAAAGCACGCGCCAAATCCCACAAACCTTTGCGTTTCTCGATCGAGCCGGCGTACAACAAATTGTAGGGAATTTCCGCGGCAGGCTCATTTTTCGGCAATTCTTCGATCGCATTGTACACCACGTCCAGCCGCGTCGGCTCGCTGTCAAAATAACGCACCATGCTGTGCGAGATCAAGATCAGGCGACGCGCTTTGCGCAGTAGTCTTTTGGCCAGCACGGGAAAACCGCTCAAATCTTCACGCACATGCATTATTGTTTTAATGCCAAATTTTTGGGCAATGTCCAGCGCGTATTCGGTCAAAAAAGTATTGGCGTGAATGATCGCCGGACGAAAACGCGCCACATAAATATACAGCTTTAGCGCTTTAAAATATTTAGACAGCTTCAAAGTTTTTACACGGGCGTGGTCGATCTTTTGTTCAATAGGTCCGGACTGCGGCAAGACCAAAACCGGATAATAACCTTTGCCGCGCAAACGATTGGCCAGTATCGCCAGTGAGATCGGCGCACCGGAGAGGTCGGCTTGATGCGACACCAGCATCACGACATTGGCGCCACTGCGCGGCTGATATTTGTCCGCCGGATATTTGTCAAAACCTTCGCGCAGACCTTTAAGAAACATTGCCCAGCGCATTTTGGCGCGCCAATACTGCCAGCGTTTTTCGTCTTTGGTTTTGGCTTGACGCTCCCGGCAAAAACGCAAAAACCAATCCTGATCCAGAGAAAAAATCGCATTCAAAAAAACATTAAACAAATTCACACCGACGCACAGCCCGGCCCAATAATGTTTGCGCGAAAGCAATACCGCTGAACGGCCAGCCTGCCGGAATTTGTCCAGGCGTTTTTCCAGAATTTCCGGCGTGTCCTCGCCGTCCGCCTTGAAAATATATCCCACCGCTTTGGGATTGACCTTAAATTTAAAACCTCTTTGCCGCGCCCGAAAACCCAGCTCTTGATCTTGAAAACCGTATTCTTTGAAGTCCGGATCAAAACCGCCGGTCAATTCCATGACATCACGCAAGACAGAAAGATTGTTTGTGATGAAATTGACGAACGGCGAGTTTTCGTCGAATTTATTGATTTTTTTCGTGAAACGAGGCGGTTTTTTGGGGACGTCTGCTGGATTTTTTACGTACTCTACGCGCCCGCGCACCACACCAACGCCTTTTTGGCAAATTTCTGCTGAGCGCTGTAATGTTCTTTCAAAAAATCTTTATCCAAAATAATATGATCATCAATGAACACAATTATCTCACCCTCGGCCACGCTAAAACCATGATTGCGGGCGGCGGCGCGGCCGAGATTGGGCTGGGAAACCAATTTAAAAATAAAAGGAAATTTTTGTTTGGCCAGCGATTTCGTCCGATCCGTGCTGCCGTCATCGGAAACGATCACTTCAAAATCCGTAAAAGTTTGTTTTTGCAAAGAAGCCAGCGTCTGCTTGAGACAGTCCAGCCGGTCACGCGTCGGAATAATGACAGAAATTTTAACCAAGGATTTTCTCCAGCGCCGCGACCACATCGTCCACATCCTGCGGCGTCAATTTGGCGGAAAGCGGCAGACTCAAGATCCGCTCGGCTACATATTCGGCCTGAGGAAAATCGCCGTTTTGGTAACCGAAAGTTTTACGGTAATACGGGTGCAAATGCAACGCTGTGTAATGCACACCAGCGCCGATATTTTCTTTGACGAGCGCGTTGAGCAACTCGTCTCTGGTCAAAGCGGTTTTATCCGTGTCCAGCAGTACAGTATATAAATGCAGCGCATGTTTGGTGTCCGGCGCAAACGGCGCGGGCAAAATCAACGGCAAATTTTTCAAGCGCGCATTATATTCCTGCCAGATATCCTGCCGCCGTTGATAAAATTTTTCCACTTTTTTGAGCTGCTGAATACCCAGCGCGGCCTGCAGGTCCATCATGTTGTATTTAAAACCCGGAAAAAGCACCTGATAATGTTTAAAGCCCTCGTCGGAAAAACGTTTCCAGGCGTCGCGCGACATGCCGTGCAGTCCATACATTTTGATTTTGTCGGCATATTCTTCATTATTGGCAACAACCATGCCGCCTTCGCCGGTCACCACATTTTTAGTCACGTAAAAAGAAAAGCAACCCAGATCACCAAAAGTGCCGGCGTGCCGGCCATGATATTCCGTCTCGATAGCATGGGCGCAGTCTTCCACCACTTTTAGATCATGCCGTTTCGCGAGGGACATGATCTTGTCCAGTTCGCATGGGCGTCCGGCAAAATGCACCGGCAACAAAGCCCGTGTGCGCGGCGTGATCGCGGCCTCGATTTTGTCCGCGTCAATATTAAGCGTCTCGCGGTCAATGTCCACGAAAACCGGCCGACCACCCGCATGGATCACCGCGTTGGCCGTGGCGCAAAAAGTCAGCGGCGTGGTGATGACCTCGTCACCGGGTTGAATACCCAGCGCTACCATGGACAAATGCAAACCAGCCGTGCAGGAGTTGAGCGCCATCGCGTACCGCACGCCCTGATAATTTTTAAAATCTTCCTCAAATTGTTTGACCTGCGGCCCCGTGCCCAGCCAGCCGGATTCCAACACTTTGACCACAGCCTGAATATCATCAGCCTCAAGACGCGGACTACCAAAAACCAAAAATTTATCTCTGGTCATAAAATTCTCCTCTAGCCTGTTTATTATATATTAGTTAGAATATTTATTAAATCAACCTCCGGCGCGAGCGGCAATAATTTTGCAACTTTAGACCAAAACTTACGATAGAAAATATATGCATAAAAAATTAATCAACCTAGGTAAGCTGGAATGGATCTCCAATGAAGATCCAAAGACTTATAATTATCTGAAAGACATTATGCAAAACTATGTCTTCAAATTAAAATACCTGCCGCTGAACGGACAAATATTTGAACATTCTACCCCGGAGGATTACGCCAGGCTTTTGCTGGATTTTTATGTTAAAAATCCTCAAAATGCTGAAGCGGGTTATTTTGGTCAGATGTTTAATTTTACCACATCCGCGCAGGTTGACATTTTTAATTTGCTCTGCAGGCTGTCTTTAGGTCTGGCCAAACTGGATGTCGATCCGCTTGATATCATACATTTATCCAAAGAATCGCTGCAAGAAATCTTTATCGATCCAAGAGCTTATCAAAAATTTTGCGGATTGGTCATCTTGTTGAATCCTGAGGAATATCAGTTCTCATTAAAATTTATGCAGAGCCTGCGAATTAAATTACTTGACCAGAGAGAATTTATTTTGGATATTTTTTCTAATAACTATAATATTAACATATCCGCTTTGTTTAACAGACTGCAAAGCATGCTGCGTCCCTAGTCTAGTGTTTGTTTTTGAGCCGCGCGGCCTTGAGCGGCAAGCCAAAACAGCGAATAAAACCAGCCGCGTCTTTCTGGTCATACAATTCCGAATTGGTAAAAGACGCCAGGTCTTCTAAGTATAACGAATGCGGCGACTTCGTCCCGGCCGGCACAATATTGCCTTTGTATAATTTTAAGCGCGCCGTACCGTCCATATTTTCCTGCGTTTTATTGACAAAAGCGTCCAAGGCCTCGCGCGCAGGCGTGAACCATTGGCCGTTGTAGACTAACTCGGCATATTTGTGCGCCAATTGCTGTTTGAGATGATAGGTTTCTTTGTCCAGAACGAGCTGTTCCAGATTGTCATGCGCCGTATACAAAATAGAGCCGCCCGGCGTTTCGTAAACACCGCGCGATTTCATGCCGACCAGACGGTTTTCCACTATGTCGATCTGACCGATGGCGTGTTTGCCGCCAATTTCATTCAGTTTTTGCAGCAATTCCACCGCGGATAATTTTTTGCCGTTGAGAGCAACCGGCACGCCCTGCTTAAATTCCAGTTCTATATATTCCGCTTTGTCCGGCGCTTTTTCCAAAGCGCTGGAAATCGTGTAAACCGCATCCGTCGGTTCATTCCACGGGTCTTCCAGTTCCGCGCCTTCATGCGAAATATGCCAGAGATTGGCGTCTTCAGAGTATATGCGTTTTTTCGTGATTTTAAGCGGAATATTGTGCTTTTCCGCATAGTCAATCGCTTCCTCGCGGGAATTGATATTCCATTTTGTATCTCTCCACGGGGCAATTATTTGTAAATTCGGATTGAGCGCCATAAAAGTCAATTCAAAACGCACTTGATCATTGCCTTTGCCAGTGGCTCCGTGCGCCACGGCGTCCGCGTTTTCTTTTTCCGCAATAGCTACTTGATGTTTGGCGATAACCGGTCGGGCAAAAGACGTGCCGAGCAGATAACGCGACTCATAAACCGCGCCGGCCTTGAGTGTCGGCCAAATATATTCCTCGACAAATTCCTGACGCAGATCCAGCACATACACTTTGCTGGCGCCGGCGGCTTTGGCACGCTGCTCCAGATCGTCCAATTCGCGCAGTCCCTGCCCCACATCCGCGGCGTAGGCGATGACCTCACAAGCGTAATTTTCTTTCAGCCAGTGTATCATGATCGAGGTGTCCAAACCACCGGAATACGCCAAGACTACTTTTTTGACCATTTTTTATGCTCCTTAGATTAACCTCGCAAAATATCTTTGCCGCCGCTCGCGTTGGCTTCTCACTTAACGTCGCGCTTCGCGCTTGTTAAGTTCGCCCCAAAACTCGCTCCGGCAAAATATTTTGCTTGTCTCACTTTAACAAATATACCAAAATCGCCTTTTGTGCGTGGAGGCGATTTTCGGCCTGTTCAAAAACAACAGACCGCGCCGGGTCGTCGATCACTTCATCAGTGATTTCCAGCCCGCGATGCGCCGGCAGACAATGCATTATTTTTACTTTTTTCGGCGCTTTTTTGAGCAGCTGGCTGTTGACCTGATAGTCTTTAAAAGCCTTGTTTTTTTGCGTGGCCAATTTTTCCTGCCCCATGCTGGCCCAGACATCCGTGTAAATAAAATCCGCTTTTTTCACCGCGGCTGCCGGGTCATTAGTCAACAGCACATTTTCCGCGGCTATTTTTTTATCCGGCGCGTAATTTTTGGGTGTACAGACCGTCAGCTCAATGCCGGTTTTTTCGGCCAGATGGATCAGCGAATTCGTCACATTATTGGCGTCGCCGATATAAGTCAAACGCACGCCCTGCAAATCGCCGGTGATTTCGTACATGGTCAGCGCGTCCGCCATAGCCTGACAGGGATGCATCAGATCGGTCAGGCCATTGATGACCGGCACGCTGGCATGTTCGGCCAGCCCCAGCGCAATGTCATGACCAAAAGTGCGCACCATAATCGCGTCACAAAAACGGCTCAAAGTCCGCGCCACATCGGGCACTGACTCGCGTGTGCCGAGGCCGCACTCGCCGGCGGTGATATTGATCGCGTGGCCGCCCAGCTCATACATGGCCACGTCAAAAGACACGCGGGTGCGCGTCGAAGGTTTATCAAAAATCATAGCCAGTGATTCGCCCTGCAACAGCTCGTGTTTTTTGCCCACGCGCGCCTGCGCTTTGAGATTGTAAGCCTGACGGATCAGATGATTGATCGTCCGCGCGTCATGGTTTTCGATCGATATAAAATCTTTTTTCATTGCCGAACTTCCTTTTAATCCAAAGTTACCATTGTGCCGATGCCTGCGCTGGTCAGGGTTTCCAGCAGCAGCGAATGTTCAACAGTGCCGTTAATAATATGCACCGACTTCACGCCAATGCTCAAAATATCCAGCGCGCTTTTGATTTTGGGTATCATGCCGCCGGAGATCACCTTTTGTTCGATCAATTCCTCGGCTTTTTTCTTATTCAGGCGCTGAATAAGCTTTTTATCCTTGTCCAATACACCGTCCACATCGGTCATCAAATAAAGTTTCGTCGCTTCCAGCTCTTTGGCGATCTGGCAGGCGGCAAGATCAGCATTGACATTGTAGGTTTCGCCGGCGCGGCTCATCGCCACGGACGAAATGACCGGAATAAAGCCTTTTTCCAGCAAACCGCGCACAATCTCGGCGTTGACGGTCTTGATCTCGCCGACAAAACCCAGATCATAATCGGACTGCAATTTTTCCGCCACGAAAAGCCCGGCGTCTTTGCCGGACAGCGACACAGCTTTGGTTTCGCCCTCGCGGTGCAGCAACTCGACTATTTCTTTGCCGACACGCCCCAGCACCATTTCGGCAATTTCCATAGTTTCTTTGTCGGTCACACGCAGACCGTTGGGCGCAAACTCGGCCTTTTTGCCGACTTTGTCCAGCCAATTATTGATTTCCTTGCCGCCGCCGTGCACCACTACCGGCTGCATACCGACATAATTCAGCAAAGCAATGTCGCGCGCAACCTCGCGTTTGAGGTGCGGATCGATCATGGCCGAACCGCCATATTTGATGACGACTATCGCGCCTTGAAATTTGCGTATATACGGCAACGCGTCTAAAATGACCTCGACTTTGTCCTGAAACCTCTGCATAGGACGGGATTATAACATGAAACTCTACAGCGCAATAAATATCTTTGCCTGCGCGCGTGGTTGCTTCTCTCTTAATTATATTTTGTATTTATCTTGATGTAGCCCTCGGTCAGGTCGCAGCCCCAGGCTTGCGCGGACTCGCGGCCGTTGGCGAGGTCGATATTGATAGTAACGCTTTTGCTTTGCAAGCCGTCCCAGCTCATTTTAACTTTTTCGGGGTCAAATTTGGCGCCGCTGCGGCCTACCGCCGCGATCACCCTGCCCCAATTATTGTCACCGCCGTACACCGCGCATTTGACCAGCGGCGAACCGGCCACCGCTTTGGCGGCCAAACGCGCCTCTTTGAGCGAACGCGCGCCGGTTACATTGACCTCCATGAGCTTGGTCGCACCCTCGCCGTCCGCGGCTATCGCTTTGGCCAAATAGATCAACACTTCGGTCAGCGCCGCCTGAAAAACCGGCAAATTCTGGCGGTCAATTCGCGCGCCGGACATACCATTGGCCAGACAGAGACACATATCGTTGGTACTGGTATCACCATCCACCGTCACCTGATTAAAAGAAATAGCGGTAACTTCACGAATAACTCGCTGTAAAAGACTGTGATTTATCGAGGCGTCCGTGGTAATGAACGCCAGCATGGTGGCCATATTGGGATGTATCATGCCGGAACCTTTGGCTACGCCACAAATAGTAACATCGCGGCCAACCAGTTGAATGGTCTTGGTAATTTTTTTCACAACCAGATCCGTGGTCAAAATAGCCTCGGCAAAATCGTCATAATCATTTTTTAAGTTTTTTTGCAACAATTCCGCGCCTTTTTTAATTTTGTCCATCGGCAGATTTTGGCCGATCACGCCGGTCGAAGCGGTCAAAACCGGTCCGCCGAAAAGTTTTTCCGCGATTTTGGCGTATTCAGCGTCATCTTTATCGCCCTGTTTACCTGAGCAGGCGTTGGCGTATTTGGTATTCACAATAATTGTTTTAGCCGTGCCGCGGCGCAAAATTTTGCGATCGCGTTTGACGCAGGACGCGCAAGCCAGATTTGTCGTAGTGACACCAGCACAAACCGCTCTTTTCTCGGAAACGATCAGCCCCATATCTTTTTTAGCGCTGTCTTTCAAACCGGCATGTACTCCGGCATACTGAAAACCTTTGGGCAACATTTTTTACTCCTTGTCTTTAATAGTGCGAGAAATACCTTTACCTGCGCGGCCACGGCATAGCACTGAAGGTTACGGCCGCTTCAGGCAAAGTATTTCTCGCACTATACATTCTCATAATTCATCTTACAGTGCAATAAATATTTTGCCAGAGCGCGTCTGGTTCGAACTTAACACGGCTACAAAGTAGCCGACGTTAAGTGAGAAGCCACCACGCGCGGCGGCAAAGATATTTATTGCGCTTAAAGGTATTTCTCGCGCTAAATTTCTAAGCAACTCACGGATTTAAAGCCAGTCTTTCCAAACCCGTAGTTTCCGGCAGGCCAAACATTATATTCATATTCTGCACAGCTTGACCAGACGCGCCTTTGACCAGATTGTCCAGCGCCGAGACCAAAATCAACTGACTGCCGTCGCCGACAATAGTCGGAGAAATCAAGCAATAATTGCTGCCCACGACATCTTTTAAAGTCGGCGCCTTTTCCACGATACGCACAAAAGGCTCATTTTTATATTGTTTTTGCAATATAGATAATATATTATCCGCTGTTGTTTTTTCGTGTAATTTCACGTAAATTGTCGCTAAAATGCCGCGATTTACCGGCAATAAATGCGGTGAAAAGACCACGGATGCACCAATATTTTGTTCTATTTCAGGTTGATGGCGATGTACACCAAGTTTGTAAGTCGAAAAATTGGTATACACTTCCAGAAAATGGGTGTCCTGACGCAAAGCGCGACCGGCTCCGGAAACGCCCGATTTGGCGTCGATAATAATCGAGTCTGCGGCAAAAGCCAAATTTTCGACAATCGGCTTTAAAGCCAGCGTCGCCGCGGTGACATAACAGCCCGGATTGGCGACTAATTTGGCTTTTTTCAATTGTGCACGATTGTATTCCGGCAAACCGTAAACAGCCTGCGCGTTCAGCTCCGACGCAGTGTGCTTTTGGTAGGTTTTTTCATAAACAGCCGGATCGCGGAAACGAAAATCCGCGCCGAGATCGATAACTTTTACACCGGCGTTTATCAATTCCGGCGCAAGTTCCATGGATTTGCCGTGCGGCAGGCAGATAAAAACGACGTCGAGTTTTTGCGCCTCGGACAATTTGTACTCGGTCAATTTTTGAGAAAAACGCGGGCGCAGAAAGGGATAAACTTCTCCGATATCCTGCCCCGCCGCCGAAGTGGATGTCAGATATTGAAAGTCCGCATGCGGGTGGTCGAGCAAAATACGCAACAATTCCGCGCCGGTGTAGCCCGTCGCGCCAATAATGCCGATCTTGATCTTACCGCTCATTGCAGCTTCTTCCTGATCGCGGCCAGCTCCGCCAGTATCCGCGGATCATCGATGTATTGCTCCACGATTTTAGCAAAGTTCTCAAATTTCGGATACAGCTCGGCCTTGCGTTCGGCGAAAGATTTTTCCGGCGGCGCAAACCGCGCGGCGGCGATTTCGGCTAAAATGCGTTCGGTGTTTGGGGCAGTCATGCTGCAGAGCCAAGACGTTCGGCCAGCCAGAATTTGACAACGGATTGTCTGGTGACGCCGAGACGCACAGCTTCTCTATCCAGAGATTTCACCATCCACGCAGGAATATCTACATTTATTCTTTTTACTTTATTTGGGTGATAAACGCTGTTTAAATCCAAATATGGAAAAACATCCTCGCCTGCCTCAAATTTTTTGTCGAATTCTTCAGCTGTTATTTTCATAAAAATCCTCCTCTTTTTTGCGTGACCGCCGCACGGAAATGATCCGCACATTTTCTCCTCTATAAGTAATTACTGCTGTATAATACTTTCCACCAAGCCGGCCTATCAATATATGCCGCAGTTCTGATGCTGTGTTGACTTCAAATCCCACCAAATTATCGTCATCCCACAAACTTTGCGCTTGCACAAAATCGATGCCGTGTTTCGCCAGATTAGCCCGGCTTTTGCGCTCGTCAAATTCAAAACCCACGTTTTTACTCCGTTTTGGTATATAAATTATACTGTTTTTGAATAAAAAGTCAAGATTTACGGTTGCTCAGGCGGCGATGGCGCTTGGGCAGGCGGTGGATACTCAGTTAGCTCAAACCCCACACTATTTTCTTTTCTTAATTCAGCCAGCAACGCGTCTTTTAAATTTTCCTCTGACACGTGATCTAGCTCTATACCTTTGGGTCCATCTTTTGTAAATTTCTGCGGCTGAATCTTTATTTCTTTACCACCTATCTTAACAACGAAATATATCTCGCCCTCAGGTCCTCTATGAATCTTCGTATCCTTATCAGCCAGCGCCATCTCATAAGGAGTATTTCCATTTCTGCTTATGCCGCCGCCGCCACTATTGAAAGTAGAATTGCGGAACGAAGCCACAGCTCCCGAATCAGACCCCGGGGCAATATATTGGTAACTCAATGCCCTGGTATTGTCGCCGCCATTTCTGTTGACCTGTTCCGCGCGGGAAGATTCTTTATATGATTTATCTTTATCATAAATACCCAAGACATAATGTTCTGACGAGTACGCTTTGGCAAAGACTTCCCCCATACCTACCTTAGTAAACATTTCTTGTGTTTGCTCTATCAAGGTTTTCTTCTTGTACGCCTTTTCCTCATCTGAAGAAGTAGGATCGATTTCTCGTGCCAACTTCATATTATCTGCGAAAGCCTTTATAAACTCTTTGACCTGATTCTCACTCAGACTACGCAAATCGATAAATGGACAGTTTTCGCTAATGACTCGGACAAAAGTATCTTTGTTGATGTCAAGAGAAGAAAGAGAAGAGAAACTAGCGTCTATACATTCCCTATATTGCTCACTAAGAAGCACATTTTTCGCTGTGGCTATACGCCTCTGGGCGTCCGCGAACCTGTCATTACTGGCAGCATTAGTACTAGGCGGAAGTACCCTTTCCAGTTTTAAGTTTTGGCCTTTAGTCAATATACCTTCCAGCGCATCTTTAACAGTTATAACAGTTGCGCCGTCGTTTCCTATCACGCACGTCAAGGCTAAATCACCTTCATTGAATAAAGGCGCAGTAGGCCTGCCGTTTTTGGATCCCGTGAGCGCCCAGCGAACATCACTATCCCAGATCGCGCCGCCGGTAGCGTCAAAAGCTTCTTGAATAATAAATAAAGTATTCTTGACCAAAGCGATCTCACTGCTTCCCAACAAAGTCTTCAAGACCTGGCGGCTTTGTGTAAGACCATGATTCCTGTTGTTTTTCTCTTCGTCGTCCGCATCAAGACAATGCCGGACAACTTTGCGCAGAACAGAATAGTTTGAGGGATTTTCGAGGTATCTTGTAAGGGCGCCACCCTTATTAGCGTTGAGCTTATTGTTTATCGCACTGGTAAAAGCCGGAGACATTGTAGGATGTCCATTGGTGCTATTGTTATCGCCGTTGTAGCAATATTTAAAGAGAGTATCCAGCAGAGCCTTGCCGCCGGGACTATCCTCGCCGCCCCATTTTTCCACCAGATCAAGCAATACTTCCAGCTTTTGGTCTACACTCAGAGCCGGCACAGAATTAGCGTTAAAAATATCCCGGATGAGACTAAGACGGTCATTTTCACTTAACGCGGCAAAATCCGAGCCGCGGATAATGCCTGCCGGCTTGGTGTCCAAACCCATAGGCGAACTGGTGCGCTCTAAAATCCTTCTCACCTGAGGGTCTTTAATATAGCCGCTGATGTCAACTGTTGTGCCGTCGGGAAGCTGAATTCCCTTCATATCCACGTCATCCGCTTTGGGTTTATATGCCTCTTCCGGGTTGCGCGGAGTGGTATCAACAAGCAGGTTCGTAAAGTCTATCTTGTTTTCATTTTGTTTAGATATTTCTTCAAAATCAAGCTTAGCTCCTGTTACTTCGTTCCTAAATAGGTTTCTAAATTTAGCAAAATTGTTTATTGGTTTATCAAGAATGTCTTCTCCTTTGTTATTTTTTTCGTATTCTGCTTTCAGCCCTTTTCGTTCTAAAGCTGTTATAGCTCTTGTCATACGATCCTTACACCTGTTTTTGTCTTCTCCATTATCCATATTCTCAATACCTATACGAATCGCCCTCAATAGTTCTTCTACCATTTCCTTCTGTTCGTCATTTTGTATATATATCTCACTAAGTCCTTCCATAAACTTATTCAACTCATTTTGACTAAAACTCAACAAACCGCCATCCTGAAAGATCCTCTGTATTACCGGCAGACTATTGGCAAACATCAAGCGCGCCTGCGCGTTACTGACCGCATCCCCACCGGCAGCGGCAACGCCGCCAATAGATTCCGCGGTAACCACACCCAGCAGCACGGCCAAGGGCGGACATATTCCGGCCAGCGCGGCGACACCGCCGACATAACCGCCAAACAGGAGCATCGATATTCCCGCGCCGAATTTGATGTTTGAGTTCTGCCCGATCAGATGATCCATTACTTGCTTAAGAGCCTTATTTGGATCGCTAGAGAGACTAGCATTAGGTTTATTAGGGTCCTCGGCATCACTGCTGAGTCGAGATTCCGCGCCATAAGCAAAATGCGTGCCTCTATTGACCAGCTCGCTATAAAAAAGCATAGCGTCTTGAGGATTCATAGCAAAACTATATTTAGGCTGTCCGTTTGAGTCTGTACCAATATTGATCCCGCCGTGCATTTCAGCATGACTTATTTTACCGTCAAAATCATGGTCATATTTGACCAGAGCCGCGCCATTGGCAAACTCTGTCTTGAGCGAAACCAGCATGGCTATATTTCCTTCTTTATTATCCATATCTGCCGGTATTTTAATGTTTTCTGTAAAGTCACAGATACTTCTCGTTAGATGAGGACCGCCAATCCCAGCCACATCCTTATTAAATATCAGATAACGCAAGGTTTGCTGGAAAGGATAAGCACCCTTCTCGTCTCGGTACAACATTAAACTGGTCAATAAAAGTTTATCGTTAGTGCTGCCATTTAAGAGATGTTTGGTAATATTAGCCAAGTTTGAAAAATTAGGCTCTTTGCCAGTCCCTCTTATAATGTCAAAAACAAGCTTAGCATTTTCAGTGGAAATCTCGTCCGTCGGCACAATAAGCTCTGTCAAATACTTATCTATGAACGAAGTTACAATTTTTGCTTCTCTGCTACTGCCGCCATACATTCTCAACATAGTATTCATGAGCACAGTGCGGGCATTATTAAGCGTCTCAGGTGAACCATTTTCGCTTCTCAGATCAAAAAATAAATTGTCTAATCTATTCTGCTGGGCAGACTCCTTGATTATATTTTCTATAATGTTTTCGGCGTTAGATCTAGACATACCATACTGATTCTCAAAAACATCATTACTCATGCCACTTGTTCTAGACGCTCTCAATGCAGTGTTGGCTTCTAAAACTTCTTCTGCAGACATATATTTTTTGAGATCAATTCCTGAAACTCCATTGTTTTCCTGACTTAGTCCGGCAACGATATTTTGGGATATTCCATTAGCCACAAAACCAGAATTAACCTCGCCGCTTTTACTTGAATCATTTGGGGCTTGGCTCGTCGTCGCCCCCCCCTCGCTCAGATTCAGGAAAGCTTTTAAGTCATCAGAAACGCCCGCAACATTTTGCAGAGTACTTTTAACATTTTGTATCAATTGATCGAAGCTACTTTTAGGAACACTATTTTCTATAAGCCCCCAGTCATTATAAAGGCTTTCTAGTGTTCCTCCTTCTTCAGTGTATCCCTTCAAATCAAGATGTTCACAAAGGGCAGTCAATCTTTCTATATCAGGTGGGGATTTTGTCACCATTTGTTTTATTAGTTCATACGTCACTATGCCCCTTTTATTATAAACTTCTGGGTTGCTCACTTGACTATTAAATAGCGCATTAAGCACTGATTTCCCGGCTGGTGGCTGCAAACTTTGAGCATTATTATAAAGGGTCGCTAGTCCGGCTATATCAGGCGGATCTTTCGTTGCCATTTGTTTCACAAATATATCCAGTAATGCCGACTTATTTTCATCGAATAATTGCTTTCCAGTAACTTGTTTGCCAGAAACATCGTATTCATCATGATAGTCTTTATCATTAATGTCGCTTGTACCTTCTATTTTTTGTTGCTGGCCTTCGTTTGATACATAATAATAAGTGGTAGAAGTAGCAGCTCCACCAACAAGATTGGTATTCCAAAATCTCATACCCTATTCCTCCACCGCGATGATAGTCGGACCGTCGGTTCTGCGGACAACCGGACAGGTCGCGCTGACCGCCTGACCATACTTGGCTATTTCTTGCCGGCGCACTATTTCTTCCAAAGACAAAATCTGCGGTTTGATTTCCCCAGTCATGATCTCGCGCTCCCGAATTTTAAAATTATTTTCAGCCATAGCTATACCCACTTTTTTAGAAAATATACTCCTCACTAACACAACGAAGCAGAGTGAATATTTTGCCGTAAGCGCGTTTTGGCTCGAACTTAACAAGGCTACAAAGTAGCCGACGTTAAGTGAGAGGCCACGGCGCGCGGCGGCAAAATATTCGCTCTGCTTTTTATCGACAAAATAGGTCTTTAAAATGCATTGAAATTTATTGATTGAAAATTTGTGAAAAAAGATATGCTATAATTTTACATAGGAGGTTTTATGCCGGTAATATCAATGTTTTACGGAATAATCGTTAGAATGTACAAAGAAAAATCAGGCAAACATCATTTACCACACGTACATGCTGAATATTCCGGCAAAGAAGTTGTTGTAACAATAGACGGCCAAAAACTAGAAGGCGATATGCCGACTGCCAAAATGAAACTGCTAAACGCTTGGCTGGAAATACATCAGGAAGAATTACAAGCAAACTGGCATCTTTTGGAAAACGGCGAGCAATTTTTCAAAATCGCTCCTTTGCAATAGAAGATTACTATGCTGCAGCCCAAAATAAAAAAAGTTGTTCCTCTTGATGCTTACCGACTTTTGTTGTCGTATGAAACCGGTGAAAATAAAATTTTTGAAGTTTTACCTTATATTTCCGGGAATTGGTATAGTGAATTACACGATATTAATTATTTTAAAACTGTTCGTTTAATATCAGGCGGACGAGGAATCGAATGGGCCAATGGTCAAGACATTGCGCCGCATGAGCTTTACGAACAAAGTGTTCCTGCAAAAAACCAGTAAAAAAATTTAGACTTACCAGCAAACCTTGGCGCGCAACTCGGCGTATTGATCCTTGCCACCGAGGAAAGACGCGGTCAGCGGAAAAACTTCGCGCGCGGCGGCGGTCATCAACGTAGAAATTTCGCGTATGTCCCACTGGGCGTGCGCGTCCTCACGCAGACGTGAGATGTGATACAACTCGCGCAGATTTACTTTGCAGATGACGCGGCGCTGATGCGCGTTGGTGAGTACGTAATCCGCTGCCGCAGGATTTTCTTTCTGGAGCTGCGTGTAAAGTTTTTCCGCGTCGTGAGCCGCGCGGACAAAATCTCTGGCCAGACCGACCGCCTCGATCGCCGGCGGCAGGCGCAGACCCAGAGCCGGCTCATAATCCGCAGCCAGCAAAGTGAGCAAACGATGTCTTTTGAGCTGGGCAAAACAACTAGCCGAAACAATTAATTCAAAGGTAAGCTCCGCCAATTCGTACTCGCGCAGCATGACGTCCCACATTTGCATGTTTTGCACGCAGATTTTGAAAATTTCCCGTTTTTGTTTCAGGGTCATTTTTTGCACGGCAGCCAAAGCGTCTTTGTAGGACAAATTTGCCGATCCAGCGGTCAGCGCGGCGAGTATTTTGGCGTCACCATTTTTAGTGTAATCGACCAATCGACATAACTTATTTTTTCGTGAAATAAGGCTATTTTTTTTGATAATTTTTTGCGTATATTTACGCAAATCAGCGTATGTATCGCGGTCATAAGCGTTGGCTTCGGGATACTTGATAATGGACGGCGCAATATCCCTGACCAGCGCGTGTAAACCGGCGCCCAGATCGCGTATTTCCTGCAAAGAGTGCGAAGCAAAACGCCTCAGCATTTTCTCCAGATTGCGCGCGTTGAGAGTCAGGCCGGCCTGCGCGCCGACGGACAGACTGGTGATATAGCGCGCGTCCTCTTTGGCCCAGCCTTCCAGCAGATTTTTATTTTGCGGCGCGGCGGCCAGATCAGCGTGTTTTTTCCAAATATAAATTTTTAGTTTTGCGTAAAATTGCTCGTACAAAGCCAGCAAATTTTTCTGCAATCTGTGAAAGTCCGCTTCAAAACGCGTGCCACAAATTTCCGGCGGCGTGATATACGCGCTGTCCAGCGTGATGTAGCGTTGAGATTTT
>JAIRZV010000078.1 GCA_031267055.1 Candidatus Margulisiibacteriota bacterium | reverse complement strand
ACAAATTTTCCGGCCTGTACGAAACTATCGATGTTCCTTACACACTATACACACTGTATCAGGGCGAGAAAATTATCGGCTATATTCACGGCATCAATCAAAAAGGCAAATACGGCGGCCTGCAGGTGTTTCTGGCTTACGACACGCAAGGCGTCATTAAACATTTTTATTATCAAAAACTCACTTCCCGTCAGGCCCAAGAATTGCGTTCGCCGGAATTCGCGGCGCAATTTCGCGGACTGTCGCTCCGAGATTTTTTGACTTATGATGTGCAGACCGGCTCCGGCGGCGGCGCCAAAGTGCAGGCTATCAAAAATCCCAGTCCGGCAGACGCGGCGGATTTTCAAGCCACTTTGCGCGCGGTGAAGAAAAATTTGATTTTAATGGATATTTTTGTTTTTAATAAAAACCAACCCCTCAGTCTCGCTAGCGCGAGCCAGCTCCCCTTAAATAAGGGGAGCAAAATTTATTTTACAGAGGAGATTAGATGAATATCTTTCAGGTCGCGTACAAAAATCTGCTGCGCCGCAAAACGCGCACGTTGTTTACGCTCGCTGGCATCTTGCTTTCGACATGGGTGCTAGTTACGCTGCTCGGCTTTAACAAAGGCTATGAGCAATCGCTCAATGAAAATATCGAAAGCATGGGTTTTCAAATCGTCCTGACCGCCAAAGGCTGTCCTTACGAAGCGGCCACACTGATGCTCAAAGGCGGCACCGGTCTGCGTTACATGCCGGAAGCGCTGGTGCGGGACGTGGCGGAGCGCGCGGAAGTGGCCGCGGCCACGGACATGTTGATGCACGCGGAGTTTGATCCCAACAAAGGCGAGAGCGGCGGCACGATCGTCTATCTGGGCATCGATCCACAAACTTATCCGGCCCTGAAACCTTATCTGCAATTCAATCAGGGCAAGTGGTTCAGCGCGGACAGCACGGAGGGAATAGTGCTGGGCTACGAAGCCGCGGAGCTGGAGCAACGCGAAGCCGGCGATGTGATGCTCTTGCCCGGCAGCGCACAAGAATTCCAAGTAACCGGCGTCCTGAAACGCACCGGCACGCAGGATGACGGCATGATTTTCCTACCGCTACGCGCCGCGCAAAAAATTTTCCGCAAAGAAGGACAGTTGACGATGCTGGGTCTGCGCTTGAAACAAGAGGCCGACCAAACCGCTTTTGAGGAAGATCTGTACACTCTGCCTGATGTGCAGGTCGTGTCTATGGCACAGGTCAAAAGCACTATTTTGAGTCTGGTAGCCAGCGCCAAAGTCATAGTCCTGTCCATCGCTTTTATCGCTTTTTTGATTGCGATGTTCGGCGTACTAAATACGGTCCTGATGTCCGTGTTTGAGCGTTTTCAGGAAATCGGTATTTTGAAAAGCATCGGCGCGCTGCCCCGCGATGTGTTTCAAATGATACTCATCGAGACCACTCTGCTCTGCGCGCTGGGCAGTTTGGCCGGAATTATTTTTGCTTGTTTATTTTCCAGCTTTTCGGAAATGGCCATTCGCTATCTCCTGCCTTTCGCGCCGAACGGCAGTTTGATAATCATCGGCTGGCCGACGGTAATTTTTGCTTTTGTCTCCATAACTCTGGTCGGCGTCGCCGGCGGCGTGTACCCGTCCCTGCGCGCGGCGTCTATCCGACCGCTGGACAGTATCAGGAGCGTGGAATAATGGCGTTTATCGAGGCTAAAAATCTGACCAAAATTTACACGCGCGGCGCGGAGAAAATCTATGCGTTGCACAAGGCCAGCTTCACTGTCGAGCGCGGCGCAATAATCGCGGTCACCGGCGCGTCCGGCTCCGGCAAAACCACGCTGGTCAATGTGCTGGGCTGTCTCGACAATCCGACTGCCGGCTCTTTGGTCATCGACGGCCAAACTGTTTTTGAAGACAAGGTCAGTCTGTCCGAGTCCGCGTTGACCAAAGTCCGCCGGAAAATTTTCGGCTATGTGTTTCAAAAATTTTTTCTCCTGCCAACGCTGACCGTCAAAGAAAATATTTTGCTGCCGGCTGTGTTTCAGCCCGGACTGCGCGCCAACTCCGCCAGACTGACTGAAATACTCCAAATGCTGGGTTTGGACAAAAGAGCCAATCATTTGCCCGGCCAGTTATCCGGCGGTGAGATGCAGAGGACGGCCATAGCCCGGGCGCTGATCAACAATCCGTCTGTGCTCATCGCCGACGAGCCGACCGGCAATCTGGACAGCCGGCGTTCGGCAGAAATTAAAAATCTGCTGCTGGAATTAAATCAAAAACAAAATCTGACGATCATATTGGTAACGCACAATCCGGAGTTGGCCAAAATAGGCAATCAAACTCTGGAATTAAAAGACGGCGTTATTCAATAACCAGCCGCGATTCCGTCGTCGAACGGCTGCGCGTCAAATTCCTGTCTATTCAGCGCATCTAGTTTTTCCCGAAAGCCGGGCGTCAGGCTTTCATAAAGCAAAGGCAGTGGCGCGCCGTGTTTTTCCAGAGTCAAAGTCCGCAGCCGGTCTGTATTGTCCGGCAAAGCGCTGAGAAAAATCTCGGCGTTTTCCAGCTGGTCCAGCAGCGCGCGGCGGTAAACATATTTACTGCCAGCCGGTCTAACCTGCGTGTCCAATAATTGCCGGCGCTGAAAAATTCGCGCGGCCTGCGCCACACTGACATTTTCCGCGTCAGCCACATTCACATCAAAATATTCCGCGTCCTTAAAAGCGGCTTTGAACCGAAATCGGCCGTCAAAGTCCAGCTCATACAGAGAAAGTAATTTGTGGCCGTGCGCGGAAATCAATTTCAGCGCCTCGGTGATATAACTCACCTGTTCCGGCGTGAACAGCCAGTGCGGATTGAGGCGCACCCAGCCCGGCTTGCCGGCAAAAATACCCCGGCGCACAAATTCCTGCATAACGCGGGAAGACTTTTCGCTGATCTGCAAAAGATAATGGCCATACTCGCCGGCGCAGGAGCAGCCCGGCCGCGTCTGAATGCCGAAAAGATCGCTCAATACTCTGGCCACAAAATTGGGGTGTAGCGTTCCGTCACCATGCTTAATATTAAAAGAAAAAATCGGCGTCCGTTTTTCCAGTTCCTGATCGCCGTAGAGAATAATATCTGGCTCGCCACGCAAATAATTAAACAGGGGCTTGGACAAGGTGTGTTCAATTTCCTGAATATTTTCAAAACCGATAATATTGTAGGACAAATCTATAGCCAGCCCCAGCCGCAAAACCCCGATGCCGTTGGGCGTGCCGGACAGTTCGCGCTCCAGAATATCGCGCGAATACTCCACGTCCCAGAGCGAAACATGCCAAACCGTGCCGCCGGCTTTGTTGGTGGGACCCAATTGTGCCGGATAAATAGCTTTATTGAACACCAGCAATCCGGTGCTGCCCGGTCCGCCGGGCAATTTGTGCGGCGAAGCCACCACCGCGTCGATCAGCGGCCGCCCGTCCGCGGCGCGCGGACTCAAATCTATCGGCTCATAAGCCAGCGACGCGGCGTGATCGTAAATCGTCAGCGCGCCGTATTTTTTGGCCAGTGTCGCTGTGGCAATAATATCCGTCCTATGTCCCGTGACATTGGACGCCGCGGAAAAAGACACGATGATTTTTCGTCCCTGCGCCCGCAAATCCCGCAAAAGTTTTTCATAAGCCGCCAAGTCAATATCCACCGTGCCAGGCGCAAACGGCACAATAATTTTATCTGCCAGAGTGCCGTCATACGGCAGCGTGTTGCCGTGATGCTCCTGTCCGGTGATCAAAATCACCGGCCGGTTTGCGGTCGGAATAAATTCTTTGATCCACTCATCGATCAGTTTATGAACAGCGGCGATCCCCTCGTCCAGCGCGTCGATCTCGGTCAGCAGCCATTTGTCTTTGGTTTTTTTGTACTGCGTTTCCCAGCGGCTTTTCTGCTCCGCAAATCTTTTGAGCTGGTCTTTTAATTCCAGCAGGCGCGTCCGCTGCGCTCCGGCCACGCGCTCCAGAGCGGCAGGCGCGATGTCAATGCCGAGTATTTTGTGCAAACGCTCCAGCGCGCCGGAAGTGCCCTGCCCCACCGGCAGCACTACATAATTCTCCGCCTCAGCTTTTAAGGCTTTGTGGATCAGCGCGAGCAGGCTGTTAAACGCGGTGTGAGAAAAATCCGCCGTCAAGGTGTCGTTGGTATGCGTGTTGCCAAAACGCCGACTGAACCATTTTTCGTATTCGATGAGAAAATCCAGTTGTTTGCCCTGCGCTGTGTAGTCGGCGTAGAGCTGGCGAATGTGTCCAAATACCGTAATCTCCCCGGCTTCATTGCCGGCCAGTTGTCCGCGCAAAAATTCCAGTTTATTTTCCAGACTGATATTTTCGGCCAAAATATCCGGCACGGAAATTTCCGCCGCAGGATTTTGCGACTCGGTTTTCTCTCGTAAAGCAACAACCGCATCCACAATAATTTTTTGTAACATAACGCATACCTCTGCTTTTTTTATTTATCTGCAGAGGTCTGCTCGATAGATATATATATCGTAACTTCTTTAAAAACGTTTCACTTTTTTATCGTTACTTTATGCACTTCAGCGTCGATTTGTTCGATGCTCAAAATTTTATAACCCTGCTCGCGCACCGACCGCGGCACATTGTCCAGCGGCTCGCCGGCAGTGAGCAACACCTCCAGAATATCGCCGTCGGCCAATTTGCTCAAAGCGAATTTCGTTTTCACGAAAGTCATCGGGCAATGCTCCTCGGTAATATCCAGCCACTCAATGCTCATTTAAATAAACAGCGTCGTGCCGCCCTCCTGCAATTCCAAAAACGAGCCAATGCCAATTACTTTTTTGACTTCGGGAATAAAATCGTCTTTTTGCAGAGCGAGAATCACTCCGGCCGTTTCGCAGGCGTAAAAATTCACGCCCAGTTTGATAGACGCGTCGATCAATTCATCAACTCCGGCCACATTGCGCTTCTTGGCCAGATTGCCGAGCAGGAGCGGGCTTAATCCCGCAAAATTCAGGCGGGAGAGCGGCAAATTGCTGCGGCCGCCCAGCAGGAAATTGAAAAAACGGGCGCGGAAACCTTTACCCAAAAAATGCCGACCACGTTTTTTCTTAATGATATCTAAACCGAAAAAGGTAAAAAACAAATTCACTTCATAATCCAGAGCCGCCGCGCCGGAGGCTATCGTAAATGCCGCAAAAGCCTTGTCATAATCCCCGCTGAAAACAATTATTGATAATTTCTTTTTCTTGTCCGCCATGATTTTACTCCTTTGTTTTTACAATATTTATTATATCCGGTTTGCCGCACAAATCCCGCACAATTTTTCAGCCACGCCTCCTTTATATCTATATCGCGCCGCCGGCGTCCACATAATCCTCGCGCAACACGCGGACACGCTCCAGTTTATCTATTTGCGTCACCCGTGAATTGTGCACGGTAATTTGAATAGTACCGTAATGCAGTTCGGACAAAATTTGCGCGATCTTTTTTAGAACTTTGTCTTCATGAGATTTAGCCGTTTCTTTCGCCGCCATCTGCGCTTCTCCTAATATACTATTCATATCATATTAGTATGATATAAGATTTGAGAATATTTGTCAAGCAGTAACTGTAGAAAATATACAGGAATTTTAAAGGCGAACCTCTTTTTTCTCCAAATCCAAAACTTCCAGCTCGTTCAAGATCTCCGCTTTTGCTATATTTTCCTTGCTGGGTTTTACGAGTACTTTTTTTTGCCAGCCGCCGCTGTAAAAATACGCCGCGGAAAAAATCACGCCCAGCCCCCAGGAAATCGGCATCGACCACCACACGCCGTTCAAGCCAATGTGCACCGAGAGTAGAGCCGCTGCCGGCACGCGGATAATCCAGAGCGACAGCACCGTCAGCAAAGTTGGGATAAAAGTGTCGCCCGCGCCACGTAAAACACCGGTGTAAATAAACATCAACATAAATGGCAAATAAAAACTGCCGACAATATGCAGATAGTCGCGGCCGATAGCTAGCACCGCTGGCTCGGAAGTAAAAATCAGCAGCAGCCATTTGCTAAAAAACACCACAACCAGCGACACCGTCGTCGCGATCGCCGCAGCCAGCAGCAAACCGACCTTGACTGCGCCCTGCACTCTATCCTGCTTGCCCGCGCCGATATTCTGTCCGACAAAAGTGGACATCGCCATGGAGAGATTCATAGCCGGCATCATGGCAAAAGCGTCGATGCTGCCTGCCGCAGTGAAAGCCGCCAGCGCATTGGTGCCAAAACCATTGACCAGCCGGTGCAAAACCATCATGCCAGCCGCCACGAGCATTTGCTGCACACCGCTGGGCAAGCCGATCTGCATGCTGCGCGTAAAAATCTCGCGGTCAAAGCGCAGACGCCAATAATTGACACGAAACAAGCGGTTGATCCTTTGCAGATAATACAGGCCACCCAGAAAAGAAACGCCCTGCGAGATAATCGTGGCAAAAGCCGCACCGAATACTCCCCAGTGAAAACAGAGCACAAAAACCAAATCCAGCACGATATTGATCAGCGTGGAAATAATCAAAAGATACAGCGGCGTGCTGGAATCGCCAAGCCCGCGCAGTATTGCGCTGACGAGATTGTAGCCAAAAAACAAAAACATACCGGCAAAAATTGTGTTGAGATAAATCTCGGCGTCGGCGAGAATTTCGGCCGGGGTATCCAGCAGGCGCAGAATAAAATCATTGCAGAGAAAACCGAGCAGCATCAGCCCCAGTGAAATCACCGTCATAAAAAGATACGAAGTCTCGACACAGAGCCGGACTTTTTTATAATTTTTCGCGCCGTAATACTGCGAGACCAACACGGACACGCCCATCGTCGCGCCCATGGCCAGAGCGATGAGCAAAAAAACCACCGAAAAAGACGCGCCAACCGCGGCCAGCGCTTTTTCGCCGATAACCTGCCCGACGATCATGCGGTCCACCACATTGTAGAGCTGTTGAAACACGCTGCCGATAAACATCGGAATAGTAAACAGCAGCAGCAATCTGGAAATGCTGCCTTTAGTCATATCGAGCATGATTTATCCTTCCCCCAAAACGTGGGTTGAAACTAACACGAAAACCTAAAAAAATCCAACCCCAATTTTTCCAGCGAGAAAATTCACCAGCCGCCGGTCGCGGCTTGGTATTATTTTTTGGGCAATGAATATCCCAAAAAATATCGATGCATTTCGGATGTATATTTTGTCGATAAGTGGGTAATTACTTTTGTGTGAGCATGTGAGTTTTTTGGCAGTAAAAATATAGCGCGGTAAATATTTTGCCCGCTGTTGTAGATGCGTTGCATGCAACGCATCTACTATGCCGTGTTCGCGAGGGCAAAGATATTTGCCGCGCTATTTGTAAAATAAAAAAATGGAGTTTTGCGATGAAAAAATTTTTGAATTTAAGAGTTGTTGGTAGTTGGGGGGGGGGGGGGGGGGGGGGGGGGGGGGGGGGGGGGGGGGGGGGGGGGGGGGGGGGGGGGGGGGGGGGGGGGGGGCG
>JAIRZV010000073.1 GCA_031267055.1 Candidatus Margulisiibacteriota bacterium | reverse complement strand
TAAATATGCTAAAATTGGCGTACTTTTGGGGGAAAAATGTCCGATCAACGGATCATTAATTCATTTATCGAGCTGGTGAAAATCAACTCCACCTCGCGCAATGAGGCGGCGATACGCCGATATTTGCTTGGCGAATTGCGACGGTTGGGTCAGCGTCCGGTGACGGATAAAAAAGGCAATATTCATTTGACTATCAACGGTGCGCTGGCTCACGGGCCAGTCGTGCTTTTCAACGCGCACATGGACACGGTGGTGCCGGGCAATAATGTTCAGCCGAAAATTTTAAAAGATAGAATTGTCAGCGGCGGTGACACAGTGTTGGGCGCGGACGACAAAGCCGGTCTGGCCGGCATTTTGGAAATGCTGCGCCTGCTCAAAGAGAAAAAAATTTTATTCCATAAAATAAAAATTATTCTGACTGTCGAGGAAGAGATCGGTTTGCATGGCGCCAAGGCTTTGCGCTTTGAGGATGTCAAAGCGGATTATTGTTTTGTCCTGGACAGCGACGGTGATGTCGGCACAGTGATCAATCAAGCTCCGGCGCAGGAGATTTTGACTTTTCAGGTGAAAGGCAAAGCCGCGCACGCCGGACTGAATCCCGAGGACGGCGTAAACGCGATAAAGATCGCCGGTCTGGCCATCGCCAAAATCAAAAGCGGTCGCATCGACAGCGAAACTACGGCGAATATCGGTATCATCAAAGGCGGTTCGGCTGGCAACATTGTGCCGGACGAAGCGCTGGTCAAAACCGAAGCACGCAGCCGCAATGAGCAAAAATTGCAAAAGCAGGTACGCGCGATGATCGACGCTTTTCAGCAGGCCGCGCAAAAACTGGGCGGCTCGGTGGAAGTAAAACACGAACGCGTGTACGAAGCCGTAAATCAGCCGGCGGATTCGGCGATTATTAAAATCACTCGCGCGGCCGCGCGCAAAATAAATTTGCCGCACAAAGTTCTGGCTTCCGGTGGCGGTTCGGACGCATCGCTGATTTTCGGTTACGGAGTGCCAACTGTGGGCCTGGGCATCGGCATGGAAAACGTGCATTCCACGCGTGAATACATCACTTTGCGCAATTTGACTTTGCTGCCCAAATATTTGCTGGCTTTGCTCCAGTCCGCCAATGCTTATGAACGCGCCGCACGTCGCTAAATTTTTGGATTATTTGTTGTACGAACGGGGCTACTCGCCGCTGACGGTTGAGGCTTACACCAACGACTTGAAACATTTTATCCGAACATGTCCTGATTATTTGATTTTAGACCAGCTGGCTCTGGAAAAATACGCCGAGGAGCTACCGGCCGATTTGGAGCGTTCTTCAGTGGCGCGCAAACTTGCGGCAGTCAAAGCGTTTTATAAGTTTTTGTATCAGGAAGATATTATTCCGCAAAATCCGGCTGCTGATTTAGCCATGCCCAAATTGCCGGCGCGTCTGCCCAAAGCCTTGTCGCAAAAAGAGACCGCGCGGATTTTGGAAACGACCGCTCTGTCCGCGCGCGACCGCGCGGCTCTGGAGCTGCTGTATTCCGCCGGTATGCGTGTAAGCGAGCTGGTGCAGATCAAATTAACCGAGGTGAACTTCGCCGAGTGTTTTTTAAAAGTCAAAGGCAAAGGCTCCAAAGAGCGCCTCGTGCCTCTGTCCGCGCGCGCCCTGGCCGCGCTCAAAGAATATGTCGAGCAAGACCGCGCGGTTTTAAAAAATCCCGCGCTGGAATTATTTCTCTCGCACAACGGCCATGCGCTGACGCGGCAGATGGTCTGGCGGATCGTGAAACGTCTCGCGCGGCAGGCCGGCTCGCTGAAAAATATTTCACCGCATACTTTTCGCCATTCTCTGGCCACGCACCTGATCGAGAATGGCGCGGACGTGCGCACCGTGCAGGAAATACTCGGCCATGCCAATATTGCCACCACGCAAATCTATACTTCTGTCTCGCGCGAACATTTGCGGCGCGTTTACGCGACTGCGCATCCGCGGCAGTGAAAGGATTGAAATGGATTTTGTAATTGTTGATATTGAAAACACCAGTTTGCAGCCGCCGAATAATGAGATCATCGAGATCGGCGCGGTGCGTCTGCAAAAAAAGGACGGCAAGTACCAATTGACTGACCGTTATTCCCAGCTCGTCAAGCCGTTTCACGAAATACCGCCGATAGTGCAGCATTTGACCGGCATCACTGCGCGGACAGTCAAGGACGCGCCGCGTTTTCGGGAAATCGCCGGCGAGTTTCGGGATTTTGTCGGTGATGCGGTGTTTGTCGCGCACAACGCGCAGTTTGATTTAAGCCTGATCGACGATTCTTTGGCGCGTCTGGATCAGCCGCCGCTGGGTCGGCCGTGCCTGGACACGCAGGACATGGTGGCGATTGCTTTTCCGGCGCAGTCCTCACACCGGCTGGGCGATCTGGTCAAAAGTCTCGGCATCGAAGCCGGGGAACATTTGCACCGCGCGCTGGCTGACGCGGAGGCCACGGCCAGACTTTTGCTCAAAAGTTTTGAGGCGATCGCCGCGCTGCCGCCCGCGGTTTTTCAGCAGATGCGCAGATTATTAAAAGATTATCAGGGCGTGGAAAAAGATGTGCTGGAAATGCTTGCGCAGGACCAGCCAGTGGCACGCGCCGCTGGCAGCTGGAAAAACGCGATCGGCGAAAAACAGCGTTTTGAAAAATCTTTGTACTGGCAGGAAAAAGAAAACGCCGACGCGCTGGATTTGGGTCTCGCGGCGGAATATTTTGCGGCGGACGGCAAATTTAAAAATTTTCCGCATTACGAGCATCGTCCGCAGCAGCAGGACATGGCCGCGGAGATAATGGCGGCTTTCAATCACGGCGAACATTTGCTGCTGGAAGCCGGCACCGGCAGCGGCAAATCCGCGGCCTATTTGGTGTCCGCGCTGCTCTGGCTCAAGCGCAACGGCGGACCGCTGGTGATTTCCACACGCACCAAAACTTTGCAGGATCAGTTGGTCGAAAAAGATATTCCGGCGGTGCTTAAACTTTTTCCCGAAGATCAGTTCCAGATCATGGTACTCAAAGGCCGACAAAATTATGTTTGCTTGCGGCGATTTGAAGAGCTGGCGCGGCAGATGATCCTCAGCAAAAGCAAGGATATTGCCAAAATTTTGCCGTTATTTTCCTGGCTGGTTTCCACCGCGCAGGGTGATCTTGCCGAACTGCATACCAGTATTGAACGCAAATATCATTATCAAATTTGCTCGGACGGCTTGACCTGTCTGGGCGACGCTTGTCCGGACAGAGCGCGCTGTTTTTTGCAGCATGCACGGCGGCAGGCAAAATTTGCTGATCTGATCGTGGTCAATCACGCGCTGGTTTTTTCCGATTTGCTGGGCGGCGGGCAACTGCTGCCAAAACACCGGCAGATTATTTTTGACGAGGCGCATACTCTGGAAGAGGCAGCTACGGACAGCTGGTCGCTGGAAGTCGGCTACGCTTTTTGCGGCGATGAAGTGAAGAAACTCGAACAGCAGGTGCGCAAGCCGGAATTTTTAAGTCTGGCGGGAAAATTTCGGGAAAACCTGCGTCTGTATTTTGAGGAATTGTCGCGCGTGGCTCGGGAATACGCCCGGCGAGGCGAGGAGCATGCGGTGCGAATTCGCGAGCTGCAAAAACGGCCGACGCTCTGGCAGGCGCTGGAAATGCTGCGGCTGGAAACAACCAAGCATTTGCGCAAAATGCAAAAATTTGTTGACGAGTATCTTGCCGAATTGCCGGAAGATGCGGATACCCAGCCGTTGCGCAGTGCCAAAAATTCTTTGCAGGAGTTGTGGAAAAAAGTCGAGATTGTCGCCGCCGGCGCGGATAATTATGTGGCGTGGCTGGCCTTGCAGAGCGGCAAAGCGCCTTACGACACACTGCTCAAGGCCGCGCCTGTCGATGTCGGCGCACTGCTGCAAGAATATTTATTCACGCAAAAAAATTCCGTCATCATGGTTTCCGCCACGCTGACGATCAACGGCTCTTTTGATTATTTCGCCAGGCGATTTGGTTTTGTTCTGGAGACGGACAGACTGCGCCGCAAACAGCTGGGCTCGCCGTTTGATTATCAGGAAAAAATGCTCTG
>JAIRZV010000036.1 GCA_031267055.1 Candidatus Margulisiibacteriota bacterium | reverse complement strand
TTTTATTTTTTGTCGCGCCGCCAGATATTTGAGGTAGAAAAAGATATAATGTTTTCGCTGGTGAGACGCGGACTTTTTGATGGGCCGCAACCCGGCGAGGTGCAAACGCCGTTCGGTATTATGCTGGGTTTGCCGATGTCTTACAATTAAATTTGAGAGAAAAGTTTTATGAGTGGGGACCCCAAGCCGGAATTAAACACTTTAAGGCACAGCGCGTCGCATATTCTGGCGGCCGCAGTCAAACATCTTTATCCTGACGCCAAACTCGCCATCGGTCCAGCCATCGCCGACGGTTTTTATTATGACTTTGATTTTTCGAGCGATAGCGAGAACGCTGAGCGCAGTCGAAGCGTAACCATCAGCGACAAAGACCTGCCGGCCATCGAAAAAGAAATGCAGAAAATCATTAAGCAAAATCCGCATTTTACGCGCCGGACAGTCAGCAAAGCCGAGGCGGAAAAATTATTAAAAGATGAGCCGTACAAATTGGAATTGCTGGCGGATCTGACCGACGGCGAGATCAGTTTTTACGACAGCGGTGATTTCAGCGATCTATGCGCTGGGCCGCATGTGGAGAAAGCCGCGCAGATTAAAGCGGTAAAATTATTGAAAATTGCCGGCGCGTACTGGCGCGGCAGCGAAAAAAACAAAATGCTGACGCGTATTTACGGCACGGCTTTTGCGTCCAAAGAAGAGCTGGAAAATTATTTGCATGTGCAGGAAGAGGCTTTGAAGCGCGACCACCGCAAGCTCGGTAAAGAATTGGATTTGTTCTCTTTTCATGATGAAGGTTTGGGCTTTCCGTTTTTCCACAATAAAGGTATGATCCTGTGGAATACTTTGCTGGATTTTTGGCGCGAAAAACACCGCAAGTATGGCTATCAGGAAATTAAAACTCCGGTGATGCTCAACCGCGCGTTGTGGGAAAAAAGCGGCCACTGGTTTAATTACCGCGAAAATATGTACACCACGCGCATCGATGAACAGGATTTTGCCATTAAGCCGATGAATTGTCCGGGCGGCATTTTATTGTACAGTGAAACTCAGCATTCTTATCGTGAGCTGCCGCTGCGCTCGGCGGAGGTCGGGCTGGTGCACCGCCACGAAAAATCCGGCGTGCTGTCGGGGCTTTTCCGCGTGCGCGCTTTTCATCAGGACGACGCGCATATTTTCATGACTCCGGAGCAGATACTGCCGGAGATCCAAAATGTCCTGAAACTGGTCGAGGAAATGTACAGCGTTTTCGGCCTGTCCTATCATCTAGAGTTGTCTACGCGTCCGGCAAAATCCGTCGGCAGTGACGAAGCCTGGGCGCTCTCCGAGCGGGCGCTGGAGGACGCGCTCAAGATCACCGGCCAAGAGTACAAAGTCAACGCGGGCGACGGCGCTTTTTACGGCCCCAAAATTGACATTCATATCAAGGACGCGCTGGGACGCACCTGGCAATGCGGCACTATACAACTCGATATGAATTTGCCGGAACTTTTTGATTTGAATTATATTGGACAGGATGATCAGAAACATCGGCCGGTGATGATACACCGCGTGGTCTACGGCTCGATGGAAAGATTTTTGGGCATACTTATTGAGCATTATGCCGGAAAGTTTCCGTTGTGGCTGGCGCCGACGCAGGTGAAAATTTTGACGATCAGCGAAAAGCACAGCGAATATGCCCGGAAACTTTTTGATCAATTAAGTTCCGCTGGCATCCGCGTGGAGTTGGATGTCCGAGCGGAAAAAATCGGCAAGAAAATCCGCGACGCGCAATTAGAAAAAGTTAATTATATGGCTGTGCTGGGTGATCAGGAAATTGAAACGCAGTCCGTGGCCGCGCGCGACAGGGATGGCAAATCGGAGACCATAAAGACCGCGGATTTTATCCGCAAGTTGCAGCAGGAAATTCAGGGTAGAGTTTAAGCTCCAGTCTTTTAACGTTTCGCCTGCGGCGAAACACCCCACCGCAACTGCGTTGCTGCCTCCCCTTAATTAAGGGGAGGCTGTCTGCTCGCGTAAGCGGCAGACTGGTGGGGTGTCGAGCGAAAGCGAGACATGAAGATTACGCCGGGCATAGTTTTTTATTTGGGACAAACAAAAATTTCTGACGATAAATTATCAGAGGTATAATTTTCAAATATGGTACAACCGAGGGCGGATTTCAATGCGCCCGAGGAAGTACCCCCAGCCAACCGGGCTGGGGGTATATTTTTAAAAAAAGTGGGTATACATATAGTGTGCAGGTGATATATACTACAGCTTGCTTGGAGGAAATAAAATGATTTTTAATAATTGCTTGACGGTTACCCCCCCCCCCCCGAATTTTTAGTGTAAATTCACTAAAAATCCATTTCAGAACAAACGCGATAAAAATAAAAGCTCTGACCGGTTAGCGCTGGTTGGAGCTTTTTGTTTTTTTGTGTTTGGAATAAACAAAGAGAGGAGGTGATTTTTATGACAGAAATTTCTAATCATCCGTATCATTTTTCTGTTCCCGCTCCGAAAGACAGCCCTTACGCAAAATATGATATGAGCAGAGCAGCGTATAGTCCTAACCGACTTACTAATAATATGAAGGTCGTTGCCAGAACTCCTGCAGAACAAACTAGAGTAGCGGACGGCAAGGTGGACGTAAATGATGTCGGCGGATTTTTAATAACAGGAAGGATAGGTGAAGTGGACGCTTTGATCGAGCAGCTCAAGTCTGACGGCAAACTCACGGAAGCGGAGAAAGTCGCGCGTATTAAGGAAGACTTTGAGAAAGACAGAGATTTATATCTCAAGAATTTCACAGAGTGGAGAAATAGCGATGGCGTCAGAGAAAGAAATTTTATACAATGGGCGGATGAAAACGGTCTTTTAACGACTAAACAACCCCTTTCCGAGAAATTAATCAACACTGATTTTGATAGCTTATTAGACTTATCCGACTACAGGAAAACTTATACCTTAGGTAATATAGGTATAGACCTACTTATAGCGAGACGAGAGCAAAGGTCGGAAATTCAAAACCTTAATAGGCGCATAGAAGAACTCGAGAAACGTCTAGGAGAAATAGAAAACCAAAATCAAGATAAATAAAAACTAGTGTTTTCTCATTATTTTTAACGCCCGTCAATATTTTGGCGGGCGTTCTTTATTAATACGCCACATCCGATAAATTATTTAATTACGATCGCATTTTGCAGATTTTTTAAATCGCTGTATAATACTCCCTGTTTTTGCCACTATATAACCGGGAAGTGATCGCGTGTCCATCATACTTGCAGACCTTAAAAAGAAAGCCCAGAACAAATACAAAAAAGTAGTCCTCCCCGAAAGTTCTGACGCGCGCGTCCTCCAAGCCGCGGATATTATTCTGAGAGAAAAAATCGCGCAGGTGATCCTGCTCGGCGAGCCGGCCAAAATAAAAGAACTGGCGGCCAAAGCCGGCGCGGATCTTACCGCCGCGGAAATTATTGATCCTGGGAATTACGCGCGCGCCGGCGAACTCGCCGATCTTTACTATGAACGCCGCAAGCACAAAGGCGCGACATTGGCAGAGGCGCAAAAATTGATGACGGAGGATCCAGTTTTTGTTGGCGCGGGGCTGGTCGGCCTCGGCGTGGCGGACTGTATGACCTGCGGCTGCGTCACGGCTACGGCCAAAGTTATCAAATCCGCGCTGTTTTGCATCGGCATGCAAAAAGATATCTCGCTGGTGTCCAGTTATTTTATGATGATCTCGCCGGACAGATCTTTCGGCGAGAACGGCGTTTTGTTTTTTGCGGACTGCGCGGTCAATCCTGATCCTGACGCCGCGCAATTAGCGGACATTGCCAAGTGCACGGCGGACAGTATGCGGCAGATCCTTGGCGCCCCGGCCAGAATTGCGCTATTGTCTTTTTCGACCAAAGGTTCCGCGGCGCATCCCGCTGTGGAAAAAGTTACGGACGCTTTGCGTATCGTCAAAGAAAAATATCCGGAGCTGGACATCGACGGAGAATTGCAAACTGACGCCGCGCTGATTCCGGCAGTCGGCCAGCTCAAAGCCCCCGATTCGCAAATTGCTGGCCGCGCCAACACATTGATCTTTCCTGATCTTGACGCCGGCAATATCGGCTACAAACTTGTCCAGCGTTTCGGCAAAGCCGAAGCGGTCGGCCCCGTCCTGCAGGGTCTGGCCAAGCCGGTCAATGATCTTTCGCGCGGCTGTTCGGCGCAAGATATTGTCAACACGGTCATCGTCACAGAATTGCAGATAGAGGAGTAACAATGGCTATTCTTTCGGTAAACTGTGGCAGTTCTTCGCTCAAGTATCAGCTCTATGACTGGGACGCGCAAAAAGCGCTGGCCAGCGGTTTGATCGACCGCATCGGCCTCAAAGATTCCAATATCGTGCACAAATACGCCGGTCAAAAAATCGAACGCAAAGACAACTGTGCTGATCACCAAACAGCTTTTCATCTGGTGCTGGATTTTTTGCTCAAAGAAGCAAAACTCATCAGTTCACTGGCTGATATCGAGGGCGTCGGCCACCGCATCGTGCACGGCGGTGTGAATTTTTCCGCCTCGGCGTTGATCGACGACGCGGCGCTGGCGGAAATCAAGGCCAATAAAGATCTGGCGCCCCTGCACACACCGCCCAATGTCGTGGGCATCGAGTCGGCGCGCGAGGTCATGCCAGACACGCCACAGGTGGCGATTTTTGACACGGCGTTTCACCAGACTATGCCGGAATACGCTTATGCGTATGCCTTGAATTATGAGCTGGCGCAGAAATATAAAATTCGCAAGTACGGCTTTCACGGCAGCTCGCACCGTTATGTGTCTGAACGCGCGGCCGCGCTGCTGGACAATAGGCCGGGTTGGAAAGCGATAATTGTCCATGTCGGCAACGGCTCCTCGCTGTCCGCGGTCAGGGACGGCAAATGTCTGGACACTTCGATGGGACTGACGCCGCTGGCCGGAGTTATCATGGGCACACGCGCCGGCGATATTGATCCGGCCATTGTGCAGTTTCTTGTCCATAAAACCGGCGAGACTGTCGAGCAGATAATGTCCCGTCTCAATAAAGAAAGCGGCATGTTGGGCGTCTCCGGTTTTTCCGATCAACGGGATATACTGGCCGGCGCGGCTCGGGGCGACACGCGCTGTCAGCTGGCTTTGCAGATGCAGGCTTATTCGGTCAAAAAATATATCGGCGCTTATCTGGCGGCTCTGAACGGCGCGGACGCGCTGATCTTCACCGCTGGCATTGGCGAAAACAGTCCGGATTTCCGGCAGGCGGTTTGTGAAAATATGTCCGCGCTGGGCTTAGAACTGGATGTTGCCAAAAATCAAGAGCGCAGCGGCGCTGAACGGCTCATCTCCGCGCCGGATTCCCAAATTAAAATTTTTGTCGTCCCGACCAATGAAGAGTTTATTATTGCTAGAGATGTGATCGAGTTGGTGCGGGGGAAAAATTAGTTAATGCATGGCCAAATACGTTGGCTAATTTTCATATATAAATAATAAATGCTGTGCCGGACGGTCTTTTTTCGCCAGAACATTATTCAAATCTCTGGAGTGGGAAAAATATTTGTTACGCTGTACATCGTATACAAAAACATCCAGACCATTGCTAGTTACTATTGCGGATTTAATATTTAACTTGACTAAATAATCTTGTAATTCCTCAATAGTCACACCTTCTTGGCCGGACTTGCTGTGAAATTGAATGAGGCAGGCGTTGTTGCTCCAGTCTACGGCCAGCACGTTGTGCGGATACTTGTTTTTGTCCAGTCCGTGAGGAAAATGAACTTCGGCACGCTCTGTATCCAGTTGCCAGCGCTCAGACGAATAACACTGTTGCAGTCCGTCATAGAGGTCTTCTGTATTAAATGATTCCTTTTTGTAAGGGATAGTAATAGGCAAACCTTCCCGTGCCGCTATTAATAGTTCGGAGTTTTCCCCGAAATCCTCCATACCTAAAAAATACTTGTTTCTCTCCTTGCTGTTGTCTTTGACTTTTGGCAATTTGACCAGATGCCGGGCGTCTCTGCTGTCTTCTAAAAAGAAATATTCTGCCGGAGAGAATCCATTGCTTGTTAGAGGCTGATATAAGTCAAGTTTTACGCCGTTCAATAATACCGGTCTCCCGGACGCGGCGATATTTAAGTCAGAAGAAAAATTTATTTTTCCTGAATGTGGTTTTAATAAATTTATGCCGAAATGTCCTGACCTGTCCTGCCAGAAAAAACAAAGCGGCAAGTTGTACCAGCGAGAATTGGGATCTATAGGTTTGTGGTAATATTTGTTTTGGTAAAAAACTACGTCGGCTTTCTGAAAGAAAAGATTAGTGCCGCCCAGAACATAAAGTATTTTTAAGGGAACAATATTTGTGTATTCAGAAATAGCACTTAAGTCTGTAACTCGTATGCCGTGGCCTATTCTTGCGGCTATTGTGTTCGTGTCATTGAAAGAATTTACGTCCTGCGGAAACTTCGGGTCAATCGCTGAACCAAGCCAAAAGCCTTTTTGCGGTTCAAGTTGAAGCACGGTAATATCCACGCCATTGAACGTATATTTTTTACTCCACAAACCGGCTTCCATTACGTTTGAAAAACCGCTGATTATTTTAGTTTGCAATAACATGATTGTTCCCTTTTAAATTATATTGTAGAGAACTATTCTAAAGAGCTTCCACTCAATTCCGCGGCTTCTATATTGAGCATCTCTTGTAATTTTTTGATATGTAGCTCGGCGCTGGCCGCGGTGATTTGTTTGCCGTCGGTCTTATCGCCGGGCAATATTTTCTCCGCTAATTCTCGGCGCTCCAGTTGCAAATTTAAGATTTTTTCCTCAATAGTGCTTCTGGTAATTAGATTGTAGACCGTGACCTTTTTGAGCTGGCCGATGCGGTGAGCACGGTCTATGGCCTGATCCATGGTTGCCGGATTCCACCATTGATCGTACATGATCACATAGCTGCCAGCGGTCAGCGTGATGCCTGTGCCGCTGGCTTTGAGCGAGCCGAGAAATACTTGTGTAACAGGATCATTTTGAAAATTCTGTATCGCTGTTTGGCGATCGTCGTTATTGACATTACCGGAGATGCGCACAGAATTAATATTTTGTTCCGCCAGATAATGCTTCATGATCTCAAGCATTCTTACTGACTGGGAGAAAACAATAACTTTTTCCCCGTTGGCGATGATATTGGCGAGCAATTCCTTGAAACGCAAAAATTTTGCCGATTCCACAATGACCGTGTCATTCTGTATATTTAAATACTCTCCCTGTTTCAGGGTGGCAGAATGATTGCAGATTTGTAAGAGTTTATGCAGCACACCTAAAACTTCAATTTTATTCAGGGTGTCTTTTTTCTGATTGTAGTCGGTAATAACTTGTTTGTAAGCCTGCCATTGCGCTGGAGTGAGATTAAATCTTTCTGTAATTTCTGTTTTAGGCGGCAGGTCTTGGAGTTGGTCTTTTTTCAAGCGACGCAGAATATAAGGCTGCATATATTCGCTCAGCTCGTGCAGGGCTGCTTGGTATTCGAGCGGTTTGTCTTTTAGATCCAAAATATCTTTTAGGTATTGTTGACTTAGAAAACCCGGCATTAGCCAATTGAATATAGACCAGAGATCGCCGAGATTGGTTTCCAGCGGTGTGCCGGTAATGGCCAGACGGTGAACTGCTTGCAGTTTGTGCGCGGTGCGCGCTTTTCCTGTTGCGGCATTTTTTATATTTTGCGCCTCATCCAGTACCGCATAGCTGAATTTTATATTTGTGTAATTGTCTATGTCTCTGGCCAAATTGTCATAAGTGGTGATAATTAGGTCATAATCCTGAATCTGGCCTATGGCCTCCAGCCGCTCGCTGGCCCTGCCGTATATGGCTAATACTTTTAATTCTGGCGCAAATTTCCGAATGTTGGCTTCGGACCAGGCGTCTACTGCTACAGATTTGGGCGCTACGATCAGTGCGGGAGCGGACAATTCACCGCTTTCTTTTAATCCAGCCAGATGAGTCAAGACCTGTGCTGTTTTGCCCAATCCCATTTCATCGGCGAGAATGCCGTTAAAATTATTTTTATGTAGCCATTGCAGCCAGTCATAACCTTTGTGCTGATAAGGACGCAGCGTGATGCCTTGCCCCAGTCTGCGTGGCAGAGCAGCGGACGGGATAGCCTCTTGGCTTTGCATTTGTTCCAGCAATATGCGCCAGTTCTCCGCTATTTGCGCGGTCATAAATTCGTTGGTTTCCAAAAATTTATGCAGTTCTCTTCGCGGTGCGCGGCTTAGATTTGTGCCGGGCACACGATTTTGCAGATATTTTTGCAGATAGAAACGCTCGACCTCCGGTACTTTGATATATGAACCGTCCTCCAGATAAATGTACTCTGATTTAGCATCAATGATCTTTTGTATCTCGGCTGACGTTAGTTCTTGGCCGTTTACCGTGCAGTGCACTGTGAATTCCAACCAATCTATATCTGTACTTTGCCGGAAATCAAGCAACTCTATTTGCAGACGGTGACTGTTAAAATTCTCCAGTTGTGTTTCCGCTTCAGGATTATAGGACAGTAAGTGGCTTAACTGGGTTTCGGGCAGCTTTATTTTATTGGTTTTAATATGTTCTAACAGTTGTGTATGAATAGCGTTTTTGATTTTATTAGTATCTCTTGCTTCTTCCATGAGAAGCTCGACAGCAGTGCCAACTGTTGTCGGGGAAATGCCAAGTTCCTTAGCGATGTGTTTAATGTAAATGTCTGCAAAAGGTTTAGTCTTTAATTCGTTCAGACAAAAACTGAATATCAGAGGTTTATAGTTTATTTTTTTTATAGAGGCAAGATTCTTTTTCTGAGTTTCGGTCAATTTTATTTTATTGATTTTGATGTGTTCCAGTAGCAGTTGGTGGATAACATTTTTGACCTTATTGGTGGAATCTTTTGCCTCTTTCCAGAAGAGCCCGGCGGCTGTGCCGACGGTGGTAGAGGTAATACCGAGTTTATTGGCGATGGACTGAATGGTAATATTCACTAAAGGCTTTGTTTTTAATTCGTCCAGACAGAAGTTGAATATCAATGGTTTATAATCTATTTTTTCTGTAGAGTTGAGGTTCTTTTTCTGAGTTTCGGTTAGTTTTATTTTATTGGTTTTAATGTATTCTAACAATTGCTGATGAATAGCGTTTTTGATTTTACGGACATCGTTCATTGCTTCTTTCGCAGAAAGCCCGACGACCGTGCCAACAGTATGTGTGACAATGCCAAGCTTTTGGGCGATAGGCCGGATGGAAATATCCGCGAAAGGCTTTGTCTTTAATTCGTCCAGACAGAAATTGAATATCAGGAGTTTGTAGTCTGCTTTTTCTATAGAGTTAATATTCTTTTTCTGTGTTGCGGTCAATTCTATTTTATTGGTCTTAATATATTCCAGTAGTAGTTGATAGATAACGTTTTTGATATTGTCCGTTGCTTCTTTTCTAGAAAGCCCGACAGCCGTGCTGACAGTTTTCGAAGTAATATTGAGCTTAAGGGTAATGGGTCTGATGGAAATATCTACAAAAGGTTTGGCCTTTAATTCGTTCAGACAGAAATTGAATATCAGGGGTTTGTAGTCCATTTTTTCTATAGAGTTAAGATTCCTTTTCTGAATTTCAGTCAATCCTATTTTATTAGTGCTTATGTATTCTAACAATTTTGTATGTATAGTGTTTTTGATTTTGTTGGCATTTTGTGCTTCTTTCGTAGAAAGCCCAACGGTCGTGCCGACAGTTTGCGGATTAATATTGAGCTTAAGGGTAATGGATCTGATGGAAATATCTACAAAAGGTTTGGCCTTTAATTCGTTCAAACAAAATTCGAGTATTTCAAGCCGTTGTATTGCTTTCCGGTCAGACAGCACATTTTCATTGACCACATTCTCGCGATCGAGTTGGCTTGGGGTTGCTAGGTATTTGTGGTACATATCTCTCCATACGATAATTAAGTTACATATATATCGTAAGCAAAACCCCAAAGTTGCAAGTTTTTACAGTCTCAGTTTTTAGGGTGGGTTGTTTTGGAAAAGCAGGCAAGAGAAACGTGGATCGTATTTTTGCCGGATGTCCTGCCGGATTTAAAGATGTTATAATCCGGCAGATAGTTTCTTAAGACAATGGGGAGTTTTTATGTCCAAACTTTGGTCTGGCCGTTTTGCGGGTGACACGGCGCGGGAAGTGCAGAATTTTACGGAGTCCATTTCTTTTGACTGGCAATTATATAAATATGATATACAGTGTTCTCTTGCCCACGCCGGAGTTTTGCTCAAAGCTAAAATTTTGACCAAAGCGGAATATCAAAAAATTACCGCCGGTTTAAAATCCATCGAAAAAGAAATAGAGCAGGGCAAACTAAAATTTGATCCGGTGCTGGAAGACATTCATATGCATATCGAGACCGCGCTCACGCAAAAGATCGGCGCCGCCGCCAAAAAACTACATACCGGCCGCAGTCGCAACGATCAGGTGGCGACGGATATTCGCCTTTATCTCAAAGACAAAATAGTTTTGTTGTCCAAACAGTTGAGCTTATTTTGCGCGGCTTTGCTGGCGCAGGCGGAGAAAAATAAAACGCTTGTCCTGCCCGGTCTGACCCATTTGCAGATTGCCCAGCCGGTGCTGCTGGCGCATCATATTCTGGCTTATGTGGAAATGTTTTTGCGGGACCGACAGCGGCTGGCAGATTTGCTGGTCAGAGTGGATGTCCTGCCGCTGGGCGCGGCGGCGCTGGCCGGCTCGGCGTATCCTCTGGATCGGCTGGCGGCGGCCAAAGCGCTGGGTTTTGCCGCGCTGTCCGAAAATTCTCTGGATGCCGTCTCCGACCGCGATTTTTTGGTGGAGTTTCAAGCCGTGGCTGCCTTGCTGATGGTGCATTTGAGCCGCATGTCCGAGGAATTGATACTCTGGAACAGCGTGCAGTTCGGCTATGTGGAACTGGCGGACAGCTACACGACCGGCTCGTCGATCATGCCGCAGAAAAAAAATCCTGATGTCGCGGAGTTGACGCGCGGCAAGACCGGACGGGTGATCGGCAATTTGTTGAATATGCTTACCATCCTGAAAGGTTTGCCACTGGCCTACAATCGCGATTTGCAGGAAGATAAACAGCCGCTTTTTGACACAGTGCAAACTGTGGCGGCCTGTTTGCCGGTCCTGACCGGCTTGTGGCGGACGGCGTGTTTCGACGCGGACAAAATGGCGGCGGACGCGGCCAAAGGTTTTTCTACCGCGACGGATTTGGCGGATTATCTGGCGCGTAAAAATGTCCCTTTTCGGGAAGCGCACGAGATCACCGGACGCCTTGTGCGTTACGCTCTGGAGCAGGGCAAAACTTTGCCGGAATTAACCTTGAATGAATATCAAACTTTTTCGCCAAAAATCGAGCGAGATATTTACAAATATATTGCACTGGAAGGCTCGCTCAAAATGCGCAGCGTATATGGCGGCACGGCTCCGACGCAGGTAGCCGCGGCTTTGCGACGCGCTAAAAAGAGGATCAAAAATGAGATTTAGCAGAGCGCCCACTTATAAAAAAGAATTTGCCGCGCAGGGAATTTTTGTTTTTGAGGGTGACGCCAATCCGCGTCCCAAAGTTTTTCAGGGTAAAAAAGACGAAGTTTATTCTTATGACACCGTACAGGGCCGGACATTTCTGATCGGTTTGGGCGCGCGCGAGAATTTTACGCCGGACGACGCGCGGCTGGCGGCCTATCATTTGCTCAAGGCCGCGGCCAAGGCCAAACTGACACGTGTGGCCGCGGAGTTGCCCAAAATTTTTGACCTGGCGGCTTTTCTCGAAGGTTGTTATTTGGCGGATTATAAATTTGCCGGTCTGCACAAAAAGACTAAAGAAAATCCGCCGGAAAAAATCGAGCAGGTTTATTTGCTCGGCCGGTATCCAAGTTTGTCTAAACTGGCCAGCCGTGTGGCAATAATTTTTGCGGCGGTAAATCAGGCCAAAGACTTGGTCAATCTGCCTAGTAATGTCGTAACGCCGTCTTATCTGGCCAAAGTCGCATCCAGCATAGGTAGGAAGCCTAAAGTTAAACTCTCAACTCTTAACTTTGTGCAAGCGCGGAGAGTCGGCTTGCGCGCTTTTGGCGCGGTGGCGCAGGGCGCCGCGGAGCCAGCCAGATTTATTGTTTTGCAGTATTTAAACGGCGGCGCTAAACCCAAGATTGCATTGGTCGGCAAAGGCCTGACTTTTGACAGCGGTGGTATATCTCTGAAACCAGCCGCCAATATGGGCGAGATGAAAACCGATATGGCCGGCGGAGCGGCCGTGCTTCTGGCTTTTGCCGCGCTGGTGGATTTGCAAGCCAGACAAAATCTGCTCTGTCTTGTACCAGCCACTGAAAACATGCCTTCCGGCGCGGCCTACAAGCCTGGCGATATTGTCACGACTGCGGACGGGCTTACAGTGGAGATTAATTCCACGGACGCGGAAGGGCGTCTGATCCTTTGTGACGCGCTCTGGTATGCCCAAAAACTCGGCGCCCAGAAAATTATTGATTACGCCACTTTGACAGGAGCCTGCCAGATCGCGCTGGGCGAGACGCGCGCCGGTATCCTGACCAATTCCCCGGAATTTTTGCGGGACTATTTACAGGCGGCGGAAAAAACCGGCGAAAAACACTGGCAGCTGCCGCTGGATGATGAATATGCCGCTTATTTAAAATCGCCGACGGCGGACACTTTGAATAACGCCAAAGAAAGAATGGCCGGCACGATAACCGCAGCGAAGTTTCTGGAAAAATTTATCCGCAAAGATGTGGAGTGGTTGCATTGTGACATCGCCGGCACGGCTTTTTTGCAAAAACAGCAGAGGTATCTGGAGCCGCAGGCCACGGGTTTCGGCGTGCGCACATTGATCGAACTGCTGGCAGGAGGGGCTTGAGATGAGCGCATTTTGGTCACGTTTTACGGCGTTGCTACGGTCTGTGTTTTGGAATAAGCTTAAAGATGCGGATATCGCTTTTCTGCGCGATTATTTGAACAAGCAGGAACAGATTTTGTTTTATTCGCTGGCGGCGCGCGATCAACGCCATTCTCTTGATGTGGCCTATACGGTGCGGGATTTGCTGGGTAAACGCACTAAAATCAATCCCGATAAATTATACAAAGCCGCGTTGCTGCATGATGTGGGCAAAGCGCCGGCGCGTTTGCGCATCAACGACCGGATTATTCAGGTGTTGTTTTTTACACTGTTGCCGCCGTTGGCTGATTATCTGGCCGACCACGGCTCGGAGACGACCGGCTACTGGCGGCGGATTTTGTTTTTTTACAAATATCATCCACGGCTGGGCGCCGCTTTGGTCAAAGGTATTTCCGGCAACGAGGTGCTTTATTTGATCGAGCATCATCACGACGCTTACTGGCCTGGCGAACCGAAAGAATTGACGATTATCCGTGAGGCGGATAGTTTAAATTAATCAAAATTATTAAGGGATAATTCAGATTAATTTGTTTATTTCCGCACGTAGTTTTTCCGCCGCGGCGGCCGGATCGTCAGCGTAAATAATTCCTCGCGACGAATTGATCAGGAAGCCGGAGTTTTGTTTATTGCGGGCGGCTTGAACTGTGGCGGCCAATTCGCCGCCCTGCGCGCCGACACCCGGGATCAGGAAAAAAGAATCTGTGATGATTTCCCGAATGCCACGGATTTCCTGCGAATGTGTGGCCCCGACGACCGCGCCGCAGTTGCCGTAAGTATTGTGCCAGTCCTGAATTTTAGCGGCGACTTTTTTGTACAGCTCGGGTTTTTGAAAATCCTGCGCGCCTTTATTACTGGTCAGACAGAGAACGAAACTGTATTTTTCTTGGTATTCTAAAAAAGGCGTGATCGAATCCTCGCCCATATAAGGCGCCAGCGTCACAGCGTCCGCACCGAATTCCGTAAAAATCGCTCTGGCATAGGCTCGAGACGTGTTGCCGATGTCGCCACGCTTGGCGTCGAGAATGACCGGAATCTCCGCCGGGATATGCTGGAGCGTAGCGGCCAACGCTTGGAGACCGGCCAGCCCGTGCATTTCGTAAAAAGCCAGATTGGGTTTGTAGCAGGCCGCCAAGTCCTGCGTCGCATCAATGATATATTTATTGAATTCCAAAAGCGGTTCGTCCGCGCGGCGGAATTTTTCCGGTAATTTTTCGAGGTCCGGGTCCAGTCCCACGCAGACAAAAGTTTTTTTCTCCTGAATGCGCGAATTTATTTTGGCCAAAAATTTATTCACGGGCTTGATTATAGCATGGAAAATTTCTTGAAATTTTGGCGCGCTGCTGACGATATCTATGAAACAATAAATTTAAGGAGTAAAAAGTTATGCGAAAAATAAAATCTTATGCCCATCTGCCGTTTCGCACCACGCTGTACACCCATGAGCTGGAGGTAGCCTCTTACGGCGAATTACCGAATTGCGCGCTGGCGCTGTTTAACTACAAAGATTTGCCGGAGGATAAGCGCGGGAAATTTTTTGATCTGTTGCGTTTGCTTTTCCCGTATTTGTCGCGGCGCCTGCTGCTCGCGCTGCTCAACGGCGAAAATACCTGTGTCAATATCAATTATGTCCGGCGTTCCAGCCGCAAGTATACGCTCCAGATCGCGCTGGAGCGTGTAACCAAGCCGGTCAAAACGCTGTGGGATTATCAGGTACTGGAGCTTGTCGAAAAGGCGGAGAGTTAGCTTTTTTATAATTCCTGCAGGAGTTCGCTCAAAGACAGACCGAGAGCTTCGGCGATTTTTTGGAGCGTTCTCAGACGGGGACTGTGGATGCCGTTTTCAATGCGACTGACAGTGGCCGGTGTCAGGTCGTTTTCATAACCAAACATATTGACGGATTTGGGAATTTTTTCGCGCAATTCTTTCAGCCGCTGGCCGAAACGCTTGTCGATATTCGGGTGTTGCATAAACGTAATTGTAGGTGTATATTATAGGAGAGTGTTACGTATTCGTAACGCGAGGAAAAATTTAAACAAGGGGGTATGTTTATGGCAAATGATTACACGGAAAAATTTGAGGGAACACCGTATTTTATTAAAAAAGGCGAACAACTTTCTGCGGCTGGCATGACCGCGGCGCTGAATACTAAAGAAAAGGTGGCGAATAAAAAGGATACTATAAATAATAGTTCTACAGAATATCCTTCATCCAAAGCCGTCTATGATGGTTTGAATGTGAAGGACAACGGCGCTTTACACAAAGCCGAAGCGGAAACAGTAACCGGCGTTAAAACTTTTGGCACGGTGGATGCGGCGGCTGAACCACTGTTGGGTGTAGCCAAAACAACGGACGCTACCAATAGTGGCATAAAATTTGCCACCGAGGCACAAGTCTACAGCGCGGCCAGCGGCAAACAAGATAAAATTTCTGCTGGCACAGCCAAAGATATCATGGCTTATTCCGGCACGGCGGGAACATTTGGCACACTGACCAGAACCACAGCCATAAGTGCCAAAAAAGAAGATACCAGCGATGACAAGATACCCACAGAAAAAGCGATAGCGGCCTATGTTGCGGATCTTATTTTGCCAAAAGGCACAATACTGGCTATGGAAAACGCGGCCTATTACAATAGCGCTAGTGATGAGTTTAAAAGTAAATGGAAAGTCTGCAACGCCGCCAATCATGCCATCGATGAGCTCGTACCGAACTTGGAACATAAATTCCTGCGTGGTCTTCAATCCGGCGATACAACTATTAGCGGCGACGGCAAGAAAACATTATCTATAGATGAAATACCCTCACATAGTCATAAGCATACGCATCTTCCCCACAGTAATCATTATGGCGAAACAAACGGCATGGACGACAACTCGCATACCCCAAGTGGTGTTTTTTCTATGGGTGATTACACTGGTAGTACCAGTGGTGATAGTCGAGGCACTTGGTTGAAGATGGATGCCGAGCATGACAATAACCATTCTTATGATGAGACCACCGCTGGCGGTGGAAAGGCTTTCGATGTGCTACCGGCTTTTTATACGGTGATCTATATAATGAAAATAGCGTAAGCAATTAAGCCAACTGCTCTCCGGTGATTTTCGCGTAAGCCTCGCGGTATTTTTCGCTTGTTTTTTGCACAATGTCCGGTGGCAGGGGCGGCGCCGGCGGCTCTTTATTCCATTGAATGGACTCCAGATAGTCGCGCACAAATTGTTTGTCAAAACTTTGCTGAGAACGCCCCGGCTGATACGTTTTGATGTCCCAAAAACGCGAGGAATCCGGCGTCAGCGCTTCGTCAACTAAAATAATCTCGCCGCGCTCATCCTGCCCAAACTCAAACTTAGTGTCGGCGATAATAAGGCCTTTGGCCAGCGCGTCTTGCGCGGCCAGCTTGTACAATTCCAGAGATTTTTGTTTGAGCTGTTCGCCCAACTCTCGGCCGATCAGATCGTGCATTTTTTCCACGCTGATATTTTCATCATGCCCGGCGTCCGCTTTGGTCGACGGCGTAAAAAGCGGCTCAGGCAATCTGTCGCCCTGCCGCAGATTTTCCGGCAGTTTGTGTCCGCAAATCGCGCCGGTCTTTTGATAATCTTTCCAGCCGGAGCCTTCCAGATACCCGCGCACGATACATTCGATCGGCACGACTTGAGTTTTGCGCACGAGCATCGCACGCCCGGACAATTCTTTTTGCTGAAACTCCGGCGGAAAATCTTTCAGCTCCGCGCTTATAAAATGATTTTTGATCTGCGCGGCGGTTTTTGCAAACCAATAACGGGAAATGCCGGTCAAAACCCGCCCCTTGTCAGGAATGCCTTCGGCAAAAACCTGGTCAAACGCGGAAAGCCGGTCGGTGGCCGCCAGCAGCAGTTTGTCGCCCAGATCGTACAGCGCGCGGACTTTGCCTTCTTTAATAGGCTGAACGCCGAGGTTGAATTTTGTCAGAGGCCGCATAAACAGGCATCTTACACCAGATCAGCTAAAACGCAAGCCGAAATTGAAATAGTTTTTGGCCTTGTGCTATAATGCACCTGTAGTTTTTAAGGAGGCTTTATGCGAGATAAAGAATACGGCGGCGGAGCTTTTTTGGAAGGTATTTTGCTCGGCGCGGTGCTGGGGGGCGTGCTGGGTGTTTTGTTTGCGCCGCAGTCCGGTGTGAAAACCCGTCAATGGCTCAAAGAAGTCAAGGAAGACAATCAGGACATTATCGATGACGGCGTGAAAAATGTGGAAAATCTGGTTACTTCGGCCAAACAAATTATCGATGACAAAATTCGCAAAATCGAAGAAAAACTAAGCAAAAAAGACGACAAAAATAAAAAAGACAAATAGGAGTTTTTATGACAGTGCCGGCGGTTTTAGCATTGGCAGTGCAGGTGTTGCTGGTTGTTCTATTATTTGTGGCGGTCTTAATTGCCTGGCAGTTGTTCCGTATTTTGCGCGACGCGGCGCAGATCTCGCGGCGCCTAGAGGTATTGACCGATGTGGCCGGCTGGCTCGGGTTTTTCAGGAAAATAAGTAAAAAATAGACTTAAGATTTTTCCAGGTAAATAAAAAATTCTTTATTGCCGTCCGTGCCGGTGAGCGGCGAAACTGTCTCGCCAAGGATTTTAAAACCAGCGGTCGCGGCATAAGCACGGACTTTTTCCTGCACTTTGTTGTGCACGGCTGGGTCGCGAACGATGCCGCCTTTGCCGACTTCGCCGCGCGCGGCCTCAAATTGCGGTTTGACCAGCGCGATAACCCGCGCGCCATTTTCCAGTACGCTATAAAGCGGCGGCAGAATTTTGGCCAGCGAAATAAAAGACACATCGACTGTCGCCAGACCTAAATTTAAATCCGGCCAGCCGGATAATTCCAGCAATCGCGCTTTGGCGCAGTACCGAAAATTGCATTTTTCGATGACCGTAACTCTGGCGTCACTGCGGATTTTCCAGTCCAGCTGATTGTAGCCGACGTCCAGCGCGATGACCGCCGCCGCGCCGCGTTGCAATAGGCAGTCCGTGAAACCACCGGTCGAAGCGCCGACATCCAGACAGTGCAGTCCCTGCGGCGAGACGCCGAAAAAATCCAGCGCCCCGGCCAGTTTCAAACCGCCGCGGCTGACGTAAGGACATCTGGCGCCGAGCAAACGAATGACCGCGTTGGTCTGGACCATTGTTCCGGGTTTTTGGATTTTTTGTTCGTCGGCCAGCACTTCGCCGGCGATGATCATAGCCTGCGCCCGGGATTTAGAAACGGCGAGATTTTTTTGCAGAAGCAGCTGATCGAGTCGGATTTTTTCGGACATAAAATAATATTAAAGGAAACGGATTTTTTTGCGCATTTTTTCGATGCGCCGCATGGTCCGCGCGATAGTTTTTCTGGTGCCGAAACGGCTGAATTGCGCAATGAGCCAGTGTTGAAAATAGGGCACGATGTAAATTTTTTTCTGATACAGGGCTTTGACCGCGCGGCGAGCGACTAATTCCGGCGAGACCAATTTATACAGCCAACCCGGCACAGTGGGTTTGCCGTTCTTAAAAAAATTGGTGTCCGTGATGCCCGGACAAAGCGCCGTGATGCCCACGCCGTAATCCTGCATTTCGATGTGCATAGCCTCGGACAGCGCGAGAACAAAAGCTTTGGACGCGCCGTACAGCGCGGCGTAGGGCATGGGCTGAAAAGCCGCAGTGGACGCGACGTTAAGAATATAACCGCGCCGCCGTTTTTTCATGTCGCGGCCAAAAAGCGTGCTCAATTGCAGAACAGCGTGCAAATTGACCTGAAACAAGCGTTCACATTCCGCCAAATTTTGGTCGACTTGCGGACGGGCTTTTAAGCCAAAGCCTGAATTATTAACTAGCACGGAGACGGTCCGTTTATTTTTGCGGCAATAATCGTAAAGTTTTTGCGGCGCGGCGGGTTGGCTCAGATCGCTCGGTACAAGAACTACCGGCACTTTGTATTTGGCCTGCAATTCTTTTTGCACCGCGCGCATTTTCGGCAAATTGCGGCTGGCGAGGAGCAGAGCTTGGCCGCGTTTGGCGAATTCCACAGCCAGCGCATAACCGATGCCCGAAGTCGCGCCGGTGATGAGAGTGTATTCAGTCATGAACGGATTTTAACACAACGTTATTTCAATTTCTTATACACCGTCGCTCTGGTCAGGCCGAGCGATTGGGCTGTCCGGCTGATATTATTGTTGAAATATTTCAGCCGCTCCGTGACAATTTCTTTTTCTAATTCCGCGAGGGTTTTTAAATTTTGGTCGGCGCTGATGTTCGGACTGCCGCGTTCGGGATGTTCTTCCGGCGCGGCCGCGGCGCCCGGCAGTAAATTGCCAAATAATAAATCCGTGTGCTCGATCGTCTGCCCGGCGCAGAGCAAATAAGCGCGCTTGACGACGTTTTCCAGCTCGCGGATATTGCCCGGCCAGCTGTAATTGAGCATGCTCGCTTTGGCCTGCTCGCTGAAATCGGCGACCTGTTTTTT
>JAIRZV010000173.1 GCA_031267055.1 Candidatus Margulisiibacteriota bacterium | reverse complement strand
GGTTCCATGCGTTTATTTTACACTATTTGCGGAGATTTTTGTTGCTCAAAAAATCCTGATAAGTTTGCCGCAAGCCGTTTTCCAGATCGATTTTGTATTTCCAGCCCAGAGTTGTTAATTTGCTGACGTCGAGTAATTTACGCGGTGTGCCGTCCGGTTTGGTTTTGTCCCAGAGTATAACTCCGGAAAACCCAACGATTTTGGCGATCAATTCGGCCAGCTCTTTGATGGTCAGGTCAACGCCGCAGCCTACATTGATATGCTCTGCGGCGGAATAATTTTGCAGGAGAAAATAACAGGCGTCGGCCAGATCATCGACATGCAAAAATTCGCGCCGGGGACTGCCGGCGCCCCAGCAAATGACTTCCGGCGCTTGGTTGATTTTGGCCTCGTGAAAACGGCGGATCAAGCCGGGGATTACATGCGAATGTTCGGGGTGATAATTGTCATTCGTGCCGTACAGATTAGTCGGCATGGCGGAAATAAAATCGCAGCCGTATTGTTTGCGGTAAAGCTGGCACAGCATAATACCGGCGATTTTGGCCAACGCGTAACCCTCGTTGGTTTTTTCTAATTGGCCGGTCAATAAATATTCTTCTTTAATCGGCTGGGCGCAGTCGCGCGGGTAAATGCACGAGGAGCCGAGAAAAAGCAGTTTTTTGACGCCGGTTTTCCAGGAATTGTAAATAATATTGTTTTGGATGGTCAGATTTTCGTAAAGAAAATTCGCCGAAAGATCGTCATTGGCTTTGATGCCGCCGACTTTGGCCGCGGCGTCGATGACGTATTCTGGCTTTTCCCGTCTAAAAAAATCCGCGACAACTTTTTGGTCGAGCAGATCGAGTGTTTGATGGTCAGCGGTCAGAATATTTTCGCAGCCGGCTTTTTGCAGACGACGCACAATAGCCGAACCTACCATGCCTTTGTGTCCGGCGACAAAAATCTTATTTGTTTTTAGCATGAATTTCCGCCCAGTCAGCCTGCGTCATTATTTTGACCAGCTCGGCAAATTTTACTTTCGGTGCCCAGCCCAGCTGTTTTTTGGCCTTGGCTGGATCGCCCAGTAATTGCTCCACTTCCGTCGGGCGGAAATAACGCGGATCGATTTTAATCAATGTCCGTCCGGTTTTTTGCTCCTTGCCGATTTCGTCCACGCCTTGCCCGGACCAGACTATGGTCAGGTCCAGTTCGGCAAAAGATTTTTCGATGAACTCACGCACTGTGTGCATTTCGCCGGTGGCCACGACATAATCGTCGGGCTTGGCTTGCTGTAGCATTAACTGCATCATCTCGGTGTATTCCGGCGCGTAGCCCCAATCGCGGTGTGAATCGAGATTGCCCATATAGAGACAGTCTTGCAAACCGGCCTTGATGCGGGCGGCGGCCATGGTGATCTTGCGCGTAACGAACGTCTCGCCGCGGCGCGGAGACTCGTGATTGAATAATATGCCGTTGGAGGCGTGCAGGCCATAGGCCTCGCGGTAATTGACCACGATCCAGTAAGCGTAGAGTTTGGCCGCGGCGTACGGACTGCGCGGATAAAACAGCGTTTTCTCCGACTGCGGTGTTTCTTGCACCAGACCGTACAATTCGCTGGTCGAAGCCTGATAAAAACGCGTTTTGTCTTTCAGCCCGGCTTCTTTGATCGCGTCGAGAAAACGCAATGTGCCAACGCCGTCGACCTGCGCCGTATATTCCGGCACTTCAAAGGACACCTGCACATGCGACTGCGCGCCGAGATTGTAAATTTCGTCCGGCGCGATTTTTTCCAGCAGACGATTGATATTGCTGCTGTCCGTCAGATCGCCGTAATGCAAAAATAAACTGACATTTTTATTGTGCTGATCTTTATACAGATGATCGATGCGTTTGGTGTTAAATGAACTACTGCGGCGGATCATGCCGTGCACCGCGTAGCCTTTGGCCAGCAACTGTTCGGCCAGATAAGAACCGTCCTGTCCGGTAATGCCTGTGATCAGGGCTATTTTGACCATTTAAACTCCTTTTAGGCTATTGAGTGTAACGGCAACGTTGACGTATCTTAACACATATTGCTATGATTTTTTAATGCTCAAAATTGTTCAGTTGCGAAAAAACTAATCGAAATTATCCTTTCACGCCTTATTATGAAAGGGTAATTTCGAAATAAATTTAGGTAAAAAAATGCCGGAATTATTGCATAAAATAAAACGTAAAATCGCCAGAATCGGTTTGGATCCCGAGTGGGATACTATTATCAAACCGCGCACGGGCTGGTTTGACATTAATTTGCGTGAGGTCTGGCGTTACCGCGATCTGATCAAGATTTTTGTTTACCGCGATTTTGTCGTGTATTACAAGCAGACGATTCTCGGTCCGCTCTGGTGGCTAATCCAGCCGTTGTTTACTTCCGGCATGTTCACGCTGATTTTCGGCGCGATCGCCGGTTTGCCGACCGACGGCATTCCGACTATTCTTTTTTATCTGTCCGGAGTGGTTTGCTGGAGTTATTTTTCCGATTGTCTGCTGACCACTTCTAATACTTTCACGGCCAATGCGGCGATTTTCGGCAAAGTGTATTTTCCGCGGCTGGTCGTGCCGGTCTCCACAGTCTTGAGCGGTCTGATCAAATTTGCCATTCAGTTCGCGTTGTTTATGGTGATTTACCTGATTTATTTACTGCAGGGCGCGGCGGTGCAGCCTAGTTTTTGGATACTCGCGCTGCCTTTGCTGTTGGCGCAGATGGCGGCTCTGGCGCTGGGTCTGGGCATTATCGCTTCTTCGTTGACGACCAAATACCGCGATTTGGCGCTGGCCATGGCTTTTTTTGTGCAGCTGATGATGTACGCCACGCCGGTGGTTTATCCGCTTTCCATGCTGCCGGAAAAATGGCGGCCGCTGGCCATGCTTAATCCGATGGCGCCGATTATTGAATTTTTCCGTTTGGCTTTTTTGGGCGCAGGCAGTATTGATCTCTGGACGGCGCTGTGGAGTGTGGGTTTCACGCTGTTGATTTTATTTTTGGGCGTGATCTTTTTCAGCAGGGTTGAAAAAAGTTTCATGGACACTGTCTAACGATGCGGCCAAAAAAAATTTTGTTTGTGCTCGGCACGCGTCCGGAAACGATAAAATTGGCGCCACTGATCAAGGCTTTGATGCAGACGGATAATTTTCAGCCGCTTGTCTGCGCGACCGGCCAGCACAAGGAAATGCTGGCGCAGGCGCTGAAATTTTTTCAGATCAAGCCACAATTTAACCTAAAAATTATGCGCCGTAATCAAACTTTGTCCGGACTGACGGCGCGGCTCCTTGTCAAGCTGGATAAAGTGCTCAATAAATCCCGACCGGATTGTCTGGTGGTACAGGGCGACACGACCACCGCGCTGGTTGGCGCGTTGAGTGGGTATTATCACCAAATTCCTGTCGCGCATATTGAAGCCGGTTTGCGCAGCGGCGATAAACATGCGCCGTATCCTGAAGAAATTAATCGCGTTTTAATCAGCCGTTTGGCGGATTATCATTTTGCGCCGACGAAAGCCGCGGCGGCCAATCTTAAAAAAGAGGGCGTGACTAAAAATGTTTTGGTGTCCGGCAACACTGTGCTTGACGCTTTGTTTTGGAGTTTGCGGAAAATAAAAGAAAATCCCCGAATTTACGAAAAATATTTTTCGTTTCTGGATCAGAATAAAAAAATAATTTTAGTCACCGGACACCGCCGCGAAAATTTTGGCCGGCAGTTTGAAAATATTTGTCTGGCTCTGAAGGATTTGGCAAGACGAAACAAGGACGTGCAAATAGTTTATCCCGTGCATCTCAATCCTCAGGTGCAAAAGCCAGTGTTTAAAATCTTGAAAAATATACCGAATATTCATTTGCTAAAGCCGCTGGCCTATCCATATCTGCTCTGGCTGCTGGATAAATGTTATTTGGTCCTGACGGACAGCGGCGGCTTGCAGGAAGAAGCGCCGAGTCTTGGCAAGCCGGTGCTAGTGCTGCGTAAAGTTACAGAACGGCTGGAAGGGCTGAAAGCCGGCGGCGCTAAACTGGTCGGTACAGACTGGAAAAATATTGTGCGTCAGACGGAAAAGCTGCTGACTGATCAAAAGGTTTACAAAAAAATGTCCGGCGCCGGAAATCCGTACGGTGATGGCCGGGCGGCGCTTAAAATTATTCAGTGTCTTAAAAAAGCCCGAATTTAGACGCTCAATACTTGATAAAGACAAGGTCTGTCGTGGTTTTAAAAGTCAAAAATCTCTAAGAACATACTCTGCCGCTGGCTAAAAATGTGCTCGCCGTGCCGTGGTGGGCGTGCTGTGCATAGATCCCGCGGGAAAGAAGCAAATTTGACAATTCCGCTGAATGTACGCTATAATGTACATATAAGTTTGGAGGTTTTATGAGTAGTATTAACGCGACGGCAGCGCGGCAGTCTTTTTTTAAGCTGTTGAATGGCTGCATAAATTTCAGCGAGATAGTTAATATTGTTACACCTAAAGGCAACGCGATTTTGCTCAGTGCGGAAGAGTATCGCGGATTAAAAGAGACAGCATACCTTTGCAGTCTGCCGGGCCTGCGCCAGAGTTTGCTCAAGGCCAGAAAAACTCCGCTCAAAAAGACAAAAGAGCTTAAAATAGATGACCTATAAAATTGTGCTGGTAAAACAGGCCGAAAAAGATCTGGCCAAAATTAAAGCTGCGCCGGCTTTGTTGAAAAAAGTAAAAAACTTATTAATGCTTATGGTTGAAAATCCCTTTGAAACCCCTCCGAGTTATGAAAAACTGCAGGGAGATTTGCAGGGATTTTATTCACGGCGGATCAATAAACAGCATCGCTTGGTGTACGAAGTGCTGTCCGGCCAACGGATCATAAAAATAGCCAGAATGTGGACGCATTATGGAAATTAAAGATCAAGAATAATTCTGTATGTTAAGATAATTAAATTTAAGCGCTCAGTATTTTTAGGGAGAGACAATGTCGGATGTAGTTTTAAAAGTCGAAAACCTCTACAAGGAATACCGCCTCGGTGTTATTTCACACGGCACATTATTCCGCGATTTGCAGTCGTGGTGGGCGCGGGCGCGCGGCAAGGAAGACCCGAATAGTCTGGTGACTTCTCGGCAGCACAATGCTCAGCAAGAGGACGACGCGGAATTAAGACAGCATTTTCTGGCTTTGGATAATGTGTCTTTTGCGGTCAAACAGGGCGATATTTTAGGCGTAATCGGCAAGAACGGCGCCGGCAAATCCACGTTGCTCAAAGTGCTCTCGCGCATCACCGCGCCGACCGCCGGCTTGGTCAAGATCAAAGGCCGCATCGCTTCTTTGCTCGAGGTCGGCACCGGATTTCATCCCGAGCTGACCGGACGCGAAAATGTTTTTATGAACGGCGCGATACTTGGTATGCGCCGCTGGGAGATCGCCCAGAAAATGGACGAGATTATCGCTTTTGCCGGACTGGAAAAATTTATCGACACGCCGGTCAAACGCTACTCCAGCGGCATGTATGTGCGTCTGGCTTTTGCCGTGGCGGCGCATCTCGACGCGGAGATACTGCTAATGGACGAAGTGCTGGCTGTGGGCGACGTGGAGTTTCAGAAAAAAGCGCTGGGCAAAATGGGTGACGTGGCCAAAGGCGGCCGGACAGTGCTGTTTGTGAGTCATAATATGGGGGCGGTGAAGAGTTTGTGTAATTGTGGCTTGCTGTTAAAGAATGGGAGCTTAGCTTTTTTATCGAATACAATTAAAGAAATAATTAATCACTATGAGAATGTTTATGTTTCTAGTTCTGCTATTGGTAGTAACTGGAGAAACCCGGGAAATATAAAGAATGAATACATTTGTCCATTGGAAATAGATATTGTTGATGCTTCTGGCAAGAATATTACAAAAACGATATCTAATGATAAAGAATTCTTTATGAGATTTAAAATAGAAATATTAATACCAAGCTCCAAATTAACTATTGGTTACTACTTGTATAATGATAATGGAGACTTGATATATCAGAGCCATGCTTTTGATGGGGAAGAAAAATTTTGGCCAGAACAAAAGAGAGGCATTAATATTTATAAAACAAAGATACCAGCTAGATTGTTGAATGAAGGGAGGTATAAGGTGATGTTTATTTCCACTATAGTAAAACAAAAATGGCTTTTTGGCCCCGACAATGAGCCAATAGAAATTCATTTTGAAATTAAAGGCGGGCTCAGTGATTCGCCTTATTGGTATGATAAGCGTGAAGGTATTATTGCTCCTGTGTTGGAATGGGTTAGAGAGTAAAAGAGGTTTTTTGATGAATATTAAAAAATATATATATGCACTTATAAAACGAGGTTTGATTTTCTGTAGATTATTACCTGATGTAAAAGCACAATTGTATCGTAAATCTTATTCCCAAGATGGGGAAGATGTGATTTTGCATACCTTGATTATGGAAACAAGGCCAAACTATAAAGGATTTTATGTTGATATAGGCGCTTATCATCCTATGCGTTTCTCAAATACACAAATGTTTTATGAAGAAGGCTGGGGGGGGGTAAATATAGATGCAAATCCGAATTCGATGATTGAATTTAATAAATTTCGGCAAAGAGATATTAATATTACAGCAGGTGTGTCTGATCGTCCGGAGGAATTGGATTATTATGTCTTTGAGGAGTCAGCATTGAATTGTTTTGATAAAAATAGAGCGGAAGAATTAATTGAGATTGGCTGGAAATTAAAAGAAATAATAAAGGTAAAATGTTTAAGTATCAATGATATATTGGAGAGGAATTTCGATAAGAAACACATAGACTTTATTACTATTGATGTTGAAGGTATGGAATTACAAATATTGCAATCACTTGATTTTCAGAAATATGCGCCTGATTTTTTCTTAATAGAAGAGAACGATTTCACAAATAAAGATTTCATGGATTATAAAGTAACTCCAATATATGTCTTATTGAGGCAGCACAATTATATTGTGGTTGCTAAAACGATGCGGACGGTTATTTATAAAAAGGTGAATATATGAAACCTTTTCCCCCCCCCCCCCTGCCTGTGTGGGCGGTTGTACCGGTTGGGCCCGG
>JAIRZV010000143.1 GCA_031267055.1 Candidatus Margulisiibacteriota bacterium | reverse complement strand
GCAAACTCCGCCGACACCAATCCGATTTCGTTTTGCAGATAATGCAAATCCGCGATCGCGAAACGGCCGCCGCCGGATAATTCGGACAGCGGACCTTTTAATTCAAAGGAAGCCGCGGCTACACCAGAAACACCGTCCAGCGGCACGAAAACGCTGTATTTTTTTTGCAAATCGACGTCCCGAATACTGCCCTGCAAATCGACTTCGGGAATCTTGCCCAGCAAAATTGTGCCGTTGAGAGTCAACGGCGAGCCCAGCAAATCGGCCTGCAAATTGTCAAAATAAATCCGGCCGTCCTGCCAGCTCAAAGCTCCGTCGATCTGCCGCAGCGGTGCGGCTAAAATATCGCCGGGCTTAAATTCTCCGCCGCTCACCCGCATAGCCGCGGTAAGCGCCGGAGCGGATTTTTCCCGGGCTGCGATGTGAAAATCAATATCCGCGCGGCCGGTGTTGACCTTGTAATCCGAAAAAGACAGCGCGTAAAATCCGTGTTCGGCCAGATCGACCTGCCGCGCGTTAATAATCAAATCATAGTCTTGACCGTACCGGCCGCTGAGGCTCACGCCGGTATTTACCCCCAGTGTGCCGGCCGCGCTAAAAACGATCTCGCCGTCTTTAATGTCCGCCGTGCCGTGCAGAGCGGACAGCCGCTGATCATAACGTTTTGGCAGTTTTTTTTGTCCCCAGCCTTTTTCGTCGATGTAGCGCACGCTGATATTATTCAGGCTGACGTGTATTTTCGGCTTTGGCGTTTTTTTACTGGTGTTGTCCTTCTGGTCTTCGCCGCTTGCCGGCAAAACAAAATTCCATTTGTCCTGCGCGTCGCGTTTCAGCAGCAGATACGCGTCGTCCACCGAAACAGCGCGGATATTGGACACGACGTCAAATTTTTGCAGCAGAATATTTTTGAGACTATAGGTCAGTTCGGCGCGTCCGATCAAAATCGTATTCTGGCCGTCGGCTTCGCTGACCGTCACGTCGTTCAAAATCACGCGATTGTATAAATTGCCACGCAGCTCACCGATCGCCACATTTTTAGAAATCAGCGCGCCCAGTTGTTCTTCCAGCAACGGTTTTAAGTACCGGCGCACGTCCAGCGGATTGGCTGACAGCGCCGCCCCCAGCAGGAAAAACACGCAAAAATGGCGCCAGCGCAGCATGCCGAATACTAGCAAATTTTCTGCTAAAATACTCTTTATGCGCCTGTTCAAACGTCTGGATTTTTGGCTGATCGCCGGATTTATTCTGGCATTCTTTTTTATCCTGCCTTTCGTGCCGGTCATCGACGGAGATACTTTTTATTATCTCGGCAAAGCGCGGCGCATACTGGCCACCGGCGATTTGTTTAACAGCCAACAGCTGACGACCAAGCCGGTGCTGGGCATGTGGTTTATGGCTTTGAGTTTAAAAATCTGTGGCCTAAATCTTTTTGGCGTGTATCTCTGGCATACGCTTTTTGCGGCGGGCACGCTTTGGTTACTCTACTATTTTACGCGCAAACATTTCGCTCAGCGGACAGCTCTGTGCTCTTCGGCTATTTTGCTCACTGCTTTAATGTTTTTTTACCAAATCGCCTCGCCCATGCTGGATATTCCGATGTTGTTTTTTCTGCTGCTCGGACAGATTTTGGCTCTGGAATATTTACAAACCGAAAAGCCACTGTATCTTTACGGGCTGGGCATGGCGGCAGGACTGGGCTTTTTGACCAAAGGTTTGCTGCCAGCGGCTCTGCCTTTTTTGACAGCTGGAGTGTATCTGATAGTCACGCGGCGGGAACGGGTCTGGCGCACCGGACTAGGACAGCAAATCGTGCGGTTGGCTATAGCCGGAATTATTTTTTTAACACTTTGCTCGGTCTGGCTTATCCCGCAATTTCAAAATCACGGCGCGAAATTTGGCGCGGCGCTGTACAGTGAAAATATCGAAAGATTTTTTCACCCCATTGATGAGACTGGCGGTTATCGCGAAGTGTCCTCCGGCGTGCAGATCGATCCGCATTTGAATATTCTCTATCTCTGGCTGGGTTTTTTGCCGTGGAGTCCGTTAATTATTCCGGCTATTCATGCCGCTTACAAAAATAAATACTTTGGCCGCCGGCCGGAGATTTTATTTATGCTCTGCTGGTTTTTTCTGGTGCTTCTCTTAACTTCCGTTTCCGGACATTACAAAGGTCCGCGTTATTTATTGCCACTTTTTCCGCCGTTGAGCATTCTGTGCGGCGCGTTTTTAACTTCGTCCGCCGCAAATAAATACGCCAAGCCTATCTCGCTATCTTTTTTTTGGACGGGATTTGTTTTCGCCGGTCTGGCTTTGGCTCTGCCGTTCATTAAATACACGCACGGCGAGGAAGTTTATTTGCCGGTAGTTTTGCCATTCCTGATCTGTTTTACAATTTGCCTGTTCGGCTCGGCGTGGTTGTCGCGCAAAAACAGCATTGCGCAATTTACAATTTACGGCGCGCTGATCAGCTATATTATTTTGTTCACTTGCGCGTCGGCGTTCCTGCCCGGCGTGCAATTTCCCGAAAGATACGTTAATCCACAAATTCGGACGCTAAAATAATATGCTGTACCCTCTGACTATTGCTTCCGCACAAGACCTGCGCCGTGAAATGTTAGCCATCGGCGTCAGTGTCGAGGGCGCCAAATACATGACCGACAAACTCTCTGCCAACACGCTCAAAATAACCGAGTTGACCGGCTCCTGCGCCATTATATTAAAAGAAGAAGCCTTGTCCGCCGGCGCGGAGTGCGCCCTGCCACGCGAGGTAATTCTGGCACCGCGGCAAAAATATTCCGTACTGCTATTCGGCACGCGGCGGCATTTCAAGAAAATCCAGGCCAAACTCAAAAATCAGGCCTTTGGGGAATTACGCACCCTGGCGGAAAGTCTGGCCAGGTATTGTACGGAACCTAAACCCAAAATCCCGATCCTGATGGGCATTTTGAATGTTACGCCGGATTCGTTTTCCGATGGCGGACAGCACAATGCAAGCGCGCCTGCTATCCGTCAGACCCTGCGCCTCTGGCGCGAAGGCGCGCGGGTCATCGACATCGGCGGCGAGACCACCAAACCCGGCGCGCCGGAAATCCCCGCGGCGGAGGAACTGTGCCGGACTATTCCGGTCATTCAAGAAATTCTGCGGCGGCGGCCAAAAACTGTTATCTCGATCGACACGACGAAAAAAGCCGTCGCGCTCGCCGCGGTCAAAGCCGGCGCGCGGATCATCAATGACATTTCCGGTCTGACCCGCGAGCCATTGCTGGCCAAGATCGCCGCGGAACACAACGCCAAGCTGATCATCATGCACCGCAGTGGCAATTCGCGCGTTATGCAGCAAAAAACTCAATACGTTGATTTGCTCAGCGACATTTTGCGCTTTTTAGAAAAAAGCATCGCCACCGCGCGGCAATACGGCGTGCCTCTGCAAAATATTATTGTCGACCCGGGCATTGGTTTTGGCAAAACCGCCGCGCAAAATCTTTACCTGCTCAAGAATCTGCGGGCTCTGCGCTGTCTGGGCTGTGCCGTGCTGCTCGGCGCGTCGCGCAAATCCGTTATCGGCGACACCTTGCGCCGGCCTGTCGACCAGCGGGAATTCGGCACAGCCGCGACGAGCATTGCCGGTCTGCTCGGTCAGGTTGACTATTTACGCGTGCATGACGTCGCCGCCAATCTCGATGCGGTTAAAATGTTTCACGCGATTTGGCAGAGCAGGCATTATGTTTAGTAACTATTTACTGGATTATTCCCTGGCAAACAGCTATGCAATGTCTTGCTACCGCAAGCCACCTCACCAGTCTGCCGCTTACGCGCCAGCCAGCCTCAGTCAGTCGCCAATGCGACTGACACGGCTTCGCGTGCAGAGAAGTCCACGCTCGCCAGCCTTAATTAAGGGGAGGCTGCAGCGTAGCTGCGGTGGGGTGTTTCGCATCAGCGAAACATTCCTCAAACTGTTAATTTAAATATCTCCGCGCCAGCTTGCCCAGCAGAGCCTGCGCGTCAGCTGTATACTTGCGGATCAGCCTGGCTTGCTTACCGGGCAAATGCTTGTCCGATTTGAACAATTCATAAACATTCACGTCAAAAGCTTTGGTAAACTTGGCCAAAGTCGGCAGTGATACCCAGGTTTTGCCCTGCTCGATATTACTGAGAAAAGGAATCGAAATATTTATTTTCTCCGCCAGATCGATTTGCGACCAGCCCGAACGATTGCGATACTGCTTAATGTTTTCACCCAGTACGGCGAGAATATTTTGCTCTTCCATGGTTAACCTCTTGGATTAATGTTTGATTATACTTTTAGCTTGACAGGCTGGTAATTACATAATATAATAATTAAAACTTAGTCTTACAGATAATGTGGTCGGGGGAGGAAAATCATGGCTAGTAACTACACAGACAATTATGACGGGATCGCGACAGGCGCTCCACTCTCGGCGGCAAAGATGACCGCCGCGTTGAATACCAAAGAAAAAGTGGCCAATAAACAAGTGGATTCAACGGACACCGCGGGGACTTTAACCAGCAGTTCCAGCGACAGTTATTATCCGTCCTCGAAATTAGTCGGGAAAAACCTCGGCACATTGAGAAGTGACAAGCAAGATAAAATCCCCGCCGGCACAGCCAAAAATATCGTGGCTTATTCCGGGACAGTGGGAACATTTGGCGAGCTGGCCAGAGCCGCCACAACTATGGAGATCAGTACGGCTAGCGCCAGCGATGACAAAATACCCACGGAAAAAGCAGTGGCGGCCGCGCTGGCGTCCTCAATTTCCGCGCTCGGCCTTAGTGGAAAAGAAGACGCGAGCAATAAAGTCACGTCAATTACCGCCGCAAACAAAGATGATGCAGCCAAATATCCGACGACCGGAGCAGTGGCGGCTTGGGTGGCCACCGCTACATCTGCTGTTTCTGCTACTGTTACTACGTTAATAGATGCTCTTTTGCCGTCAGGCACGATACTGGCTATATCTATAAGCGGCTGGACAAACGCCAGCACAGAATTCAAAAGCAAATGGCAGGTCTGCGACAGCACAGGCGGCTCGCCGGATTTGCGTGACAGATTTTTACGCGGTGGCACCGCGACCAGCGCCGTTTCCTACGACAACCCCACGACTACAAACACACAAACAATTTCTGTGCCGTTGCTCCAGCATAAGCATACGGCAAGCAGTTCCCTGCAACTGTGGGGAGACGAGGGTAGCGATGTTGCTTCGACCACCTATACTGCGGTAACCGGAATGGGTTTTGACACAGATGGCGGCGGCGTTAGGGGAAACACTTCTGTCAAGAAATTTACCGATAATCTAGTTACAACTTCAATAGAAAACACAGGCACAGCTAGCGCTTCTATATCTGTAAATACTATGCCCAGTTATTACACCGCGATTTACATAATGAAAAAATAAAAAACTGTTATACAATACCAGCATGGTCAATGTTTTTTTAGGTCTCGGCAGTAATCTCGGCGACCGCGCGCAAAATCTGCGCGATGCTTTAGCGGAACTCGGCAAATTAGCAGAGACCAAAATTTTGCAAACCGCTTCTTTTTATGACACCGCGCCGGTGGGCTATACCGCGCAGCCCCGTTTCCTCAACACCGCCGCGCGGATCGAGACTACTTTGTCGCCGCGCGCGCTGCTGGCCGCGACGCAAAATATCGAAAAAAAACTCGGCCGCACGCCGACTTTTCGCTGGGGACCGCGCGCCATCGACATAGATATTTTGGCCTACGCCGCACAAATAATCGACGAACCTGATTTACATATACCGCATCCGGAGTTAGCCAAACGCCTTTTTGTTCTGGAGCCGCTGTGCGAAATCGCGCCGGAGTATATAGAAGCCCATTCCGGCCAAATCTATAGTTTGCTTTATACAGAATGTCTGGCCGCCGCGCTAGCCCAGGAATTAAAACCCGGCTCCGTCCTCGCGCTCAACGGCGAGCTTGGCGCCGGCAAAACTACTTTTACCCGCGCGCTGGTCAAGGCTCTGGGCAACACCGTGCCGGTCTCCAGCCCCACTTTTGCGATCCTCAATATTTACGCGGGCAAAATGCCGGTTTATCATTTCGATTTTTACCGCTTGCAAGATCTGGCCGATCTGGAAAACACCGGTGGCGCGGAGTTTATCCCGTCCAGCGACGGTGTCACGATCATTGAGTGGGCAGAAAAAATCCCGGAGATATTGCCGGAAAATTATTTGGAAATAACTATTACAGTAACAGCCAACCAGAACAGAGTTTTCACGATCAAGCAGCATTGAGCGTTTTCTTGACATTTACAATTTACTCAATATAATGAGTAAATAACTCAATATACTGAGTATTTTGTAAAAGGAGCTTTTATGTTCAAACGGGCGCTGGTCCAGCAATTAAAAAACCGTCTGTTGGAAAAACGACGCTTTATCCAGATAATCGTCGGTCCCCGTCAGACCGGCAAAACCACCGCCGTCACGCAGGCGCTGCGGGGCTTAAAAATCCCCTGTCATTTTGTCAGCGCGGACGACCCGGCGCTGGCTTCGCGCGAGTGGCTGGGCAATGTCTGGACGCAGGCGCGATTGCTGCAAAAACAACAACGCAAATCCGCGCTGCTTGTCATCGACGAGATCCAAAAAATCCCGCAATGGTCAGCCGTCGCCAAGCAATTTTGGGACGAAGACACCCGCCGGAATACTCCCCTCAAAGTTGTCCTGACCGGCTCCTCCAGTCTGCTGATCCAGAAAGGTTTGAGCGAGTCCCTGCTGGGACGTTTTGAAATGCTTTACTGTCCGCACTGGAATTTTGCGGAATGTCGGAAAGCTTTTGGTTATACTCTAGAGGATTTTCTTTTTTTTGGCGGCTATCCGGGCGCGGCGGCGCTGAAAAACAATGAGGAACGCTGGGCGCGATACATCGGAGCCTCTATCGTCGAACCGACGTTATCCCAAGACATTCTTTTAATGGAAGAAGTGCGCAAGCCCGCGTTGCTGCGTTCTCTTTTCAGGCTGGGCGCTGGCTACTCCGCGCAGGAATTGTCTTACACTAAAATACTGGGGCAATTGCAGGATGCGGGTAACACGGTGACGCTCGCCCATTATCTGGAGCTGTTGAAAAAGGCCAATATGCTTTGCGGCCTGCCTAAATTTTCTCTGAACAAAATTAAGGTCAGGCAAAGCTCGCCTCGTTTTATGGTGTTTGATACGGCGCTGCTCACTTATGCGGACGGTGCGAGTCGGCGGCGTTTTTTGGAAAATCCCGAAGCCCGAGGCCATTTGGTCGAAAGCGCGGCCGGGGCTTATTTGCTGGCGCGCGGCCGGGAGGAAGGGTTTCAGGTTTTTTGGTGGCGGGAACGCGATAAGGAAGTTGATTTTGTTTTGCAGCAAGGCACGAAAATCACCGCTCTAGAAATAAAAAGCGGCCGGGTTAAGAAAAGCGGCAGCAGTATCGAATTTCAAAAAAAATATCCCCAAGCTTTGAGTTTCATCATCGGCAGCGCCAATTTTTCTCTGGAGGATTTCTTGCTGGGCAGAATCCCTCTTTTCGCCTGAGAAATATTAATTTCATGCCTCGCTTTTGCTCAACACCCCACCAGTCTGCCGCTTACGCGACAGCCAGCCTCCCCTTGGTAAGGGGAGGCAGCAGCGTTAGCTGCGGTGGGGTGTTTCGCCGCCAGCGAAACGTCAAATAGATCAGCACATAGTAAGGCCGCAAAAAATTGCAATTGATCATCAAAGACCTGCGGACGAAAAATTAATTCACTTTCATCACATATATGACCGCGTAATATTTTGGCACTATGGCAACAGCTGTCTGCGGACTACCGCCGCCGCCGGTGACACTAACGGCAATCTCTGTTTTGGCATATCCGGTAGAATACCACCAGTCATTATTGTGTGGAGTAGTATCAGCTCCGCCAGACAAGCAAGAGTTTCCTTGTCCGCTGTAATGTTGTTGCATGGCTGGATGCCTATGCCCTTTTCCCTCATTTGGTTCGGTGATACTAACCGAATGTGTATGCTCCGGCAAATTAGCGGCTGCCAGAGTTACGCTGTCACTACCCACCGCAGCCGTCCCGCCCTCATTCGCGCCGCGCAGGAACAAGTCACGCAGATCCGGCGTGTTATTTGTACCGTTACAGACTGCCCATTTGTTCTTGAATGCTTCGCTGGCAGAGTTGTAATAATAAGTATTATGCATCGCTATTATCGTCCCTTTCGGCAAAACGAGATCAATGACAGTCGCTAATTCAGCGCTTACCAAGGCCGCTACCGCTCCGGTCGTCGGATATTTGGCCGTATCATTCTGGTTAGCGGCATCAATCGACGTGACTTTGTTGCTCGCGTCTTCTTTTCCGCTAAGGCCGAGTGCGGAAATTGAGGACGCCAGCGCGGCCGCCACTGCTTTTTCCGTGGGTATTTTGTCGTCGCTGGCGCTGGCCGTGCTGGTCTCCATAGTTGTGGCGGCTCTGGTCAGTGTGTCAAATGTTCCCGCTGTGCCGGAATAAGCCACGATATTTTTGGCTATGCCGGCGTCGATCTTATCCTGTTTACCGCTCAAGCTGGTATTTATCGTAGTATTCATAGTACTCAAAGTGGTATTCAAAGCATCAAGGTTTTTCCCGACCAGTTTTGAGGACGGATAATAACTATCGCTGGAACTGCTGGTTAAAGTCCCCGCAGTGTCCGTTGAATCCACTTGTTTATTGGCAACTTTTTCTTTGGTATGCAAAGCGTTACGCATACCTTCAGCCGAAAGGCTTTTGCCGGTATCGATATTGTAGCTTGCTCCTTTAAAATCCGTGTCTGTTGTGTCCGTGTAATTACCTGCGTTTGTCATAAACATACCCCCTGTTTTTTGTTATTAGATAATATTATATATCTAACTTATTTTATTATCCGTTTGCTCATTTGTCAAGCCAAAAGCATAATTTATCTTTAACCTAATACCGAATAGAGGAATTTAATGGGAGACAATATCGTTCTAAATATTTTGAGCGCCAATATTAAGCATTACCGCAACCGTTCTGGTTTTTCGCAATTTGAACTGGCCGAAAAAATCGAGATGTCCGTGCCTTTTATCAGCGATCTGGAAACCGGCAAGACCTGGGCTTCGCCGGCCACACTGGCTAAGCTGGCCGCGGCTTTTGGCATCGAAGTATATGAATTGCTCAAGCCCGAGGCCAAACTGTCCTTTGGCTCCACACAGTTGCTGCGCAAATACAATGAAGACGCGCACCGCCTGTTGGACAAATTACACAAAAAATATTTGCTGCCGCTGACCAGAAAATGACGCCGTCAGTTAAATGCCCTCATTGTGCGGATCGCTCCCAAAAACCAGATTAGCCCAATGTCTGCCGGAAGAAAACACGCCGTATTCTGACATTTCATAAAGCCCTAATTCTGAAAAAACTGTCTCGCCGAAATCCAGACCGGCCAATAACTCATTGATCTGCAAACGCTCTTCCGTAGTGATCACCCGTCCCAGTCTAAGCAAACTCAAATGCGCGATGTCCGGAAAAGCCAGGTCGGTGTAAAATATTTTTTGAGAGTATTCTGAGTTAAGTTTTTTGTCAAAAAGCTTATGCTGAATACCATAACGCGCCAGCGCCAGCCGTGAGTTATTCAGCTCCGTAAAATTATAGCCGTGAATTATCACCGCGTCTTTGCCGGCACTGCCACCGCAAAAATGAATCCTGGGGCGGACAAAAAGCCGTTCTCTATCGAAAAAGAACTCCAGGAATTTATCTCTGTGAGCTTGTCTGTGCTCCGCGGAAAGCAGAGAGCTTCTTTCCGCACAGTGGAGCAGGGTCATATGCAAATCATTTGCTTTTGGATAAAAATGTCCCTGTTGTCTCGCGTTGTCACCGAGAATATCGCCGATCGTGTCCTGCAAAGGCAACAATTGTTGCGCGAGGCGGTCGTCTCTCAGCGGATAAATTAGCGTCAAGTCAAAAATCTTCCTGCCGGTTCTGTTCACAAACTTGTCGACAGGCTCGGAAGCGTCCTTTATGCTTTTTTTGTAAGCCTTGACTTCGTTCTCAGCAAATTTGCCTTCAATTTCAGCCTCGGTAAATTTTATCAATTTTCTGAATAGACGCATAACAAAAACCACCTTTCTTTAATAAGGTATCGTCATTTTACCAAAATCGTTGCAAAAAAATCGACGTCTGTTAATATACCGCAATGCTGACACTGGGTTTTAATTTCGCCACGGAGGATTTGTGTTTGGCGGTGTCTGACGGTCGCCAAATCGCCCTGGAGAAAAAATATCACGGTCCCACGCTCAAAGCCGAGTACATTCCGGATTACCTTGACGAGCTTTTTCGCGCGGGCAAAACAAAGTTAAAAAAAATCTCCCGTCTGGGTATCGCGATCGGGCCGGGCGCGTTCACCGGTCTGCGGCTCTCGCTGGTCACCGCCAAAACTCTGGCGCTGGAATTGCAAATCCCGCTCGTGGCGGTCTCGACGCTGGAAGCTCTGGCCTCTCAATATCACGCGGAAGCCGGCGGTAAAAATATTCGGGTCATCTTGAATGCCTGCCGCGGCGAAGTGAGCACCGCGTTGTTCGACCAAAATCTGCGCCGTCTCGAACCCGATCATGTTATGCAACAAAATGTTCCACGCGAGCCGGAAAATTTCATTATCGAAAATCGTCCGGTCAACGCGCTGTCAGTTTGCGCAATCGCCGCGCGCGCGGAAACTGTTTTTGACCGCGCGGCAATTTTGCCCCTGACTCCTAAATACTCTCATGCCTCGCGGGTCAATCTCACAACCAAACCGGAATTGCAGCATCTAAAAATAGGCCAAAAAATTATCCACAATACCTAAACCCAAGCATACGACACGAGTTGTCATACTATTCCACAAAATTATTTAATCAATATTGTTTTTAACAAATCGATCCGCCGAAAATCCAGGAAAATATTTTGTTCTAAATGTGGCCGACGCAAAATAAGACCATCGCTCCTGAGGCTACGACACAAATTGTCATACTTGTGCTATAATAAAAGCTCTTATGCCGCGGCTTAAAAATCTAGACCAGACCACCCTGTTGCGCCTTTACCGGATAGACCGCGCGATCCGCGGCGGCGAGTATCCCAATTGCACAACGCTGGCCAAACAATTTGATCCGCCGCTTTCGGCACGCACGATAGCCCGTGACATCGAAACCCTAAAAAAACAATTCCAGGCGGAGATTTTTTACGACCCCAAACGCAACGGTTATTATTACGCCGCGGGGCGTGAGCCGCTTTTGCAGGAATTGACTTTCGCCGACGGAGAACTGCTGGCGCTTTTGCTCATCGAGCGGCTTTTTACCCGCGCCGATCCGCAAACCAGAAATATTTTCACGCGTGTCTTGAACAAAATCAAAATGCTCACGCCGGACAAAACTATTTTGAGCGCGGAAAATATCGGCGATCTGCTGTCCGTTGATTTTAAAATCCCCGAAAGCGAAAATTTCGGCGTTTATCATACTTTGCTGGAAGCCTTACGGCGCAAGGTTTCCACGCATATACTCTACGCCGATCCGCAGCGCGACTCGCCCGCGCGTTTTGAATTTGATCCTTATCATCTCCGTTACAACAAAGCGGATTGGTACGTCGCCGGCTACTGCCACTCGACCAACAAAATCCGCGCGCTGGCCGTGGCCAATATCAAAAGGATAAAACTTTCCGGCGTTAATTTTCGCGCGGCCGCCGATTTTGACCCCGCCGTTTTCTTTGGGCGTGGCTGGAGTTACAGCCGCAAAGAAATTTCTGCCGTAAAATTGCGTTTCGCGCCACAGCTCGCGCAGTGGCTGGGCGAAAAAATCTGGCATCCCGCGCAAAAAACTTCTACCCTGCCCAACGGCTCACTCCTGCTGGAACTGCCTGTGGAGGAAAACAGCGGTGTCATTGATTGGATCTTGAGCTTTGGCGGCAAAGTCGAAGTTCTGGAACCGCGGGAACTGCGTGAAGCCGTGCAACGGGAAGCACTGGCCATACTCAAAAACACTCATTAAATTCGTTACTTGATATGACAATACGTGTCGTAGCACAAAAAAGCAAAGTTACTCGTTCGGCTTATCAAATCACAAACTTATCAAAAAGTCAGAGCGGCGGCCATTTGGTATGACAATTCGTGTCGTGGTCTTAAAAAATTGTGAATAACTTGCTTAATTCCGGCGGCTGTTCCGCATAAAGAGCAGTCTGGCAAATTGCAAAACGGCCATCAGCGTCGCGGCCACATAAGTCAGAGCGGCGGCATCGAGAACGTTTTTCGCGCCGCGCAATTCCTGCGTCGAGAGGTAGGCGTCGCTGCGCAAAGCGGCGATCGCGCGACGGCTGGCGTCGAATTCCACCGGTAAAGTAACGATCGAAAAAATTACCGCCGCGGCAAAAAAGATAATGCCGAGATCGATCAACTGCGCGATGCCAGCAAAAATCCCGATGATAAAAAGCCACGGTCCGAGATTGGAGCCAAAAGCCGCCGCCGGATAAAACCAATTGCGGAACATCAGCGGCGAATAAGCTTTGGCATGTTGAATGGCGTGACCGGCTTCATGGGCGGCAATGCCGTACGCGGCAATCGACCGCGAACCGTAAACCCCGCTGGAAAGATTGAGTGTTTTGTGGCGTGGATCATAATGGTCGGTCAAATTGCCGGCGACAGAGTTTATCGGTATGTTCACCCCGTAATGGCTCAAAATCTGTCCGGCCACTTCTTCGGCAGTCAAACCGCGTCCCGCGGCGACTTTGGAATACCGCGTGTAGGTGGAGTGGACTTTCCACTGCGCCAGCAGGGACAGCCCCAGCGTCAGGATTATTAACAAAAAAAACGGATCATTACCCAGATAAAACATATTAGCTCCTTTTCACCAGCTTCTTTATTAAATTATAGCGTCATTTATGGATTTCGCAAAATTTAAAAGCAGGTCTTTTTGTTTGCCGGAAAGATTTTTGGGCACGGCAATGTTGATCTTGAGATAATGATCGCCGCGCGCCGAGGGATTGTGCACCGCCGGCAAACCCTTGCCGCGCAAACGCAGCGTCGCGCCGGGCTGCGTGCCCGCCGGAATATCCACTTTGATCTGGCCGGTGGCCGACTGCACGCTGATCGCCGCGCCCAGAACAGCCTGCGCGTAAGAGACCGTTTCCGCGCTGTACAGGTCTTGCCCGTCGCGCTCAAAAACGCCGCTGTCCTCGACTTCTATATATATGAAAAGATCGCCCTGTTTGCCGCCGCGCAGTCCGGCGTTACCCGCGCCGGTAACGCGCAGGCGAATACCGGTCTCCACACCGGCCGGAACTTTGACCTTGACCTTGTTTACTTTGCGCTCGCGACCGGCGCCACGGCAGTGCGGACAGGGATCGGCGATAATTTTGCCCTCGCCGTGGCAGTCCGGGCAGGTAATCACCTGTTCAAAAGAGCCAAGTATGGTGTTCTGCACCACGCGTACGCGGCCTTGCCCGCCGCATTTCGCGCAAGTCACCGGTTTGGTGCCAGATCTTGCGCCGGAACCGCCACATTCCGCGCAGGCCACCAATTGAGGAATATCCAGAGTGTACTCGCGGCCATGTACGGCCACTTCAAAAGGCACGCGCAAATCGTAACGCAAATCGTCACCGTCTTGCGCGCCGCCGCGCTCACGCCGCCGTCCGCCGCCACGATTGAAGAAATTTTCAAAGATACTTTCCATATCGACGCCGAAGCCCTGCGCGAAATCGCCAAAGCCTTCGCCGAAGCCGCCAAAGCCCTGGCTAAAACCGCCCGCGCCATTGGCCGCCGCCTCGCCGAATTGATCGTACTGGCGGCGTTTTTGCGGATCGGATAGAGTTTCGTAAGCTTTTTGGATTTCTTTGAATTTATCTTCAGCACCGGCTTCTTTGTTGACGTCAGGGTGGTACTGGCGCGCCAGCTTGCGGTAAGCTTTTTTTAGCTCCTCATCGCCGGCGCTTTTGCTGACGCCCAGCACCTCATAAAAATCTTTAGACATTCATTATTCTTTCTTGTCTTCTTTTTTCTCGTCCTTTACCTCTTCATACTGCGCGTCGACCACCTTGTCGTCCTTTTTCTCGCCGCTGGAATTTTCGCCGGACTGTCCCTGCGCGCCAGCCGCATTGGCCGCCTGATACAAAGCCGTGCCGATCTCATAAATAACTTTTTGCAAACTTTCTTTTTTGGCTTTGATCTCGTTCAAATCATTTTTGTCCAGCGCCTTTTTCAAATCGGCGATCTGCGCTTCCAGAGCGGTTTTTTTGTCCGCCGGAATTTTATCCTTGTTGTCCGTCAAAGTTTTTTCGGCCTGATACATCAGCGCGTCCGCTTCGTTTTTGGCGTCGATCTGTTCTTTTTGTTTTTTATCTTCCTCGGCATGTGCTTCGGCTTCTTTGCGCATTTTTTCGATTTCTTCTTTGGACAGGCCGGAAGAATTGGTGATCGTGATTTTTTGCTCGCGGCCGGTGCCGAGGTCTTTGGCCGAAACATTCACAATGCCGTTGGCGTCAATGTCAAAAGTAACTTCGATTTGCGGCACACCGCGCGGCGCGGGCGGTATATCCCGCAGTTGAAAATTGCCCAGCGTGCGGTTGTCTTTAGCGAACTGCCGCTCGCCCTGCACGATATGAATATCCACCGCGGTCTGGCTGTCCGCTGCAGTCGAGAACACCTGCGATTTTTTGGTCGGGATCGTGGTGTTTTTGGTAATCAATTGAGTAGCCACGCCGCCCAGCGTCTCAATGCCGAGTGTCAACGGCGTCACGTCGAGCAGTACAATGTCCTTGACCTCGCCGGCCAGCACGCCGCCCTGCACGCCCGCGCCCACTGCCACACATTCGTCGGGGTTGATCGAAGCATTTGGCTCTTTGCCGAAAAAGTCCTTGACCAACTGCCGCACGCAGGGTATGCGCGTGGAGCCGCCGACCAAAATCACTTCATTGATATCGGACATGGCCACACCGGCGTCTTTTACAGCAATCTCGCAGGGTTTTTTGAGTTTGGTCAAAATATCCGCGATCATCTGCTCAAATTTGGCGCGGCTCAAAGACATGGTGAGATGTTTCGGACCGTCCGCGCCGGCGGAAATAAACGGCAAATTGATCTCCGTCGTGGTTGCGGAAGACAATTCCATTTTGGCCTTTTCCGCGGCCTCGCGCAGACGCTGGAGAGCCATCCTATCCTGTTTGAGATCAATGCCGGTGTCTTTTTTAAAACTGTCCACCAGCCAGTCCATTAAAAGGCTGTCGATATTGTCGCCGCCCAGATGCGTGTCGCCGTTGGTGGAGAGCACCTCAAAAACGCCGTCGCCGATCTCCAGCACGGAAATATCAAAAGTGCCGCCGCCAAAATCGAACACGGCGATCTTGCTGTCTTTTTTATTTTTGTCGAGTCCGTAAGCCAGTGCGGCCGCGGTCGGCTCGTTGATAATGCGCAGGACTTCCAGACCGGCGATCTTGCCGGCGTCTTTGGTTGCCTGCCGCTGTTGATCGTTGAAATAAGCCGGCACGGTGATGACCGCTTTGTCGACTTTTTCGCCGAGATGCGTTTCGGCATCGGTTTTGAGTTTTTGCAAAATCATGGCTGAGATTTCCGGCGGTGTATAAGACTTGTCCTCGATTTTCACAGCAGCCGCGCCGTTATTGCCGTCCACGATATGGTACGGCACCAGCTTTTCTTCCTCGCCAACCTCGTTGTGCAGACGCCCCATAAAACGCTTGATCGAGTAAATTGTTTTTTCGGGATTGGTCACAGCCTGCCGCTTGGCGATCTGGCCAACCAGCCGTTCGCCGTCTTTGGCAAAACCGACCACTGACGGCACGGTGCGTCCGCCTTCCGCGCTGGTGATCACTGTCGGCTTGCCGCCTTCCATCACCGCCACACAAGAATTTGTCGTACCCAGATCAATACCGATTACTTTGTTTCCCATAATTTTTCCTCCTTAATTTATTTCGCTACCACAACCATCGCCGGACGCAACACTTTGTCATGCATTACGTAACCGGTCTGCATTTCTTCCAGCACAGTGTGCGAAGGCTGGTCAGATTCTTTTTGCAGCACCGCCTCATGCAAGCGCGGATCAAAAGGCTGGCCGACCGCCGCCATTTTCGTCACGCCAAACTTTTGCAAAATATCCTCAAGCTGTCGATGGATCAGCGCGAAGCCTTTTTTCACTTCGTCGCTGGCGGCCACGTCAGAGTCGAGAGCTTTTTGCGAGCGTTCAAAACTGTCCAGCACCGGCAACACTGCCTCGATAAACTGGCCGGCGGCATATTTGGCGTGGTCGGTTTTCTCCACTTCGCTGCGTTTGCGGAAATTGTCGAACTCCGCATACAAACGCAAATATTTATCCTCAGCCGCTTTTAATTTTTCCGTCAGTTCGGACACTTCGACTCCGCTCAGTGTCCGTTGTTCTGCATTGAAAGCAGAGCCAAGCGGCTTATTTTTTAAATCCTCTACTTTTATTTTCTGCGGCTCGATTTTATCCGCAGACGGCTTTTCCGCGGTCTGTTTTTCTCCGGCGGGTTTAGCCTCTTTAGATTTGTGCTCTTCTTTTTTTTGCTCGGTCAATTTCGACAACTCCTTTTAATTTGGCCGATTATTCCACATTATCGTCCATTTGACCATAGTTATAGAAATTTACATGCCAGGATTATTTTTGGCGTATTAACGGCAAAAACAAAATCACTGTATAAATTTTATACAATAATTGTTTGAAAATTTTACATTGGTTTTGTATAAAAATTATACACCAAGCAATTCGGCGGATGAGCGCATAGCCAGAATCGTTTTTTCGATTACGTCGTTCAAGTTCATACCCAGCAATTCCGCGCCGTCTGCGATCACTTTGCGGCTGCAGTTGGCGGCAAACGCGGGATTTTTAAATTTTTTCAGTACGGACTTTACTTCCAAATCTTTTACACTTTTGGACGGGCGTACCATGGCGCAGGCAAAAATCAAACCGGTCAGTTCGTCTACTGTATAAAGGACTTTTTCCAGCAGCGTTTCCGGCTTCACATCATTGACTATATTCCAACCGTGGCTGAGCGCGGCGCGGATCAGCCCCTCGGTGATGTCCGGAAAATTGGCTTTTTCTGTTTCCAGTATTTCTCTAGTTTTTTGACAATGTTCATCGGGATAAAGTTCAAAATCAACGTCATGCAGCAGGCCGGCGCATTTCCAGAACTCCGAATCCGGCTCGCCCAGAGCGCGCGCCCAGTATTCCAGCGCGATCGCCACTGTCAGACAATGCCGACGCAGAGTCTCGCCTTGTATGTATTTGTCCAGCAGTTTTTGCGCGTCAGAAAAAAGCATTTACAGTTCCGCAAAAATCCCGTCCAGCGCGCGGGCGATAGTATCCACCGCCGCGGTGATCTTGCCGTAGCGCATACGCGTCGGGCCGATCACACCCAGCGAACCGACACGCTCGCCTTTGTAGAAAAAATCCTGCGCGACCAGCGAGCAATCCTTGAGCGGCTCGGCGCCCAGCTCTGTGCCGATGCTGATACTGGTCTCGTCGCCGCTGTGCTCATCCAGCAGCTGCATTACCTCGGCTTTGTCATCCAGCAGCTCCAGCAACCGGCGGATATTTTGCACATCCTCAAACTCCGGCTCGTAAAACATTTTGGCCAGACCGGAAAGATACAGCGATTCTTTGCGCGAGGCGTCCAGCGCGCCGCGTACCCGGCCGGTCAATTCATTTAAAACATCGTCCTCGGTTTTGAGGACTGTCGTGTAATTTTCCGAAAGCGACTGCACGGCGCGCAGTGTCTCATCCATCAGCGAATTCATATCGTGCCCCAGCGCGAGCTGGAGTTGTTCGACCAAGTTTTTCTCGCGCGCGGTCAGGCGGTAGGCTTCCATTAGCTTGTCCACGTAAAAACGGTAGCCGCGGTCTGTCGGGATACGCCCCGCCGAAGTATAAGGGTGAGTCAAAAAACCCTGCTCTTCCAGCACGGCCAATTCATTGCGCACCGTCGCCGAAGAAACTTCTTCCAGATATTTCTGGCAAATCACCGCCGAGCCTACAGGCGTAGCCGTATCGATATATTCTTTCACGACGAGAGCGAGAATTTTGCGTTGTCTGACTGTCAAATCCATAATTTATATTTTAGCAAAAAACCAAGCCCTCTGTCGCTAGGCCTGGCGGTAGTATTCTTGTTTTTGTTTTCCCCAAAATTTTTTGTCGCGGGCGGTCAGGCGCCGCAGAACACGGCAGGGATTACCAACGGCGATAACATTGGCGGGAATATTTTTCGTGACAACACTCCCTGCGCCAATCACAACATTGTCGCCAATAGAAACGCCGGGCAAAACAGATACTCCGCCGCCGAGCCAGATATTGTCGCCAATCGTAATCGGCCGGCCGTATTCCAGCCGCTCGGCGCGCACGGCGGCGTCCAGCGGATGCGCAGCAGTATAAATCCCCACATTGGGTCCCAGAAAAACATTTTGGCCGATAGTGACCGCGCAGACATCGAGTATCACGCAATTTACATTCGCGTAAAAATTATCGCCGATACTGATCTGCGCGCCGTAATCGCAATGAAACGGCGGCTCAATGTACGGGGCAACACCAATCTGCCGGAACAGCGCTTTTAATAATTTTGTCCTGTATTGAATTTTGTGCGGAGCAGATCGGTTAAATTT
>JAIRZV010000069.1 GCA_031267055.1 Candidatus Margulisiibacteriota bacterium | reverse complement strand
CCTCGCCTTTAAAAACCTCAAAAGCCGGGCCGGACATCGACACATGATTATCGTCAGCGTCCCAGGAAATTTTTAAAACTCCGCCAGCCAGATGCACTGTGACATCACGCTCCAGACGTTCGGTCTGGACACCGGCCACTACTGCGGCGCAGGCCCCGGTGCCGCAGGCCAGAGTTTCTCCGGCGCCGCGTTCCCAGACACGCATTTTGATCTCGCCGCGATTTAAGATTTGGCAAAATTCGATATTGGCTTTTTCGGGAAATAGCTCATGCGTCTCCAGCGCCGCGCCGTAAGCAGGCACATTCACGGCGGAGACATCCTCGACAAAGATCACGCCGTGCGGATTGCCCATCGAGACCGCGGTGATCGCAAAAGTTTGGTCTAAAATACGCACCGGCGCATTTAGCATTTTCCCGCCGGTAAAGTTTACCGGAATTTTAACAGGCTCCAAGATCGGCTCACCCATATCGACTTCGATAATATTGTTTTGCGGATCAAGCACCGGCAGCATAATGCCGGCCAGAGTTTCCACCGAGATCATGCTTTTTTTCTCGTAATTTTCGTAAACGTAACGCGCGAAACAGCGTATGCCGTTACCGCACATTTGCGGCTCCGAACCGTCGGCATTGATGGTCTGCATATAAAAATCGGCCTTCTCGGATTTGCGCACGATGAGCAGTCCGTCCGCGCCGATGCCGAAATGCCGGTTGCAGAGTTTTGGCGCCAGCTCATGAAAATTTACTGCGCTTAAATCATTCTTCAGCGCGTCAAACAAAATAAAATCATTGCCCAGTCCCTCGAGCTTGATAAAGTTCATTACTTATTTTCCTCCTGATAAACCAACAGTGAATATCTTTGCCTTCGCGCGCCGTGGCCTCTCACTTAACTTCGCTTCGCTTGTTAAGTTCGAGCCAAACCGCGCACCGGCAAAATATTCACTGTTTGCTATTTTAATACTTAATTCACTTCTTGCCAGTGTACATCCTTAAACGCGCGGAACCACGTGTACTGTCGTTTGGCAAAATTGCGCGGGTTTTGTTTAATTTCCGCGAGCATTTTTTCTCGATCGCTCAATCCTTGCAAATAACGCAACGCTTCTTTGTAGCCGATCGCCTGCATAGATGATAACTCGGGCGTACAGCCGCGCGCAAGCAGGCCGCGCGTCTCGTCCAGCAACCCGTGCTCAAACATATGCTCCACACGCGCGTCCAATCTGGCATAAAGTTCCGCGCGCGGCATGGTCAGGCCGATAATACGGTAATCCTGTCCCAAAATCGACGGCCGTTTTTTCTGCTGTACGGAAATTTTTTGGCCGGTCAGTTCATAGACTTCCAGCGCACGTACTACCCGAAATAAATCGTTGGCGTGGATTTTCGCGGCGGCTGCCGGATCGACTTTTTTTAACTTGTCCCACAGCCACTCCCGCCCATTTTCTGCGGCCCTCGCGCGCAATCTCCGGCGCAGTGTTTCGTCTTTCGCGGCGATGGGCAGGGATAGGCCGTTGAGCAACGCGTTGTAATAAAATCCTGTGCCGCCGCAAAATATAATATTCCGTTCCGTCAATTCTCCGGTCAAAAGATTTTCTACATACTGCACATAATCCGCCACAGAAAAATCCTGCGTCGGTTCGACAATGTCTATAGCGTAATGCGGCACGCCCTGCCGCTCGGCCAATGTCAATTTGGCCGTGCCAATGTCCAGACCGCGATAAACTTGAAAAGCATCGACGGAAATAACCGCGGCGTCCTGCTCTTTGGCCAGTTTTAGAGCATATTCTGATTTGCCAACACCGGTAGGTCCGGCAACCAAAGTTATTTTGCGCATGGGGGTATTTTAGCAAAGAAAGGGGCAGGCCTGTTCAGCCTAAACTTATTATATAAAATCTATACACCATGCATTTTAAGTATAAATCTCTATTGTCTGATCTGCCCAATAGTAAAATCTAGAATACTTTTGGCGGCAACCAAAGCCTGTTCCATATCTTCAATGGTGATAGTGTCAAAAGCAGGGTAACGAGAAAGCGCCACATAGTCCGACAGATCAGCTCCTGTCTTTACAAGCTTTTCAAAATCAGGGTTAAATGATTTACAACGCTCCAGCAAAGTATAAATATCGTGGGTTTTTATCAACTCATCTCCATTTGCCAGAATATAGGCTTTTAGGATTTTCTCGGCGCTTTGCTGGCAATGGTAACAGACTATTTCTAACGGCACAGGCTGAAATTGTTCCGCCATTTTTCGAGCAGCATCATAATTTCCTTTAGCATAACGGATCCATTCCGCAATATCTAAATTATCTTGCCTCATATAGAACCTTTCCTTCTTTCTCAATAAGATGGGCAAAAGATGTTTTGCGCTCAACATCTGCATAAAATTTAACCTGGTTAAAAGTCAATATATCTAAGGGCAATGTGCGTTTGCCATTCAATTTATTGCGTAGTTCCCGAGAAATTTCTAATGGACGTCTGTCAGTTATTGGCGTAAGCACACACAAATCTATATCACTGTCCACAGTCTGATCACCGCGGGCTAAAGAACCGAATAAAATCAGCTTAGAGACCAACCCTGTGGCAGCTAAAGTATTTACGATTATTTTTAATTCGTTTTGATATTTCGGCAGCATAAAATCACCCAAGTAGTATTTTACCATTTTTTTTATTGTAGGCTTGAAAAAGTTTTGACAAGTGGATGGCGGGTCATGGATGAATCTTGCCTGTCCCTTTCTTAATACAATTGTTATAATGCCGCCACCTACAAACAAGGAGCATTTCTATGTGGACCGGCTTAATGGACAAATACAGGGCACATTTGCCTGTCACCAATAAAACGCCGAACATCACACTGCACGAAGGCAACACGCCGCTTATCAAACTGCAAAATTGTGTGCGGGAAGAGATCGGCCTTGATCTCAATGTTTATGTCAAATTTGAGGGGCTAAATCCCACCGGCTCTTTCAAAGACCGCGGCATGTTTCTGGCGCTCAGCAAAGCTGCGGAAGCCGGTTCTCGGGCGGTGATCTGCGCTTCGACTGGTAATACTTCGGCTTCCGCGGCGGCTTACGCGGCGCGCGCCGGTTTGCAATGTTTCGTCCTGATACCTGACGGCAATATTGCACTGGGCAAATTGGCGCAGGCCATGATCCAGGGCGCAAAAGTCATCGCCATCGACGGCAATTTCGACGACGCGCTTGACGCGGTAAAAGTTATCAGCGAGAAATATCCGGTCACGCTGGTCAACTCGCTCAATCCTTTTCGCATCGAAGGCCAGAAAACCGGCGCTTTTGAAATAGCCGAACAGCTCGGCCGCGCGCCGGATTATCATTGCCTGCCGGTCGGCAATGCCGGCAATATCACCGCTTACTGGAAAGGCTACAAAGAATGGCAGGCCGCCGGACACATAAAAACTTTGCCCAAAATGCTGGGGTTTCAGGCCGCAGGCGCCGCGCCAATAGTCGACGGCCAGCCGATCAAAGATCCGCACACTATCGCCACGGCGATCAAGATCGGCAATCCCGCTTCGTGGCGACAAGCTGAGGCCGCGCGCGACGAATCGCACGGCTCTATAGAAAAAGTCAGCGACGAGGAGATCACGTCCGCCCAGATAAAACTGGCCGCGCGCGAAGGCATATTTTGCGAGCCGGCTTCCGCCGCGTCCATCGCCGGTCTGCTCAAAAAAGCGCGGGCAGGATTTTTTCAGAACGGAGAAACCGTCGTCTGTGTGCTCACCGGTCACGGACTCAAAGACCCGGACCGCGCCATTGCGGTCGCTCCGCCGGTCAGCAAAAGCAGCGCGGATATTCAGGAAATAGCAAAACTTATCGGCCTGTAATTCTTATTTTCACAAGCGAGGGCAACACGTTCGGATTTATTTTTTCGTCCGCAACAGGTATATGCATATTAACATTTAAATCAGGAATAACTACGTTGATCTGTTTTATTTCTTCTTTTTTACCGAACAGTTTTTTGTAATATAGCTGTACTTTGTTTTTGTTATCCACTTCAATAAAATATTTTGGGTTTTGCTCGCAAATATAGTCATCATTTCCATTTTAGTTAAAAACAAGTTCCTGTTGCTATTCTTCATTATAAAATTCTATCTTCATTTTCTCGGCCAACGACAAGATTTGCGCGGCAGTCAGAAACATATTTTCTTTAGGCCAGTGATATTTTAAGTTTTTAATTTTAGAGCCGATCTGGATCAGGTTGTAATTGTTCACGTGGAAAATTGTCAGTTGCTTTAAAGCTAAAAAGCGCGCCGCGACCTGGCAGCTCTTGAAGATATTTTTTGCTAATCCCGTGCCGCGGTATTCCCGATCTATATTTATATAAGTCAATAGCAACGCCTCATTTCCTCTGTACAAAAGAATATCTCCAGCCTGGGCGCCATCAACTAATATATGGTAATGCTGTCTGTCTACAAAAGGAGAATTGCGCACATGCAATAACTCTCTTCCGTGCGCCAGGATCATTTTGTCTGAAAGTCTGCGCGCAGAACCGTTGTCAGACACAAATTTAGAATGCCACATTATTCAGCCGCCCAAGTCAATATTATTATTGCGCTGTTTGTGTTTATTTTAAACCTAACAAAGCGCGTTTTCTGGATATGTCGCTAGCGCCGGCATTTTATTCCTCGACAGCGGCGTTTTTAGTCTCCAGCTTGCTGCGCTGGCGGTCATATTTTGTTTTATTTTTGTGCGGCCCGCAGCCGATCTTGCCGCTGGTGATGTGGCGCAACAAAATCTCGTCACGCGCTTTGAGTTTTAATAATCTTTTGAGTAATTTACGCATATATTTTATTTTAGAATATTCTCACCTCAAAGTGAAACAAGTTTTAAATCATGACTGAATTTATTATTCAAAATACTTAACCAATTTAACATGGTTATCCTCAATAATTGTAAAACTTGCCATCAGCAGACTGCATTTTCAGTTGCTTACAATTTGTAAGCAACTTGTAACCTTCCTCAATAAGCCGTTTTTTCAATACTGCCCAGTAGGTACTCGCGTTGCGCGGCGTTGGCTGATTAGTTAACGAACCGACCACATCGACAATCGAAAAACACCACTCTTCCTGCTCCTCATTCCAAGCGGTACGGATCTTCCTGCCTTCAAAGGGTTGAATAACATTATTATTGTCTTTTTCTTGTTTACCGGCCATGGCACAAGAATATCATTGATTACTAAAACCTTAAACTTCAACCCGAGCCCATCATAGAAAGTGGTTCCCCATTCCACCCTGTTGTAATACGCGGCCAATTTATGAGTTGCTGGTACCCTGGAGAAACCTCTTTCCTATCCCCTATATTAAAATATGTACTATGCCAAATTGCAATGAACCTCATCACGGAAAAGGATTGTGTCTTAAACACTATAATCTGTGGGCTTACGAAAAGAGAAAAAAATTAGTAGCCAGAGATTTGAGATAACTACCTGTCCTTCAATTCAGCAATATACTTGTCAAAATCAGAGATAATTCTCTGCGTTTTATTAAACTCCGTATATTCCGCAATGGCTTTTTGCTCGGCCTGGGTTTTAGAAATCTTACCTTTGCCCTGCAAAATCTTGAACTTCCTGAAATTCAGAAAATCATTTACGCTGTCCGCTAATTGCCGCATTGTAAAAGTAGTCTCATTCTCCACCAAATCCTCAAGGTAATCAAAATAACCGGATATTGTGCGTTCCAAGCGTTTAATTTCTTTTTCCTGTAAATAATTTTTGGCAACAAGCACATCGGACTTCAAAACTCTGCCTTCCGGTGAATTCTTCCAGGTCATTAAACCCATATTCTTTTTGTTTCTATCCGCTTTGGTATAAATAATTTCAGCAGCAGTATTGCCCGTAATCGCAAAATGAAATTTATTCTGCACCATTGCATAAAAATCTCTGGTCAAAGGAGAATTGGCGTCATAATCAATGCTACACTCGGCAAAAATATCCGTAATCTGCTGATAAATACGCCTTTCACTTGCCCGGATAGAACGGATACGCTCCAAAAGTTCACGAAAATAGTCCTTACCAAATACCGTTTGTCCCTGTTTCAATCGCTCATCATCAAGCACATAGCCTTTAGTGATAAATTCTTTAAGCGTCTTGGTCGCCCAAATTCTAAACTGTGTTGCTTTAGCAGAATTTACCCGATAACCGACAGAGATAACCGCATCAAGGCTATAAAACTGTGTCTGATAATTCTTTCCGTCTGTGGCAGTATGTGCAATTTTTGCACATACTGAATTTTCCTCTAATTCATTTGTTTCAAAAACATTCTGAAGATGTTTTGTAATAACACTTCTATCTACGCCAAAAAGTTCTGCCATAGCCTTCTGGGTCAGCCAAAGCGTCTCATCTTTTACCGCCACATTGATTTTTGTGTCTCCCTGCGGAGTGCTGTACATTAAAAATTGAAGTTCTTTTGTCATACTTCAATTATACCTTATTTATTACTTGTAAAAATTCCTCTTTATCTGGCAATTCTTTGGATTTTTTGCCAACACAGGCCATTTCTACCTCACCATTACCAATGGTAAGGCCAAACACACAAATATTATTTATCTTATATTTTTCAGTTAAGACTTGTTTGATCTTATTAAGGTAAATTTTGTTTTGGTTTTTTGGGTTTTTACTTATCTCAATAGCAGCCATAAGTTGTGGGTTTATGTGTAAACATAACAAATCCACCTGAATATTATCTACATTTGGTTGTTCTATAATAAAATATCCCCGTGTTACAAACATCGATTTAATAATCTGAACTAATTTCTTTTGATGATCCTCATACATATACCATAACGGTAACTTTAGAATTTCAGCAATTTTTGCCATTTTTTCTTCAGTAGGCGTACTGCGACCAGTAGTATATTGTTGTACAAGTTGATAGCTAACACCGAGATTTTCACTCATTTGTGTAAAATTAACACCTTGTCGGGCTAATAACTCTCCAAAATATTTCCCCTGTTTCTGCTTCATTTCCATAGGATAAGCATATCATAACCCTTGACATATTACAAGCATTTGCTTGTATAAATATACAAGCAAATGCTAGTACATAGGAAGGATGAATTATGCTTTTTTTATTAAGGATTGTGGACGTAACCCCGGAAGAAAGAGCCAGAGAGGTAGAAAAGATTATTTGTCGTTATGTAATTGCTGAAGCTCAGGCAAACCTGAAGCGGTTAAATCGTAAACAAAATAAAATTTAAGGCGGCAATAAAATTATGAGCAAGTCTAAAACTGGCACAAAAGAATGGGCAGAGATAAATCGTAATTTAAGTTCCAACAAAGCGTCCGGCTGCCCAAACGACTGCCTATACTGCTACGCTAAATATATGGCCATCAAATTTGGGAGAAGTACCGTTACTGATTGGCAAAAAGGTTTATTTGACCCGGAGAAAATAAACCAGCAGGTCTGCAAAGGAAAAGAGGTAATGTTCCCGTCTGCTCACGATATTACGCCAGACAATTTGTCGACCTGTTTACATCTCATAGAAAGGTTACTGGAAAAAGATAATAAAGTGCTGATTGTTAATAAAGGAGTGAAAAATTATGACAACTAGAAAACAAGCCAGAGCAGCGGCGGAAAAGAATTTGGCAGATGCGGAACCAAAATTTGAAATCTACTGTGCTGCCGGAGAAGCCGCAGATAATATACCGGAAGAAGAAATTGAGGAAGTTTTAGCGTATATTGCAACAGATGTTGAGCTGGTCAGGCTGAAGAAGGACAAGAGAGAGGAATTGCCCTCTTACCGGAAAAGAGCAATGGATATTGAGGAAAAGCCCAGTAAGGATTTATTGGCTCTCTATAAAGAAATCGACACAATGATCTGGAATGCTATAGATAAAAAGGTAATTGAGATGTGGGAAGCCAAGCACATATTGATAACTGAAGTAATCGGTTTATTGAGAGATTTCGTTTTTGAAGATGCCCAGCACAGAAAAACAAGCAGGAGAAAGAAATGAGAGATAACATCGAAAATCTGGTTTTAAGCAGAGTAACAGATACTATGATAATCGAGAGTAACTCGGAGTATGTGTTTGCAATAACTGACAACCAGGCACTCGGAGATAGAATCGCTGTAGATATTCAAAACATATTCGGACGGAAGGCGGCCACAATAAGCTCGATCATGTATCAGGTTTCCTTTGAAAAGAATGGAGAAGAATTCTATGCGGAGTTTAATACCATAGAAGAAGCCGAAATTTACCTATCCACGATAAAAGCTAGACACAATGATTATATTCAGAAACTTCGTGAAACATAAAACAAACAGCTATTTTTGAAGAAAGGCAGTGTAAACATTCTCTCTAACTTAACCGCTGAATATCCAGACATTGACTCAGATGGTAAGCCCTGTAGGCTTATGCCTTTCTGGACAGACTACCCGGAAGACAAAAATAAAAAACCTGCTCTGACGGATAAACGGAGGCAGGATATAAGATTCTTTATCAAACTAGATGCGGAAAAGAAAAAGGATCGGCAGTTTTGGAGAGAGTACGGTTATGATAATACTGGAAAAAGGGTTTTCAGATATTATCAAAAAAGTAATACAGATTTTGTGGGATATAGGAACATTACCAAAGAAGAATATCTCGCATTAAAAAACATCACTAGGGCTGCGGCTGTTGTTCATGCTGATACTGAAGCAATGAATATTCCAGACCCATTGCTGACAAACAGAAAAAAACTGCGTGTCTGTAATGAGTTTGACCGCCACACATATTGCAGCCCCGATAAAGCCAGTAATTTTAAGCATATAAATTTTAATACCGGCAAAGCTAAATATGTTCTCTCCCTGGACTGCGATTATGATTATCAAGAAGCGGTTAAGAAAATAGATTTATTACCGGATAACTTAAAACCCAGATGGATCGTAGTTAATCCTGCGACAAATCACTGTCATATTATCTGGCAGTTAAAAAATTTTATTACTGTTGGCCAGAAAGCAGAGCGGAATTACAGGCTTGCCAAAGATTATCTTACTAAACCATTAAATGGAGACCCCAGTTATGCTGGTTATTTTGTTCGCAATCCGTTTTATAAAGGGCATACAATAATTAACATATCTGATAACACACTAACGTTAAGTGATCTATACAGTTACTCCAAAGCCAACCCTCAAAAAAGACCTGTCATAAGAAAACAGGATATGCTTGTGCCGGGAGAAACGATAGTGGTTTCTTTAGAGTTGTCAGAGAAGCATACAGTTTTGCCAGAAAAAATGGTTATGATCATTCTCTTGTCCTGAATTTTGCTTTACAAAGACTGGCCGCAGACCCAGACTTTTCACGACTAGAGGACGCTTTGCCAGCATCAGCTCACCAGATTGCTTGGTTTTGCTCCACAAAATTGGATAAGAACGGTACGAGTGGTAGTTTTTGGACAGATCAGGATAGAGAAAAATCTATTATAGTCAGAAAGGCAGATCATTCTGACAAATTAGATTTTACCCTATCCTTAAATTGTTCTAAAAGAATTACCCTTATCAAGTTAATGGAAAAGATAGTGGTATGCAGGGCTGCTGCTTATGATTTATACAATGAAATGATGAATAAAAAAGATAATAGAACAATAAATATATTCTTGATACAAATTGGACAGTAAGTCCTATTTGTCAGGTAGAAATATCTAAAAGTAATCCTGATTTAGAATATGAATTAGATTCTAGGCTTGATAAGGTCTTAGATGTGTTTCGGGGCTTCACTTGATATGTAAATGGGGGTAAATATTTGAAGAATTGAGTATTCTGATATTACCACTCTTGATACAAAACAAGAGAAATTATAGAGAAATATCTATAAAAAACCATGACATATTTTGTGTGTTTACTGGCTAGATTATCTAGTCTGATAGGGTTAGCAAAACACGGTGTATTAACAAGAAAATCCACATTACAAGGCTACCATATGTAATATTGGCTATGCTATACTACTAAGATAATGGCTATGAATTAAATATATTTCTATACCGGATAGGCAATGTTAGATTTTGAAGCACTGAATTCAGGAAACACAACAGAAACACTCATTTCTCCAAGAGAATTATTTAACGCGTTATTGAAAAACGATCCTAAGTATCAGTACCCTAGAGATGTCCAAGCACAGGTGTGGAGCCAATGGTTTGATAAACGTAATGAAAAAAATCTCATAATTAAAATGAATACCGGAAGTGGAAAAACAGTTGTAGGATTGCTAATACTAAAAAGTTGTCTTAATGAAGGAAGGTTGCCTGCTGTCTATGTAGCTCCAGACAAGCAATTAGTAGAACAAGTAATTGAAGAAGCCAATCGTTTAGGATTAGACGTAACAGAAAACGAAAAATCTACAGATTTCATACGTGGTAAAGCTATCCTTGTTACAAATATTTATAAACTAATTAATGGATTGTCTGTTTTTGGTGTTGGTAGTCAAAAAATTGAAATAGGAAGCTTGCTTATCGATGATGCACACGCCTGTATTGATAATATAGAACAACAATTTACGATAAGGATTCCCAATACAATCGATGCATACAAAGAACTAGCCTCTTTGTTTTCTGAATCATTGAAAAATCAAAATGAAGCAAAGCATTATGACATATATGTCGATGATGATAGCCAAAAGAGTATGCTTGTCCCTTTTTGGGTATGGCAGCGTTCTCTCCCACAAATAACAGCAATTTTAAAAAAACATAAAAACACCGATGAGCTAATGTTTACTTTACCTCTATTAGAGGACAATTTGAACCTCTGTCATTGTATGGTTTCAGCAAATGAAATAGAAATATCTCCACATTGTATTCCAATACATATGATCCCCAGTATAGAACAAGCAACGCGAAAAATATTTATGACAGCAACATTGGTAGATAATAGTATTTTATCAAGTCATTTTGGGTTAAAAAAAGAAGATATTTCAAAAAGTATAACCCCAGAAACTGCTGGTGATATAGGCGATAGAATGATTCTTGTCCCAAAGGCATTAAATCCAATAATACATGATAACGATTTAAAATCGTTTTATAAAGAACTATCCTTGCACCATAATGTTGTTGTCATCGTACCATCTCTCCACAGAGCATCTTTCTGGGGAGATGTAGCAGATATTATTTTAAATAAATCTAACATCCAGCAAGGTATTGAACAATTAAAAAAAAGTCCTCACACAGGATTAGTAGTCTTAATAAACAGATATGATGGAATAGATTTGCCGCAAGATGCTTGTCGTGTTCTTGTTATTGACGGATTGCCTGATGTAAGAAGAAGAATCGATGAATACAATGAAGAAGTACTATTAGATAGTGGTTTTTTACTAAACAAAAGAATACAGAAAATAGAACAAGGTATGGGACGTGGGATTAGAGCTAATGATGATTATTGTGTAGTTTGCCTCATGGGTCAATCTTTAGTAAATCACCTTTATAATAAAGATGGTTTTTCAAAGCTTTCTCCTGGAACAAACGCCCAAATGCAATTATCTGAAAAACTAGCAGTACAATTAAAAAGTAAACGCGAAGAATGGAAAGAAGCCATAAATTCTTGCTTAAAAAGAGACGTTAGTTGGATTAAGGCAAGTAAAAGCGTACTGGCATCACTAAAATACGACAACCTTTGTCATAATGATATTATTGCTATTGGCTTGCGAGAAGCATATGACTCTGCACTTAGCAGAAATTACGAAAAAGCTATAAATATCATACAAGGACTAGTTAATGAAGAAAATGGGAAAAATACAAACGGATGGCTAAGACAAATCTTGGCTGAATATACAAATTACAAAGACCAATCTGAATCACAGAAAATATTACAGAAAGCCAAAGAAGATAATAGACGTGTATTAAATCCACAACATAGACCTAGTTATGACAAATTAACTAGTCTTGTTTCACAAGCACAAAACTGTATGAATTTCATACAAAATGCTTGTCGTGATGGAGATAAAAACAAAGTAATTATGGACCTAGAAGCATTATTAGACCAGTTTTCGTTTTCTAAAGGATCAGCAACAAGATTTGAAGAAACAGCAAAAAATATAATTAAATATATCGGTTTTGATAGCTCTCGCCCAGAGCAGGAAGGAAGAGGGCCTGATTTATTATGGACTATAGACAATGAATATTTTGTAATTGAATGCAAAACCGAATGCAAGGAAACTGTAGAAAAAATATCTAAGGATCATATAAATCAATTAAATGGATCAGCAAATTGGTTCCAATCGGAATATAAAAGAGATGACTATTGTTTACTTATAATTCATCGCAGTGATCGTTGCGAGCGTGCTGCATCACCAAACAGTAAATCAAGAGTAATGACTGAAGAAATGCTTGTAAAATTTAAAAAATCGCTGAAAGATTGTGTTCTAGCAATCATTGATAATCATCACGATTTGAAAAAAATCCAAGGACTATTGGAACACCATGAATTAACCCCTAGTGGTATCATAAAAAATTTCACGAGCAAGATACAAACAAGTTGAAACTACGCCAGTATCTATCCTTGAAATACTGGACTAAAAATTAAAAGAAACCATCCGGATTTTCTCTAATACTACTATTTACCGTTTGTTGCATTGGAACGCCTGTTTTTAAGGGATTTCTTAGATATATTTTGTGTGGATGATCGGGAATTTACTCTCTGCCCTTGATGTATCTTTGTGTCCTGGGTTTGTCATTTCTTGAGATAAAGAGTAGGGTGTCTTGCGACACCCTGCCGAATAATTCAATGGTTATGAATTACTCTTACTTTCCCGTTCTTTGGCTTCTTTTTCTTTCATCTTGTAGTAACTTCTCATCCAAGAAAGCTCTTGTTTCAAGCAAATAGAATCTTTCAGTCCGAGCTTATCAAACCATTTTCCATAGTCTTCTCGATGGTTACTAGCTAGGCTTTTGTCTAGGAGAAACATTGCAATCTCTCGATAATTTTTGACACTCTGCTCTTTCATTCCGAACATATCCTGAATCATATATGAGGCACTCCACAATGTTCGGTTTCTTTTTCCCTATTGTACATCTCTATCGCTAAGGAAGTTGTTTTTCTAAGCCTACCGCTTTTATACAAATCAGCGAGTTCTTTCCAGTAAGCCAGCACGTCATCCATCAACACTATCCTGACTTTCTTCGTACGGTGTTTTTTAATCATATTGTACACATAACTGTTTTCAGTTCTATATTTATTATTACCATCCTTCCTCGCGTTTACATAGTACATTTTGAGTCCATTCTTTTTGACATAGCTATAACCGCCACCACCACTATTGCCAAACCATCCGTCTTGAAGGTTTTCACATAATCTCAAATCTTTAGCAAAAATTTCTTCAACAAACCGCTTCATACTTCTCTCCTTGTTTTTACTATTATTTTTTACTTTTACTGCTGTTGTCATATAGACACCAACCTTTCTATAAAATTTTTATACAGCACAACACAGTACAAGTCCTGCCTGCCGATATACGGCAGGCAAGAAGGTTGTTTGTTTATCTCAACATTCATGTACAAACTGTACTGTTTTTTGCCAATAAATTGACTTTTATATATTTAAGAAATTAGTATTGTCCTCTCTCACCGCCTTTCAGCATTTGTGCAGAGAGATAAACTGCTTTGTTAAAGCATTGGCGAGCCTTGCAAAACAAGGTTTCTCAATCTACACAATAAATATTGAAATGCCCAGTGATGAGGGTGAGACGGGTGCAAATTCATTCTGGCAGGGTAAACCTTACCTTTTCTCTTTGCTTTAGCTCCCCTATGTAGGACTTGTCTTTCGGCTTTTCCCTAACACAAGATTTTTCTACTGCGACAGCCGCTGGTCGTATGATGATGAATATTATTTTAACTTTTGTAGAATATGAACGAGAACAGGTATGGATCGTAGAATTCAAGAAGGCAAATTTAATGGTGGACACGAAGTTTTTGGTTATGATATAATAGGTGAATGCTTAACAATCAACGAAAAAGAATGCTTTATTGTTATCTTACTTTTTGAGAAATATAAAGAAATCTGCCGCTTCTAAAGGGCTTCTCAGCAACTTAATCTTTTATGAAGATTCCGAGAAAGAAATGAGTTATCACAAAGAAGGAAAAGGGAACGGCCATTATTATGTGCATACCTATATTAAGGATGAAACAAAGAAAAGGATACGGATTAGTGATACTCTAATTGAAAACGCTTTGGCAGATGAATTAAAAAAATTATTTAAGGACAATTTGGCTTTTGAGAAAATCCTCATTTCAGCCAGAAAGCAACAAAGCGAAGAGAAGATAGACCTAGTTAATAAAAGAAGGGGGTTATTGAACAGAAAAATCGGTGTAGAAAATAACTAAATCCTGACCATCCAAGCTCAAAAGACCTAGCCAAAGGCTATAAAAAAGACATTGCCAGCTACGACAGAGATTTGTCGAACCTCGATAACTTGGTTGCTGAAAAAGAACAAGAAAAAGCAAGAGAGGAAGACATAAGAGACACTCTTAGAATCTTTTACAAGATATACGATAAACTAGATTTTGCAAATTAAAGAAAGACTCTTAGGCAATATAATTGACGAAATCCGCATTTATCCCCAAGAAAACACTAAGGACTCGCTAGCGAAAATAAAGATGCACCTATTGGTGTCAAAAACCGTAAAATACTAGATTCACCGGACTTTGACATCAGGGTGGATTGGTTCCCCGACAAGGAGTCGAACCTCGATTAACAGAGCCAGAATCTGTCGTCCTACCAATTAGACGATCGGGGAACAAACAAAAATATTTTACTTGAGACAACCTTTTAATGCAATCTGCTAACACTTAGGAGTATTTTCGGGTATGTCTTTTTTTACTCTATAACTCTGCCGGAAAGAGTAGATTGCTATGCTCAATATACTTTGGTATCCAGCTTATGGTTTTGCTATTTCTGTAACACTGGTAATCAGTCCCGCTAGGCTTTGCATGTCCGATGGTATTATTATTTTGGTTGACTTGCCGTCCGCGACTTTTTGCATGGTTTCCAGACTCTTTAATTTAATAACCCCTTCGTCGCCAAGAACTTTTTTAATTGCAGTCAGACCATCCGCAGTGGCTTTTTGTACTTCCAGAATAGACTGCGCTTCGCCTTCAGCTGCTAATATAGTGGATTTCTTTTGAGCTTCTGCTTGCAAAATAAGCGCCTGTTTTTCTCCTTCGGCTTTAAGGATTGCTGCTTCTTTTAATCCTTCGGCCGTAAGGATTGCAGCACGTTTTTCTCGCTCGGCGCGCATTTGTTTTTCCATGGCTTCTTTTACCGAGGCTGGCGGATCGATGTTTTTGACCTCGACGCGATTCACCTTTATACCCCAAGCGTCGGTGGCTTCGTCAAGAATACTGCGCAGCTTGCCGTTAATTGTGTCGCGGCTGGTCAGAGTCTCGTCCAGTTCAAGCTCGCCGATCACATTGCGTAAAGTAGTCAGCGTTAATTTCTCGATAGCCAGCCTGGGATTTTCGGCACCATAGGTATAAAGTTTAGGATCAGAAATCTGGTAAAAAACCACTGTGTCTACAAGTATGGTTACGTTGTCTTTGGTGATCACCGGCTGTGGCTCGTAATCAAATAACGCTTCTTTTAAAGAGACTACATTAGCGACTCGCTCAACAAACGGAATCTTAAAATGAAAACCAACTTTCCACGTTGTATGAAAAGCTCCCAGTCTTTCTATTACATAGTTATAAGATTGTGGCACAATTTTTATCCCGCTAATTAACAATGTCAAAGCCAGAACAAACAAAACCAAAATTACACTCAGCATATTGAACTCCTTAATTGTTTTATTTTTTTACTATTGCTTTAACGCCAACAATTTCTACTACCGTACATTCTGTTCCTTGTTCCAAGTCGTTGTTCTCTGATATTGCTGTCCAGATTTGGCCGTTTACTTTTATCTCACCTGGGCTGAATTTGCTGATGCTTTTTGTAACAAGCGCGGTGCGGTTGATTAAATCATCAACATTCGTTTTGGTTTTTCCGATCTTTAGCTTTTTGATAACTAGAGGGCGTGTAAAAATAAGCAAAGCGGCTGCGATTAGTAAAAATATAATAATATGCAGATTAAAACGCACAGGAACGGAAAATCCTTTGGTGGCTTCGGGAACAAAAACCATAATTAAGGCTGAAGCAGCAAACCATATTGTGATGAGATTAAGCGCACAAGCTAATTCAATCAAGGAAAAAATTATGACTAAACCCAGCCAAAACCAAGGTGATAAAATCAAATTATAAATACCCACTGATTTATTATAACACAATGCTACAGATCTGCTTTTGGGTGAAAAACTAAGCGCCCAGCTCAAAACGGGCAAAGCGCACTATCGACACGCCTTCTGGCAAAATATCTTTTACTGTTTTGTCCGGGTCACGGATATAACTCTGCTCCAGCAGACAAACATCCTGATAAAATTTATTAACTTTGCCGTCGATTATTTTCTCAATAATATTGGCCGGTTTTTTGGCGTTTTTCTCGTCCTGCAAAATCTGTGTTTTGTAAATCTCGCGCTCACCAGCCAGATGCTCGGCGGTCACATCAGCGCGCTGCAAATACTGCGGCGCAGGATTGGCCGCTGCGATGTGCATGGCGATATTTTTGGCCAGCTCGCTGTTCGCCTGTGCGCCGGTCAGCTCGACCAGCACACCGATGCGTCCGTTGTGCACGTAACTCTCCAATACATTGCCGGCCGGCGCGCTGTACAGAGCAAAACGCCGCGCCACGATATTTTCTCCGATCACCGCGATAGCGTCGGTGATCAGCTCATTGATTTTCTTGGACTCATCGCCCAGAAAAGGCTGTCCTTCCAGTTCGGCAATATCTTTGGGCTGCTTAGTCAATACTTGGTCAAGCAGTTGATTGAGCAGCGCGAGAAACTTAGCGTTGCGCGCCACAAAATCCGTCTCGCTATTCAGCTCAAACAAAGCGGCCAAATTGCGCTCGTCGTTAAATTTCACGTCGATGAGGCCTTCCGAAGCCGCGCGGTCCGAACGTTTGGCGGCGGTAGACAGGCCTTTTTCGCGCAGCCATTTGACGGCCGCTTCAAAATCGCCGTTAGTTTCCTGCAAAGCTTTTTTGCAGTCCATCATGCCGGCAAAAGTTTTTTCGCGCAGTTCTTTTACTGTCGCGGCGGATATTTCAGCCATTTTTTCTCCTCTAATCTTTTTCGATCGCTTCGGTTTCTAAAATCTCTTCTTCTTTTTCCAGTCTGGCCGCGGCTTCCAGCGCGTCGTCCGGCGACATATAAGCGCTCTCCTCGTAAACGCCGCCGTTTTTCTCGATGAAAATTTTCGTGCCTTCGTTGCAGGCGTTGGCGACAGTCTGGGCGATCAGCTTGACCGCGCGTATCGCGTCGTCATTGCCCGGGATCGGCACATCGACCAGTTGCGGATTGGAGTTGGTGTCGACAATAGCCACAACCTTGATGCCCAGACGCCGCGCTTCATGCACCGCGATATTTTCTTTCACCGTGTCCACCACAAAAATCGCTTCCGGCAATTTGGTCATCTCCAAAATTCCGCCCAGATTTGTCTCCAGCTTTGCCATTTCTTTGGTCAATTTGGAAACTTCCTTGGCCGGCAGTTTGGCAAAAATGCCTTTTTCTTTTCGCTCAAGCAGCTTTTTGTATTTGCGCACAGATTTGCGTATCGTCGATAGATTGGTCAGCGCGCCGCCCAGCCAGCGATTGGTGACATACGGCATCTTGCAGCGCAGAGCTTCGTCGCGCACCGCGTCCTGCGCCTGTTTTTTCGTGCCGACAAACAAAACCTTGCCGCCGTCGGACACCAGATCGCGGACAAAATTGTACGCGGCCTCCAGCCTCTCCAGCGACTGCTTGAGATCGATCACGTGAATGTCGTTGCGCGCCGTGTAAATGAACGGCTTCATGCGCGGGTCCCAGCGCTTGGTCTGATGGCCGAAATGCACACCAGCCTCCAGTAAATGCCGCATACTTACGTCAAATGCCATATTGAGCCCCTTTTTTGCCGAAAAAAAGAATTTTCCGGCGGTTTTTGCTTCTCGCTCCGCTTTTCAAATCCGTCTTTCAACCCCGAACGGGCAACCACAAGACAGAAACAGAACGATGTTTATTCCTTCAAACTCACCAGAGCCTAAAGGAAGCGCATTATAACACAGACCAAAAATTTTGCAATAATATAGTTTAGGGGCGGATTGCTCCGCCCCCAAAGCCTAAAACTTCACGAACAACATATTGGATATAAAACTATAGTTATGACCAATATAATTGTTATTGTCATGTTCATAATTACCGAAAATCTTGATGCCAATAGTATAAGCGCTATCATATTCTGGCTTTAAATATGCTTCGCAATTTTCCTTGATTGAATTTATTGACACGGCAATTTCCAGAAATTTCTTATCGCCGCTCAATTTACCTTGCATTTTATCATCTATATGGATGTTGTTTTCCGGGTCAGCCTCATCCCAAATCTCAGCATCAAAAAAACCATTTCCAGATCCTTCCTTATTACTCATCATTACTTTCGCAAGCACTGGTGTTTCCACATATGATGGCGGGCGCGTATTGTCATCTGTGTCCCAACCCGTGCCGGCAATGTAAGTTCCCACTACGTACTCTACTGTATTCGCTCCATAATCAGCATAATCAGTATAAAATCCAGCTTCATCTTGTTCCCATAAGAAGTAAAGGTTTTCCGTGTCCCTAGCCACTTTGAGGCTTTTTACTTTCAGATACTGGTTTTTATCGTTGTTATTTGGGCTGTTGTCGTTGCCAGACAGAGGGTATCTCGCGTCAAACAAGACAGTATAATTACTTCCCCAATCGTCAATGTCGCCGTTAATATTTTTAGTGTCCCAAGCCAGCACAGTGAGATTATTCTGTTTAGAATTTTTTAGCTGCTCCGCGTAGTCGACGAGCTTTGCTTGATTATCTTTGGCCACCGCAAACAATTCATTCACCTTGCCAGCCGCTACATTGCCGGCAGACAGCGCGTCTTTTATGTCGTCTTTCTTTTCCAGAACCTTTCCCACAAAAGTCGTGGTTGACGCATTAACGGGTACTATCTCTGTATCGGAAAAGCGCGGTTTGGCAGCCAGATTACTCTGCGTGGTTTCGCCCTTTTTTAAACGCACTTCATAAGTCTTTGTGGCGTCCAATCCGTCTACAGAATATTTGCCGTTTTCTATTTTTCCGACGGCATTTACCGTCGTGCCAGTTATAAGATCAAGCAGCGCTACTGTAATATCATCCGCACCCATAACAGAAAGTCCAGATACTGTATATCCATCTAACAAATCTGATACAACGCTGATCGAAAAAGTCTGCGGTGTCCCGCCGCCGCCTCCGCCACCACCGCCGGACGAACCGCCGCTACTGGTCTGCTGCGTTTTGCCGCAGCCGAATATGGCCAGCGTCAGCATGATTGTGAAAATCGCTAAAATTATTTTTTTCATATTTTTTCTCCTTGTGTGATTTTTATTTTCTTTCTTCGTTCCAATGTTTCGCTTACGCGAAACACCCCACCGCAGCTAACGCTGCTGGCCTCCCCTTAGTAAGGGGAGGCAAACCAAAATTTGCGAAGTAAATTTTGGTTGGTGGGGTTGTAGCCCGGAGTTACGTCACGCAGGAGAAATTTGTTAAATGTTTAAATACAGGAAATGCTATGACTGAGCGCGTTATTCTTTGCGCGCGAAGGAATCCCCGAAGGCAACCAGCCGAGGGGAGATTTTTAGCGCAGGTACGCCAAAAACGTTGGGGGGGGGGGGGGATTTACCGCAAAGGCACTTATTACATAATTGTATTTATCTGTCATGTGAGTAATTATAACCCGTCTTTTGGTTTTGGCAAGAGGCGCTCGCTCAACATTAGCGCGGCAAATATTTTGTTGCACAAGATATTTGCTCGGACAGTTGAAACAATTGTTATCTGCGCTTCCGGTCTAAAATGCCCAAGACCAAAACACCCAAAGCCAAAACCACGGACAAAACAATTTTGAATTTGCTGACCGGCTGCGTCAGCGCATATCCTGCGGCAATTTTTTCGATCCGCACGGCATGAATATCCGTCTCGCCGCCGTGCTCGGAACAAGCGCGGTTAAATTCGCCGAGAATTTTCACAGTGTCGCCACGCCGCAAATATTTTCCGGTGATCTGAATTTCCGCCGCCAATTCCCGCGGTGCAAAAATACCGATCACGTTTTCGCCGTCGCTGACATTGAACCAGACCTTTTCACCGCGCGTCAGAATATCGCCGATCACTTCGCCGCGGTATAACGTCGGAATATTGTCACACTCGCGCGGCAGAGCGAGCAGCTCACTGGACAAACGCTCCTGTGCAGCCGGCGCAGCCCAAACCCTAACCACCAGTAGACAAACTAAAACAATCTTTCTCACCAGCTACTTTCCTTTCAGGCAAGCCCAGCCATACGCCAGCAAACCCAATACCGCGGTAAATTCCAAACGGCCACCCCAAATTTCCAGCAGATAAATCAATTTCAGGCCGGCAGGCAGGCCAGGTGTGATAATTCCGCAAGACAAACCGGTGTTTGTCGCAGCTGAGATCGACTCAAATAAAGCCGGCAGAAACGGATAGCCATAACAAACTCCGGCCAGCGCGCCGAGGCCAAAGACCACCAAATACAACAAAGTTATGATCGCTGCACTGCGTACCACTTTGTCGTCAAGAAAATAATTTTTGATATGATGGTAACGCTCAGCCACCACAGCGCTTGGCGGTAACAGCAGACGTTTGATGTCTTGCCGTAGAGCCTTAAAAAGAATACCGACGCGCAAAGCCTTGATACCACCGGCGGTTGAGCAAGCGCTGCCGCCAATCGCCATCGCCGCCATTAAAGCCAGCAGAGAAAGCTGCGGCCATTCGCGGAAAAGCTGTCCGGTATAGATTGTCGTAAAACCCGCAGTCGAATGGCTAGACCCCAGCAGAAAAATTCCCCGGCGTAGCGCCGCCTCGAGACCGGGATAAACGCGGAAATAAAGCAAACCGGCACAGACTAAAAAAAACGTCAGCAAAAACGAAAAAAACAAAACCACAGTTTCGATATTGCGGTGCAGTTCTCGGCGGTTGCCGGTGTAAACAGCATAGTGCAAACGGAAATTCAAAATTCCCAAAAACATAAAGAAAAGCAACGCCAATTCTAGTCGCCAACTGTGATAATACAAAATGCTTTGCGTATGCGGAGCGAAACCGCCGGTGCTAAAGCCGGACATAAACAGCCACAGCCCGTGCCAAAACGCCTGCGTCCAAGACAGGCCGTCCCAGTGCAAGATCAAAGTTAGCGTGGTGGTCCCTGCCGCCAAAAACACCAGACTGATCTGCAGGATCAGGCGCGCGGTACTAATGATATTCGGCACAATGCGTTCTTCGCGTGCTTCCCCAGTGTAGAGTTTAAAACCGGCGCTGCCATGCAGCATCAGAAAACTCAAAGCCATGACCACGATGCCCTGTCCGCCGACAAACATCAGCAAATGCCGCCACATATTGTCAGCTGCAGAAATATGATCAAGATCGCGCGCCAAACTAAATCCCGCGGTGGCCAGCGCGTTCATCGCTTCAAAAAAAGCATCCAGATACGAACCGTAATTGCCACCGAGAAAAAACGGCAACGCAGCCACAGCGGCGGCGGCCAGCCAAAGCAACGCGGCGATAGCCAAGCCGTGCAGCCAGTCAATTTCTTTTTTGGTAAAACACAGCAGCCGCAGGACTAAACCCCCACCAACCGTAAACAAACCACTCAAAAGATAATTGAATAGTACCGCCCACTCGCGGAAAACCAGTGCGGTCAGCAACGGAAAAATCATAACACAGCCGACGCCAATCAAAATAGAACCAAGATAAAAACCCACAACTTTATGATCGGCCAGACATGGCTTGATCAGCATGGTTATTCTTTAGCCCCCAGCAGGTCGAGCATCGCCTGCCGGCTGCTGTCCGAAGTCAGTGCGATCACATCGTCTCCGCGCTGTAAAACAGTGCTACCACGCGGCACGATCACTTCTTCACCGCGCAGGATAGAAATCAAAACCGTGTCTTTAGGCAAAGACAAATCCATGACTTTTTTGGCAATGACGGGCGAATACGGCGAAACGGCCACCTGTACGATCGCCATTTTGCCGCGTTTCAAGGTAAACAAAGTAGACATCTCTAGCGAAGAAACTTCCTGCGTGATCAGGCTGGTGATGATCGCGCCACTGTCTACCGGCACGTCGACACCCAATGCGGCAAAAGTCTTGGCGTTACGCGAATCATTGACCCGCGCGACTGTGCGCTTCACATTGAAACGCTCTTTGGCCAACTGGCAAATCACAATATTGTCTTCGTCATCGCCGGTCAGCGCAGTCACCACTTCTGCCCTGTCCAAACAAGCCTGCTCCAAAATGCCCGGATCACAGCCGTCTCCGCAGACGACCAATGCGCCCGGAAAACTTTCGGCCATGCGCGCGCAGACTTCCGGCTGACGGTCGAGCAAAACCAGCGAATGTTTTTCCTTGGCCAGATTGGCGGCCAACTGCCGGCCAACATTGCCCACACCGATGACCACGATAAACATTATTTTTGCTCCTCCAAAATCTTGTCGCGGATTAGCGTCGCAAACAAAGTCGTTCCGCTGACCACATCCAATCCCATTTGTTTGTAAATATAAGCGCGGCGTGGATCGTACACTCGCGTTATCACTTTTGGTACCCGGAAAATTTTTTTGATAACCTGCGCAGCCACTACATTGGTATTGTCGCCGTCGGTCACCACGACCGCGGCGTCAGCTTTTTCCACACCGGCTTCGCGGAGCGTCTCCATGTCGATACCATTGCCAACCAATGTCGCACCGTTGAAATCCGTGCCCAATCTTTGCAGGGAAACTTCATTTTTATCCAGCACTGTGACATTGCAGCCAGCCGCGCTCAAAACCTGCGCGGACTCCGAACCTGCCCGGCCGCAGCCGACGATCAGGATATTCATAATTCTCAGCCGAAAATGCCCGAATTTAGAAACTCGTGATTATTTTTCGTTTTCTTGAGCAGATTGACCAGCTCCTCAGTAGCGTTATCGGAATCAATGCTCTTGCGCAGCATGATCGTTTTCTTCAAAACATCGTCGGCCAGCAGTAGCTCCTCTTTGCGCGTGCCGGAACTGACCACATCGATAGCCGGATAGACGCGGCGGTTGGCCAGTTTGCGGTCGAGATGCAGTTCCATATTGCCTGTGCCTTTGAATTCCTCGTAAATCACATCGTCCATGCGACTGCCCGTGTCGACCAGCGCCGTAGCGATAATCGTCAGCGAACCACCGCCTTCGATATTGCGCGCCGCGCCGAAAAATCTTTTGGGTTTGTGCAGCGAGGCCGGATCCAGACCGCCGGACAAAGTGCGGCCAGACGGCGCCACCACGATATTGTGTGCGCGCGCCAGACGGGTGATGCTGTCCAGCAGGATCACCACATCGCGGCCGTGCTCGACCAAACGTTTGGCAGACTCCAGCAGTAATTCCGAAACTTTGACATGCTGTTCCGGCGGCTCGTCAAAAGTCGAAGCCACCACCTCGCCTTTGACAAAACGGCGCATGTCGGTAACTTCCTCAGGACGCTCGTCGACCAACAACACTTTGATCACCACTTCCGGGTGATTGAGTTCGATGCTCTTGGCAATGTCTTTCAGTATCGTCGTTTTACCGGCCTTGGGCGGAGACACGATCATCGCGCGCTGGCCAAAACCGATCGGTGCGACCATGTCGATCAAACGCGTCGTGATATTGTGCTGGCTGGACTCCAGGCTCATTTTTTTGTCGGGGAAAATCGGCACCAGATTACTGAAAAAAGTGCGTTTGCGCGCGCCCTCCGGCGTCAAACCGTTGATCTCGTCCACGCGCGCCAACGAAAAATATTTCTCGCCTTCTTTGGGTTTACGCCCCAAGCCCCTCACGCGATCGCCGGTCAGCAGTGAAAAACGACGGATCTGCGCCGAGGACACATAAATATCCTCGCTCGACGGCAGATAATTGTTAACGCGCAGAAAACCATAGCCGTCCGGCAAACGCTCCAGCACGCCCTCGCAGGTTACCGCGCCCTCGTCGCCGGTTTTGAGCTGCATGATCTTGTAGATCAAATCGCCTTTTTCCAGCGTGGTCATCTCTTCGATCTTCAATTCTTTGGCAATCGCGTACAATTCCGAAATCTTCATGCGCTGCAGTGCGGGAATATCCAGCGAGGCGATCAGTTTCTCGTTGCTTTTGTCGCCGTTCCTTTCGGCCGGTTTTTCATTAATTTTTTCGATTTTGGGGAGCTCTTCTTTTACCTCTACTTCTCTTTTTTCCGACACAGGACTATCCTGTTCTCTGGGTGGTCTGCCTGCCATAATTTCTCCTTCAAGTGAAATTTCCTAAAAAGACTAAAATTAGCTGAAATATAAATCTAGTATAACACAGGCTGGCAAAACGCGCAACCGGTATGGTATAATCCAAACGTTAAGGAGTGTCATGCTGATAGAAGAAACCGAATACATGGGCAAACCGATGTTGAGCCTCAAAAACGACGAAAACGACCGTTTTCCTTTTTCTTTTGGCCTCGCCAAAGCCAAGAAAGTGCTGGGGGCGATCGAAGAAATCAAAAAATTTGTCGAAAAACACGACCCGAACTTAACAAGCGCCAGCGAAGTTAAGTGAGGGCAACAAGCGAAGCGACGTTATCCAAAAGAGGCTTAAAAATCATTACTTCTCAAAAATTCGAGGGTGTAAGTAGTGGAAATTTTTATGCCATTTTCATTATATAAATCACCGTATAATAACTTGGTACTGTCTGGACATTGAAAGATTCGCCATAACCAGAAGCCGCACTACCACCGCCAGTCTCGCCGATAGTACCGCTTGGGGTCATAGAAAAATCCAAACGCGATTCGGAAGCCGAACCATTGTTATTATATACACTAGTTGTTGTCCCATGACTAAAAACACTACCATCAACACTACCCGTTGTAATATTGACATAACCAGTTTGTTTATCACCGGTAAATCCATGTGTGTGCTTCGGCATATGTTTTGTTTGCAAAGCTATATTCTGGCTGTCCGCACCGCCGGTCGCCGTATCGCCAGACAGAAAACCACGCAGGAATTTATGCTGTAAATTTGGCGTGTTGTTGTTGCCGTCGCAGACTTTCCATTTGGCCTTGAATGCGTCGTCGGCACTATTGTAATAAAACATGCTTTCCATAGCCAATATTGTGCCTTTTGGCAAAATAAGATCCGCAAGATAGTTCGCTATCGCTCTTTCTGTGGGTATCTTGTCGTCGCTGAGATCTTCTTTTTTGGTATTTATAGCTGTGGTTCTGGTCAGTGCGCCAAATGTTCCTGCCGTCCCGGAATAAGCCACGATATTTTTGGCTGTGCCGGCGCCGATCTTATCCTGCTTGCCGCTGGCCGCGTCGCTTACGGCATAGACCTGTGCTTCAGTGGCAAATTTTGTGCCACTATTGGTAGCGTCAGTTGTTTTGGCCACACCCAACAACGGTTCAGCCGCCGCGGTCGTCGTACCGAAAGTCTTTACGCCAGTTATAGTTTCCGCGCTGGCTTTATGCAATATGTCGTTGTTTGTCCCGCTCAAAGTATCATAAACCACTTTGGCCGACGGATATTGCGCGTCGGTTGATTGGTTATTTATAGTGGTTACTTTATTCGCCACCTTTTCTTTGGTATTCAACGCCGCGGTCATGCCTGCCGCCGAAAGTTGTTTGCCTTTTTTAATATAATATGGATTTCCCTCAAAACTATCTGTGTAATTATTGGCCATAAACATACCTCCCGTGTTTGATATATCCATTATAACACTATTATTAACTATAAGCAATATTACTATTAATTATAAAAAATATATTTTTGGGAAACATAATCATAAACTACACAGTATAAGGCTCTACAAAGAATAGGAAGTTTTATGGAAGACCTCAATCAGCTGAAAACACATATCGGCAAACTCTTAAAAGAATTACGGGTCAATCAGGGGCTGACTATTCAAGATGCGGCTCTAGGGCTGGACATGGCTTTTCCCAATTATCTATATTTAGAAAAGGGCAAAAAAGGAGCGCCCAAATTAGAAACACTGTTCAAGCTAGCGGAATTTTACGGCGTCCCGTTGGATTATTTTTTTAAAGATTTTGACAAGCCTCACAAAAAGAACTTGGCTGAGCTAAAACTCCTGACTGAATTCCGCAGACTCAACTCCGAGAAAAAGCATATTTCGCTCCGGCTGCTGCGTGCGCTGCGCACCGGCTAAGTTCGCAGCCACTAAATCATATCAAAAATCGATACGATTAATCTTGCTAATCATATCACAATATGATATGATTAGACCAGCTAATCATATCAAGGAGTAAACATGCGGCGGTACATCTGGCAGAATGCCAACTGGCAAAATTTTGCGCTGGCCGGCCCAGAACTGGCCGAGCTAGTCGCCCGCGCGCGTTTTTTGCAGGGACAGCTTTTGGGCAAAATATCCGCTCTGGATCTGCGCCTGCAAACCGAAGCACAGGGCGAACTTTTGATAGCCGAAACTTTACAAACTGCCAAAATCGAAGGAATGGAATTAAATGTCGAGTCCGTGCGTTCGTCCGTGGCGGCCAAGCTCGGCCTGCCGCAGGGATTTGGCCGGCCTATTGACCGCAGTGTCGACGGTCTGGTGGAAGTCCTGCTGGACGCCACGCGGCAGCACGCGCGACCGCTGGTTCTGACCAGATTGAACGGCTGGCACGCGGCTCTTTTCCCAACAGGATTTTCCGGCTTGCGGCGCATTTCCGCCGGCGCGCCGCGGCAAGGCAACATGCAGGTCGTGTCCGGTTATTTGGGGCATGAAAAAATCCATTACATGGCGCCGCCGCCTAAACAGGCCAAAAAAGAATTGGCCATTTTTCTTAAATGGTTTAAGCAAAGCACCGGACAAAGCAACGGCCTGCTGCGCGCGGCTGACGCGCATCTCAAATTTATAACTATTCATCCCTATGACGACGGCAATGGCAGATTGGCGCGCGCGATTACAGATATGGCTATGGCGCAGGACGAAAAAACCGCTTTGCGCGCCTACAGCCTGTCCGCGCAAATCATGCGCGAGCGCAAAGCTTATTATCAAATACTGGGAAACACGCAATGCGGCGCGCGGCAACTTGACGATTGGCGCGTCTGGTTTCTAAAAATGTTTTGCAACGCCCTGCAAAATTCGCAGGAAATAATTTCCGCCGCTTTTCGCAAGGCCGCTTTTTGGAACACGATCAAAACTGTCGTGCTCACCGCCAGACAGCGCAAAGTTATACAAAAAATGCTGGACCTTGGCCAGTTTGAGGGAGGCTTGACCACGCGCAAATACACGGCCATGACCAAGACCAGCACGGCCACCGCCGCCCGAGAAATCGCTTATCTTTACCGCCGGAAAATATTAAAACAATTCGGTCAAGGCCGCAGTGTGCGCTACGAATTAAATCTGCCGCCAATTTAATTTTAAAAACTACACTTGCCAATAAATTTTAGACAATTCGTCGGTCTCTCCGCCTTTGCCCATAATGACCTCGACCGCCGCGTCCTGAGACTGGATCGGCACCACGATGCCTTTAATTTCTTGGCCGTTGACTAAGATTTTCTTCACGCCCTTGCTGACCTTTTCCGGATTTTTGACCGTGATACGGTAAGCAATGCCGCGGTAAACACGGGTCATCTTAAACTCCGGCCAGGACTGCGGTATACAGGGATTGATCTGCAAACCGGCGTAAGTCGGTATTACGCCCAAAATATATTTCGTGCTGACCGTGTACATCCACGACGCCGTACCGGACAGCCAGCTATTGCGGCCGAGGCCGAACTGCGGATGATCGTCGCCCAAAATATTCTGCGGGTAATTGTACGGCGCGGCTTCAAAAATATCGATAATCTCATTTTTGGTGGCGGGGTTGACTTGATTGTAGTATTCAAACGCCCTGTCACCGTGGCCCATCAGTGTCTCGGCAAACATAACCCAAGGATTAGTGTGCAGGAAAATTCCACCGTTCTCTTTGGCGCCCGGCGGATAAGTGGTCACGCCGCCTTTGCGCCAGTCAAAGCCGTTGTAAGACGGCCAGCTGATTTTCACGCCGTACTTGGTGTTGAGTTTTTGGCGCAGACTTTCCAGAGCAATTTTGGCTTTTTCCGGCTCGGCAAAACCGGACAGCAGCGGCCAAGACTGCGCATTGATAAAAAGTTTGCTGCCTTCATTTTTGTGCGAGCCGAGCGGCGTGCCGTCCGCTTCAAACCAGCGCACAAACCATTCGCCGTCCCAGGTCGATTTTTGAAAAGCCTGCTTCATTTCCGCGTAATACTTTTTGTATTTGGAAATGTATTCTTTTTTTTGCAAAAATTCACACAGCTCGATCATCTTGAGCAAAGCGCGTCCGTACAGACAGCAGGTAAACACGGACTCCGCGTCACCTTTGAGATTGACCGTGTCATTCCAGTCGGCAAAACCCAACAGCGGCAGGCCGTGCTGCCCGACATGCGCGCGCGTAAACTCCAGCGCGCGGTCGAGATGCTCAAAAACCGTGGCTTTTTCGCGCTGCTCGAGCGGTTTGGCCTTGTCGTAAAAGGTAATTTCCTCAGCGAGGATTTCAGTATTGCCGGTTTCTTTGATATACGCGGTCACCGGATAGATCGGCCAGAGATGATCGTCCGAATACCAGTCGTGGCCTTTTTCTTCGCGGCTGTCGCCGGCATTGGCCTCCATAGTGGAAGCGTAAAATTGATGCATGGCTGAGCCGTCGGGTTTTTGCACACTCAAAATTTTGCGCAACAGCGCCAGGCCTTCCTCGGGCATGTGCGCCATGACGCCGATAATGTCCTGCGACGAATCGCGATAGCCGATGCCGCGGCCACCGAAACCCAGCTGATTGTAGGACAGATCGCGCGACCAATTTTTGGTCACCTGACATTGCCGCGGATTGTGCACATTGACCATGGAATTAAATCCGGCGTCGGGAGTTTCGATCTGCAAGATCGCCAAATATTTGTCCCAGAAATCCGCCAGCGCCTTAAACGCCGCGTCGACATTTTTCACGTCTTGATATTTCTTGATCAACGGCAAGGCTTTTTCGACGGATTCGTCCTGACCGAGCAGGACGATCAGCCGCTTGCTCTCGCCGTCCGCCAAAACCCCGAGATGCTGCAACAGCGCGCCGATATTGTTGCCGCGGTTGGCTTCGTAATTGGACAACTCGGCATTTTGCAGAGCGAGCGGATTGGCCCAAGAGCCGTATTCATTGTCGCCCAAAAATTTCTTGCGGTCAGTTTCAAAAGACGAGATCGGATAATTGGAAGTCAGATAATTGACCGCCGTGTCTTTTTTCATAAACGCATATTGCGTTACGATTTTGAAACCGTGCTGGTCATTGAGACGGGCGGTCATAGTCTGCGGCACCCAGTCCGCATTGGTCAATTGTTTCAGCGCGTCAAAATGCGTGTACTCCACAACTGGCGCCGCATCGATCTCCAGCGGCTGGCCGGATTTATTGGTAATTGTGATGTCGCGAATCTCCACCGGCTCGCCATTGGGCACGAAAATCGTAACCTCGGCGCGAATGCCGTAAAACTCCGAAACGATTTTTTGATAACTCAAGCCGACATGCGACTCGAACAAATCGTATTTATCCAGCGTCGGCACAAAAAACGGCGAAAAAACTTTATATCCATCTTTGGTTTTGAAACGCACGTATAATGTAGAGCCCTTGAATTCCGCGGCCGGCATTTGCGGAATATATTTGGTGATGCGGTTGAGCGCCGGATCGCCTTTGCAAAGCAGCGCACCGCCGGTATGGTCGACAAAACCGCCGAATTGCAGCGTGCCGATATAATTAATCCACTTGAGAGGCGTTTTGGGATCGGTGATCACGTACTCTTTGTTTTTATCATCAAAATAGCCGTAACTGACCATGCCGCACCGCCCAAAAAATGATGCGGTACTCTAACATTTGGCTGTCGCAAAAAGCAAGCCGTTTTTTAACTTTTGCCCAACCTAAACGCAACAATTTTTTTCGCTGTATTCGCGCGTATATTTGCGCGGAAAACGGGTATATATTCGGCAACCAAGTAACTGGAGGGGTATGATGTCGGCTAGTTTATTAAAAAATATTTATACAACGAAAAAGGAAACCGAAAAACTGATCGTCGCTTTCGGCGTCAACCGTTTGTTTCACAAAAGGCTGAAGAAATCTAAAAAATAGTTTTGGCTTTCTGCTAAAATTGAAACTTAAATATGATCTCAAATGTAGATAAAATTCATACGACGCCATTGGGTGCGTTGCGGATAAAGAAAAATCTCTGTATTGATCCCGTTGATATTGTAAATTGGTGCAGGAAAAAAATTAAAAATCCCCACAGCCGCATAACAAGAAAAGGAAAAAATTGGTATGTGTATATAGATGATTGTATAATAACAGTTAATGCGCACAGTTATACAATAATTACGGCGCATAAGATAAAATAATGATGTATTCCCGCGCGTCATAAAATAAGCGATAAATTAAAAAAGTAAAAATTAAAATGGATGATTTCTGATGAAAACATGGTTTATTACAGGCGCAAATGGCGGACTGGCCTATCCAATGCTTGAAATATTGCTTGGAAGAGGTGATCGTGTTGCCGCCACTGTACGCAAACCTCAAGCGCTTGATGAATTGCAGGAAAAATATGGTTCAAGTCTATGGCGGACAAGCCTTGATTTAACTGATCCACAGGCTATCAAGCAGGTAGTAAGCCAGGCAATAGAAACTTTTGGAACCATTGATGTGCTGGTAAACAATGCCGGATATGGACTGTTTGGGGCTGTGGAAGAAGTGAGCGACGAGCAAATTGAACACATATTTCAAACGAATTTTTTTGGCTCGCTGCGGGTTGCACGCACTTTCATGCCGTATTTCAGATCGCGAGGTAAAGGGCACATTGTTCAAATTTCCAGTGAAGTAGGACATCTCGCCAATCCGGGTCAAGGATTGTATAGCGCTACAAAATGGGCGGTGGAGGGAGCGTTTGAAACGCTGGCGAAAGAAGCCGCTCCATTTAATATAACAATCACGCTGGCGGAACCCGGCGGAATTCGTACTGGATTTTTTGCCAATCGCGGCGTGTTTGGTCCGGAATTGGCTGCCTACAACGATCAACCCGCCAGAAATTTTAAAAGAGTTCATCAGAGCTTGCATACCAAAGAAGTTGTGGATCGGGATTTGATCCCTGGCGATCCGCAGAAAATGGCAAAGGTAATTATTCAGTGCGTTGACGATGGAAACGGCCCGTTGCGTCTGGCGCTGGGCAGTGACGCTTATGCGGATATAAAAGCTGCCTTAACATCAAGGTTGGCGGAATTGGAAGCGCAAAAAGAATTAGCTTATTCTACCGACGCTGATGATGTGGTGTATAATCGATCATAAGGACAGGCAATGTATTATTCCACGACTTATCAATCGCCGTTAGGCAACTTCACACTCGCCAGCGATGGGCAGAATCTCGTGGGTCTCTGGATAGAAGGGCAGAAATATCATAGAGACACATTACCTAAAAAGGCAGACGAACAGGATGACCTACCTGTGTTCAGCGAAACGAAGAACTGGCTTGACCGTTATTTTGCGGGTAAAAAACCGGACGTGTCCGAGCTGCCGTTAGCCCCGATCGGCGGCGAGTTCCGTCAGGGTGTATGGGATATTCTGCGGTCGATTCCCTACGGCGAAGTTACCACTTACGGCGACATTGCCAAAAAGATGGCGGTAAAGTCAGGCAAAGCAAGAATGTCCGCACAGGCTGTTGGCGGCGCGGTCGGGCATAACCCTATCTCTATCATTATCCCCTGCCATCGGGTTGTAGGCTCAAATGGAAGTTTGACCGGCTACGCAGGCGGTATCGGGACTAAATACAAGCTGCTGGAGTTTGAGGGCATTGATATGGGAGCGTTTTTTATCCCCAAAAAAGGCACTGCTCTTTAGGACAAGGGACAGGCAGCGGAGCGCGTGCTGGCCTGAATATGATATAATCGTTAAATAAGGAAGTTGAATATGCCAATCGACAAGTTGTTCGAAGAGATTGAAAATCTTTCTCCAACCCAACAGGAGAGTGTATATTCTTTTGTGCTTTTTCTGAAGCGCCCTGATTCTTTACCAGCTTCTTTGACAGGTCGGGAAGATGCCGAGCCGTTTGAGAACGAGCGTGAAGCTCTGGATTTTGCGAACCATTATGCCGAAAGGATATTGCGTGAAACGCGGTGAAATTTGGACTTTAAAGGACGGTAATTATGCCTCAAAAGCCCGTCCTGTCGTGATCGTCCAGGCGAATCTTGATGATAATTTTAATTCCGTAATTCTGTGTTTGCTTACATCTTTTGAATCGGACAATATTTCGATTAGGGTTAAAATTAATCCGAACTCCGAAAACGGACTTAAAAAAATTAGTTATGTCATGACCGAAAAAATTGTTACTGTTGAAAAAAGCTTGCTTGGCAAACTAGTTGGCAGTCTGTCGAATAGGACAATGCATCTTATCGCTAGGAATCTAGCTAAAATTCTGGAAATCCATAAGAATGATATTGTTGAGTAATCACAAAACCTTGACCAGCCAGCCAAAAGGATCGGGAATCTTGCCGTATTGAATGCCGGTCAGATTATCATAGAGTTTTTGCGTCAGCGCGCCGACTTTGGTCTTGTCTCCGCCGACCACATATTCCCGGCCTTCGTGATACAGCGCGCCCACCGGCGAGATGACCGCCGCTGTGCCCGAACCAAAAATCTC
>JAIRZV010000020.1 GCA_031267055.1 Candidatus Margulisiibacteriota bacterium | reverse complement strand
AACTGCATTATTCATGCCAACGCTGTGATCGGCGCCGATGGTTTTGGCTATATACAGGACAAGGACGGCCGGCAGCGCAAAGTGCCGCAAAAAGGTAAAGTTATTATTGAAGACGATGTGGAAATCGGCGCGAATTCCTGCGTCGACCGCGCGACTATTTCTGCTACTGTCATTGGACAGGGCACCAAAATCGACAACAAAGTGCATATTGGGCATAACGTAAAGATTGGCCAGAATTGTATTCTGGCCGGTTCCTCAAATGTGGCCGGCAGCGCGACGCTCGGCGACAATGTGGTTCTGGCCGGTAATGCCGGTGTGGGTGACAATATCAGCATCGGCAGCAACACAGTGATTTTCGCTTCGACCTCGGTTTTGACCGACATTCCGCCCAATTCCAAAATTTACGGCACGCCGACCGCGGATGATTACGGCGTGGCTATGCGCCGCCGCGCGCTGTACAATAAATTGCCGGAAATATACGACAGACTGAAAACTCTCGAAGGCAAACAGCAGGAGTGGGAATGAAAATTCATCTGTATACAGAATCTTTCAAGCCGTATTTGAGTGGCGTGACAGTTTCAGTGGACACCTATGCCCGTGGTCTGGCCGCGCTTGGCCATGAAGTGACCGTAATCGCGCCGTGGTATCCTGATTTTCAAGACGATGACGTATATCACGTGTTGCGTTTCCCGTCGCTGGGCACGCGGCTGTATCCGGGTTTCCGGCTGGCGCTCCCAGGCAAGCGCGGTTTCGGCAAATGGTTGCGCGAAAATAAACCGGACATTATTCATTCACATTCACCGTATCAGCTTGGGTTTTTGGCGCGGCATATCGCCAAAAAAATGAAAATCCCGTTCGTTTATCATTTTCACACGCTGTTCACGGATTATCTGCATTTTGTGCCACTGCCGCGTTTCATCAGCCGGCCGGTTTTGATCGGCCTGATTAAAAATTTTTGCCGCCGTTGCGATCTCATCATCACGCCGACCGCGATAGTCCAGAATATTTTGCGGCAGGAGTACGGTGTCACACAGCGTATCGAAGCTCTGCCGACCGGCGTGGACGACACGGCCGTGCAAAAAGCTGATCCGCAGGGTATTCGGGAAAAATACGGCCTGACGCCGGACACTTTGCTGTTGATGTACTGCGGCCGTTTGTCCAAAGAAAAAAATATCGAGTTCCTGCTGAAGATGTTCCAAAAAGTTTCCGCAAATGTTCCGGCGGCGCGTTTGATGATCGTGGCGTTTGGCCCGCTAGAAGCCGCGCTCAAAAAACTGGCGGCTGATTTGAAGATTGCCGACAGAGTTATCTTTACCGGCCGCGTGGAGCGCGCGCGGGTCTATGATTATCTCAAAGCTGGCGATCTTTTTGTCTGCGCCAGCAAGACGGAGACACAAGGACTGGTGATTTCTGAAGCCAAAGCCTGCGGCAAACCGGCTGTGGCGATCGACGCGCGCGGCGTGTCCCAGATGATCGAGAACGGCGTTGACGGCTATTTGGTGCCAGACGATTTGGCGGTTTTTAGCCAAAAAGTTATTGACCTGCTGAACGCTCCGGCGGAGTTGCGGCGTTTGGCGGACGGCGCGGCGCAGAACGCCAAAAAGTCTTTTCTGAATTCGGCTATTACCAAAAGACTGGAAATATTATATAATAGTTTAAAGTAGACTCTGGGGGTTTTATGAAAAAACTTTTGTTCGGCGCGGTGTTTTTCCCTGTGTTGATTTGGGCGGGCGGACGCACGCTGACCGGCTCCAGCGGCTATATTATGGTGCCCAACGCTGAAGCTTTGCGTTATCAGGAATGGAATATGGGGCTTTCCGCTTTTGCCGCTGGAAAAACAGCGGACCTCGATGATCCGGCGCATTGGAGATACAATATTGGTCTGGGCTGGTCGGAGTGGCTGGAGCTGACTTTCGGCGGCCGCAGTGAGCGCGAAGGGCTTTTTAGCAATGCCAAATGGTACGGCTCGATGCGGGACGAAGATGATCCAATGCTGGTGGCTTTTGGCTGGGAAAATCTTTCGTCCAAAGGAACTTATGCGTTTCGGGAATATCCCAGTGTATTTATGGTGGTGACCAAAAAGTTTGTGGGCGGACATTCGCTCAGCATGGGCGCCGCCGGCCGCTACATTGAGCCAAAAGGAGAGGTACAGGCTTCGATGCTGGTTGGCGGTGAGCTGTTCACCAGCGAAAAAGTTTCCTGGGTGGCGGACGCGCTGGCTTATGAAGACAACAAATACAACCTTAATTTTGGTTTGCGCCTTTACACAACCAATAATATGTACTTCAGTCTCATGGCGATCAATCTGGCGCGTAATTCCACAGCTGATATAGACGATGATGGTAAAAACGACGATGTGCATCCTTTTTGCGGTGTGCTCTCGATGACGATTAACGGAATTTTATAACAGTGCTGTTATAATTGCGGTATGAAACAAAAAACACTGGCGCGGCAAATCGTCTTCAACGGCTACGGCATTCACACGGCTAAATTTGCGGAAGTAATTATTTCGCCGTTGTCGGCGGACAGCGGCTTGATTTTTCGCAGTTCGACACTGACCAGCAAATATATTTACACCAATGTGCGCGGCGAGGAGCGCGGCACTGCGGTGCTTTTCCCCGACGGCAGTTCGGTGCAGACTGTGGAGCATTTGGTTTCCGCTCTGGTCGGACTGGGCGTGGACAATGCGCTGATCGAGATCGACGGCGAGGAAGCGCCGATCAAAGACGGCTCGGCTAAATTTATAGTGGAGCAAATTTTGGCCGCCGGTTTTCAGGAACAGGACAAACCCAAGCGGCTTTTAAAAATTGCCGCGCCGCAAAAATTAGTCGCCGACGGGAAATTTATTCTGGCGCTGCCGGCCGAAAATTTTAAGGTAAATTTTTTGCTGGATTACAACAATCCGCAGGCACAGACAGACCTGAGCAGTTTTGACGCGGCGCAGGACGATTACGCGCAATACATCGCGCCGGCGCGGACTTACGGGTTTCAGGAAGAGATCGAGTGGCTGCTGGCGCAGAACAGAGCGCAAGGCGCGTCACTCAAAAACGCCGTGGTGATTTCTGACAAAGGATTTTCCACTGCTTTGCGTTTCCCTGACGAGTTGGCGCGGCATAAAATTTTGGATTTCATCGGCGATATCGCGGCGGCTGGCGCGTTGCCGCAAGCGGAGTTTTTTGTTTATAAATCCGGGCATGTTTTTAATCACAGATTTGTCCGCGAATTTTTGGCGGCCTGACAGTGCCGGACACGCAAGAATTAAAAAAAGTATTACGCGCGGTGCGCAATCCGGCGCAGTATATCGGTCAGGAAGAAAATTCTATTTATAAAGCAGATGCCTGGCTTGATGAGCCGAGCCGAAATGTTCGGGTTTGTCTTTGCTATCCCGACAAATATGAAGTTGGCATGTCCAATCTGGGTTTGAATATTCTGTATTTCCGCGGCAATGCTTTGCCGGAGGCCGCGGTGGAGCGCGCTTTTTTGCCGGAAGACGATATGCTGGCGGCTTTACAAAAAAAAGACTGGCCGTTATTTGCGCTGGAGTCACGGCGGCCGGTCAAAGATTTTGACGCGGTTGGTTTTACGCTGCAGCACGAGCTGACTTATACCAATGTGCTTTTGTTTCTAGACCGCGCGCAAATTCCTTTGCTGGCCAAAGAGCGCGGCGAAAATGATCCGTTGATTTTTGCTGGCGGTCCCTGTGCTTTCAATCCCGAGCCGCTGGCGGATTTTTTGGATGTTGCGCTGATTGGCGAAGGCGAGGAATTATTCGAGGATTTTTTACGCGCGCTGGCCGAGCCGAGTTTTAAAAAACTACCGCGTTCGGCCAAGCTGGAATATCTGGCCGCTTTGCCGCGCGACGGCATTTATATTCCGGCGTTGCGGAATAAGACGGCGAAAAATTATATTAAAGATTTGCGCCGGTTGAATAATCCGGTCAAGACTATAATTCCCTACATAGACACGGTGCACAATCGTCTGGTTTTGGAGATCATGCGCGGCTGTCTGCACGGCTGTCGTTTTTGTCAGGCGGGTTTTACCTGGCGGCCTTTGCGCCCGCGCTCGCTGGAGGATATTTTGCGCGACGCGGAGAGCGGCCTGCTGGAGAGCGGTTATGCGGAAATTTCTTTGCTGTCCCTGACCGCGACAGATTATCCGCAGATCGAGGCGCTGGTCTGCGCGCTCAATCAAAAATACGTCGAGAGAAAAATAAATATTTCTCTGCCGTCTTTGCGTACCGAGAGCATTTCCGCGAAATTGCTGTCCGAGACGCAAAAAGTCCGCCGCAGTACCGTGACTATCGCGCCAGAGGCCGGCACGCAGTGCCTGCGCGACATTATTCACAAAGAAATGACCGAGGAAAATATTTTGCAGGCCGCGCGTATCGCCATCGACAGCGGTATTCGTTCGTTGAAATTGTATTTTATTCTCGGCCTGCCCGGCGAGACCGACGCTGATGTGCTGGCCATACCGGCGCTGGCGGAAAAAATTCTGGACGCCAACCGGCAGACTAAAAATTTCACCCTGACGATCAGCGTGTCCAATTTTGTGCCCAAGGCGCACACGCCTTTTCAATGGGCGGCGGTAAATCCGCCGGAGGAGATCAAGCGCAAACAGAATTTGATCAAGCAAAATCTCCATTCGCGCCGCGTGCAATTCCGTTATCATCAGGCGGAATCCTCGGCGATAGAGGCGGTTTTGAGCCGCTCGGGACGCGAAATCGGCGCGGTTATTTTAGCGGCGTACCGCTTGGGCTGCCGTTACGACGCCTGGCAGGAGCATTTTAGATACGACCGCTGGCTGCAGGCTCTGGCGCAATGCGCTTGCAAGCTAGAGGATTTTTTGCAGGCGATGGATGTTGACAAAGAATTGCCGTGGGACAATATCCATACACTCGTGCCGAAAAGTTATTTGCGGAAAGAATACAAAGCGGCTGGTTTATAGCCGGTTTCTGCGCTAAAACAGAAATTTTCGCGCGTTGACACCCCTAAAATAATATAATAAACTAACTCCCCTTGTTTTAAGTAATGGAGCAATTATGAAAAACGCTGTGATACAGGAAATTGAGAATAAACAAAAGAAAGCGGACGTCGGCAATTTCCGCGCGGGTGACACTGTCAAGGTGCATCAGCGCATTATTGAAGGTGTCGGCGACAAGAAAAAAGAGAGAATACAGATTTTTGAAGGCGTGGTCATCAGTCGCCACGGCAGTGGTGTCAATGAAATGGT
>JAIRZV010000045.1 GCA_031267055.1 Candidatus Margulisiibacteriota bacterium | reverse complement strand
CTCAATCGCGCGGAAGCGGACAAGCTCGGCAAAATAATTCTCAATGACAAAGGCGCGGTCAACGCGGCTATTGTCGGCCAGCCGGCCAGCAAAATCGCGGCTCTGGCCGGACTGAAAGTGCCGGCCAATGTCAAAGTCTTGGTCAGCGAGGAAACTTCTTACGCCGAGGACAATCCTTATGCTTACGAAAAATTGTCGCCGATCCTGACTCTCTACAAAGCCAAAGACTATCAAGAAGCGGTGGACATCGCTGTGGCCTTAATTCAACTGGGCGGTCTGGGGCACACTTCAGTGCTGTACACAGACGAGCGCACGCAGGAACGCATTGATTATTTTGCCAACAAATTGCCGACCTGCCGTCTGCTCATCAACTCGCCCGCCTCGCACGGCGGCATCGGTGATCTGTACAATTTCCGGCTCGAGCCTTCGCTGACTCTCGGCTGCGGCTCTTGGGGCGGCAACTCCGTCAGCGGCAATGTCGGAGTGCAGCATTTGCTCAATCTCAAAACTGTCGCAGAAAGGAAGGAAAATATGCTGTGGTACAAAGTTCCCCCGAAAATTTATTTCAAGCGCGGTTCGACCGATCTGGCGCTGCGCGAATACGAAGGCAAAAAACGCGCGTTCATTATCACCGACCGCTTTTTATTTACCAGCGGCGCGACCCGCAACATCACCAATGTGCTGGAAGAGATCGGCACGGCTTACGAGATTTTCTTTGAAGTGCAACCCGACCCAACTCTCAGCACGGTCAACGCCGCCATGAATATAGTCCGACCTTACGAGCCGGATCTCATCATCGCGCTTGGCGGCGGCTCACCGATGGATGTGGCCAAGATTATCTGGCTCATGTACGAGCAGCCCGACACCAAATTTGAAGATATTTCGATGCGCTTCATGGATATACGCAAACGCATTTGCGCTATTCCCGATCTCGGCAAAAAAGCCAATCTGGTCTGTATTCCGACGACCTCCGGCACCGGCTCGGAAGTAACGCCGTTTTCGATCATCACCGACGACAAAGAGCATGTGAAATACGCGATCGCCGATTACGCGCTCACGCCGTCTATGGCGATCATCGATCCGGATTTTGTGGACAGTATGCCCCAAAGTCTGACAGCGGCCGGCGGCATTGACGCTCTGGTGCACGCGGTCGAGGCTTATGTTTCGATCATGGCGACCAATTTCACCAACGCGCAGGCTCTGGAAGCGATCAAACAAATTTTCCGCTACCTGCCCCGTTCTTACAAAGAAGGCAAAAATGATCCGCACGCCCGGGAAAAAATGCATTACGCCGCGACGATCGCTGGCATGTCTTTTGCCAACGCGTTCTTGGGTATTTGTCATTCTCTGGCGCACAAGCTCGGCGCGGCTTTTAATATCCCGCACGGCATCGCCAACGCGCTACTTTTTTGTCAGGTGATCCGTTTCAACGCGACGGATTGCCCGAAAAAACAGGCGGCTTTTCCGCAGTACAAAGTACCGGAAGCCAAAAAACGTTACGCGCAGATCGCCCACAATCTGTATCTCGGCGGCAAAACCGAGGACGAACAGGTCGAACTGCTGCTCAAGGCAATCGCCAAACTAAAAGCGGACATAGAGATCCCCGGCTCGCTCAAAGAATATTTCGCCAAATACAATCCGGCTGTGCAAGAAGCGGATTTTTTGGGCAAACTGGATTTTCTCGTGCGCAACGCTTTTGACGATCAGTGCACGGGCGCCAATCCGGTCTATCCGTTGATGTCTGACCTTAGGCAGATCTACCTCGACGCTTATTACGGGAAATTTTAGAAGCGGCGTGAACAAAGGACAAGATGAACAGCGCCAATCCGGTCTACACGCTGCGCAATGAATGTCAGGATTGCTACAAATGCGTGAGAGTTTGCGCGGTCAAGGCAATCAAGATACAGAATGGCCACGCGGAAGTGCTGCCGGAACGTTGTGTCGCCTGCGGCACCTGTGTGGCCAGCTGTCCGGCTGGCGCCAAACGTATACGCTCCGATCTAGAAAAAGTCCGTAATTTATTGCTGCAAAAGAAAAAAATTATCGTGTCGCTCGCGCCGAGCTGGCGTGGCGTCTTTGAATACACTCCGGCCAAAATGATCGCTATTTTGCAGGCGCTGGGTTTTGCGGCGGTCAGTGAAACCGCTCTGGGCGCGCAAGAAGTTTCGATACGCATCACGCAAATCCTAAATGAACAAAACGGCGGTCTGCATATTTCCAGCGCTTGTCCGGTGATCGTGGATTATGTGCGACTGTACAAACCGGAATTCACTTCCTGCATACTGCCGCTGGCTTCACCGCTGTTGACCCATGCCAAATTGCTGAAAGATCTTTACGGCGCGGACAACGCGGTGGTTTTCATCGGACCGTGCATCGGCAAGAAAAACGAAGCCGACCGCCAAAGCGATTTGCTGGCCGCCGCTTTGACTTTTGACGATCTCAAATACTGGATCAAAGAAGCGTATATCGATCCCGAAACTTTGCCGGACGACGGCCGAAAATTTGTGCCGGAAAACGCTTATGAGGGCTCGCTGTATCCGCTCGACGGCGGCATGAATGAAACACTGCGCCGCTGTGGAGTCAAAGAAAGCGTTCAGCTCATCAATATTGGCTCGTTAGAATTATTCGGCGACGCGCTGAAAAATCTCGAAGTGCAAAAACTGAGCGTGCCGGTGTTTATCGAAGCTCTGGCCTGCGTGGGCGGCTGTATCGCCGGTCCTTGCGCCGCTGGTAAACGTTCCCGTCTGCTGATGATCGCGGATGTTTTGCAGACCACTCAATATCGGAAAAATATTCCAGCCCAGCCGCGTGTGATCGAGCCGTGTCAGTACGCGCCAGCCAATATTGCGCGGAAGAAATATTCCCTGGAAGAAATACAGGCCGCGCTCAAAAAACTCGGCAAATACACGCCGGAGGACGAATTGAATTGTTCCGGCTGTGGCTACAATAGTTGCCGCGATCTGGCGCAGGCTTTGCTGGACGGCGCGGCGGAAGTTTCGATGTGCGCTTCTTATATGCGCAAGACCGCCACTCGCAAAGCCGCCGCTCTGCTCAAATCCATGCCGTCCGCGCTGGTCATGCTGGACAAAGACCTCAAAGTGCTGGAAGTGAACGAGGCTTTTAACAAAATGTTCAAAGAAAACGAAATGACTGATTTTTTTCCTTTGTTCAAGACCGCGCTGCGCACCGGCCAGGACCTGCGCAAAGAGCATTACGTCTACAAAAACCGGCTTTATGATCTGAATGTTTTTGCGGTAGAGCAAAATGAAATTGTGGGCGCGCTGATCACGGACGT
>JAIRZV010000140.1 GCA_031267055.1 Candidatus Margulisiibacteriota bacterium | reverse complement strand
GCGTTTTCGGACACGATGACACAGCCGACAATAACGTCTTTTTCGTCAGTATATAGTTTTAAGAAACCTTCGGTTTTATTTTCGGTCTGCGCGCGGCCGAGCAGAGAGAGCGGCGTTTGGTGATATTTGTCGGTATACTGGCCGACACTGGCGATTTGCGGCGAAGTAAAGATGACGCGCGGCATGAGCGTTTGATCTATGGCACAAGGATTTTTTTGCCGTAAATTATCCACTACCGCCAGACCTTGATAGGTCGCCGCGTGCGCATAAAGCGCCAGATTGTTGAGGTCGCCGATAGCGTACACACCAGCCAGACTGGTTTGTAAATTTTCGTCAACATTTACAAATCCTTTGGTGTTTTTCTGCACAGCCGGATCTAAAATATAATCAGTGTCCGCGCGGCGTCCGGCGGCCAGCAGGCAGATATCCGCTGTGACAATTTGCCCGTCATTTAGATAAAGCGCTTTGTTTTCGATTCTTTCAATTTTGCGGTTTAACAAAAACCGGCAGCCAGCGCGTTCCAGACTTTTTTGCATTAAATCGACCGCCGCCCGGTCTCCTTGCGGCAGAAGTTCCGGCAGGACGTCGATCAGAGTTACTTTGTTGCCTAGCCGGCTGTAGAGGTCTGCGAATTCCAAGCCGATTACGCCTGCACCGATGATCACCAGAGCAGACGGAATAATTTTGTTTTGCAGCAGTTGAATATTGTCCAGCAGCCACTGTCCATCGGGTTGTAAATCAGGAATTGTACCGGGCAGCGAGCCGGTCGCCAGAATAATATTATCGGCCGTATATTCGGCGGGTGTTTCGGTCTCTACGGATACAATTTTCCCGGGCAATAATTTTGCCGTGCCGAATAATGTTTCTACGCCGCTGTCTTGAAGGAAAATCTCGATACCTTTTTGCAGACGTTTGATCAAACGATTTTTGCGGTCGAGCAGGGCGTTAAAATCCAGCTCGGCTTTTTCTACTTTGATATTAAACAGATTAGCTTTTTTAATTTGTTGCAGGAAATGCGCCGCGCTGAGCAAAGTTTTTACCGGAATACAGCCGTTGTTGAGACAGGCGCCGCCGAGATGCTGTTTTTCGATCAGCAGAGTTTTCAGCCCCTGTTTAGCCGCGCGAGCCGCCGCCGCATAGCCGCCCGGCCCGGCGCCGATGACGAGAAGGTCGTATTTTTTCATAAAAGTTTTAGCAGTCCCTCAAGAATTTTAATGCGCAGTTCAAATTGTTCTTTGGCCGTGGCGAGCAGATTGTTTTTGATCTGCTGTTTGACGTCGGTGTTTTCCAGTAATTTGTAAAAGAAATCGCGGACTTTTTCACGCACAATGATAGCAATGATATTTCTCTGGCGGCCAGAGTATAGTTTCAGCAACAGGCGGGTCTTTTTAAAAAGTTCCGGCAAGTCCTGCGTGCTGGTGGTCAGATAAGTGCGCACATTAATGGACAGGCGTTCTTCGGTTTTTTCTTCCAGCTCGGCCGGCAGATAAGAGCCGATCTGCATAAGCAGTGTGTTCATGGTTTCCGCCGGCAGAGCGGAAATAACCAAAAACAAACCGCTGGCCATATTTTCCGCACTGATATTTTGGTCAAAGATACGCAGTGGATTTTCCGCAGTCCTTTCCATAAAAGCTTTTTCGTTTTTCAGACGAGTGGTAGTTTCCTTAAAAGTTTCTTTGATGACGGCCAGATCGTTCTTGCCGAAAGAGGCGTCCGCCGCCGCGCCAAAAAAAGAATGTTTAAACTCGCGCACCAATTTTTCAGTCTCGGCATCGTAAAGTCCGGGCGTGATATTGAGGCTTTGCAATTTACTCAAAATTTTTACTTTGTAACCGCCAGCCGTTTTTTGTATGGCGATCGGCGAGCGGCCGACGCCGTTGAGCAGGGAAAGAGTTATTAGTATGCAGCCTTGCGTGAAGCTAACCAGCGCTTCCAAGCCTTTGCTTTTTTGCCAGGCCTCGCGTGACAGCGCGGTTTTGCCGGACAGCATTTCCAGAAAAACACCGCGTTCCGCCGAGCCTTTTTCCCAAAGCTTTTGACTTTTTTTGAAAAGCAAATCCAGGCCGATTTGCAAAACAACCAGATCGTTTTCCGCACTAAATTTGGTGTTTTCCAGTAAATTTAAAATCTGGCCGGTTTTATCCATAGTTTAATCCGTGGCCTGCAGCAACAGTTCATTGAGTTGTTTGGCAAAATCCAACGGATCGTCAAGTTTGCCGCCATCGGCAATGACCGCCTGTCCGTACAGCAGTTTAGCGAAGCCACCCAATTTTTCCGGCGCGGCGTTTTGCAATTTTTGGATCAACGGGTGTTCAGGATTTAACTCCAGGATTTTTTTCTGTTCGGGAACTTCCTGCCCCATAGATTTGAACATTTTGAGCATTTGTGGCGACAGCGCGTCCGCGCCGGCGGCCAGACAGCAGGGGCTGTCGGTCAGGCGTGCGGAGAAACGCACATCCTGCACCTGATTTGACAGAGCGGCTTTGAGATCATTCAGCAGTCCGCCGAATTTTTCCGCCGCCGCTTTTAATTTATTTTCCGTTTCTTTTTTGTCGCCGAGTTCTAAATCTGCTTTATCAATAGCCTGTAATTTTTTGCCCTGATATTCGTGGAGCTGTGGTATGACAAACTCATCGACAATATCGTGCAGGAAAAGCACTTCATAATCTTTGGTTTTGAACACACCAAGATGCGGCGAAGCGAGAGCCTGTCCGCGCGTCTCACTGATAAGATAATAAATATCTTTTTGGCCGCGCGGCATATCTTTGACATACTCGGCCAAACTGCGAAATTTCTCCGACCGGCTGGTCGTGAACAGCAACAAATCCGCCAGAGCGTCTTTGTTTTCATAATCGTAATGCAGACCTTCTTTGAGCGCCGCGCCGAATTCTTGGTAAAACCGCAAATATTTTTCCGGCTCTTTGTCCCGCATAGTTTTGAGCACGCTCAAAACTTTTTTGGTAATATTTTTTTTGATTTTTTCGAGCTGCGCGTCTTCCTGTAATATTTCCCGCGAGACATTGAGCGGCAGATCGCTGGAATCCACCACGCCTTTTAAGAAACGCAGATATTCCGGCAGCAATTTCTGGCAGTCGTGCATGATGAAAACGCGTTTGATGTACAGATTTAAACCCAGCGCGTGCTCTTTGGTAAATAAATCAAACGGCGCACGCTCCGGTATGTACAACAAAGCCCTGAACTCGCTCGTGCCCTCGGCGGTATAATGAATTATTTCCAGCGGCTTGTCATAACCATGCGCGAGATGTTTGTAGAAATCTTCGTACTCTTCCGGCTTGATCTCATTTTTATTTTTTGTCCAGAGCGCTTTTTGTGAATTTAATTTTTCCTCGACAATTTTTTTCTCCGGCTTGGCGTTCTCCAGCGGCTTGCCGTCTTTATCTTTTGGCGTTTCCTCGCGTTCGACGTCCATATAGATCGGATAATCCACATAGTCGGAATATTTTTTAATTAACTGGCGTATGGTGTATTCATCGAGATATTCTTTGGCGTCTTTTTTGAGCTGCAAAATTATTTCTGTGCCGCGCGTAGTTTTGGCGGACTCGCTCAATTCAAAACTGCCCTGACCGGCGGATATCCAGCTCGCCGCTGCGCCGTCAGCCGTTTTGGCATGGACGGTGACTTTGTCCGCGATCATGAACGCCGAATAAAAACCCACGCCAAATTGCCCGATCAGCTCCGGGCCGTCCTTGGCTTTCTTGATCCGCTCGACAAAATCTTTGGTGCCGGAGTGGGCGATCGTGCCGAGATTGGCGGCCAATTCCTCTCTAGTCATGCCGATACCATTGTCCGTGATCGTCAGTGTGCCGGCCTTGTCATCGCGAAAAATTTTGACGCGTAATTCGGTATCCGTGCCGAGCAGGTCTTTGTTTTGCAACGCCGCGAAACGCAGTTTGTCCAGCGCGTCCGAAGCGTTGGAGATCAATTCACGCAGGAATATCTCGCGATGCGAGTAGAGCGAATGGATCACCAGCTCCAGCAGTTGATTGACTTCGGTCTTGAACTCAAATTTCTCGGCGGGCATAGACTGAAATTATAATGGATAAAAAGCAAATCGCAAAGCCGCAGTTTGTTTAACGCAGGAGTTCGGGCAGGCTGACTTCCAGACCTTTGGCGATGCGCTCCAGATTGGAAATGCGCGCGTCGACCACGCCTTGCTCGATGCGGGCGACTGTTGATTTGGCGATGTCGTTTTCGTAGGCAAATCTTTCTTGCGAAATCCCGCTGGCTTCACGGAGCTTGGTTATTTTTTTGCCCAGCCGCACATTTATTTCAAATCTTGTTTTGGGTTTTTGTTCCATATATGGAACATGATATAACCATTTATTTGGCCTTTCACGCCATTTACGCACTCCGTATATGGACTTATGAATATTTTG
>JAIRZV010000135.1 GCA_031267055.1 Candidatus Margulisiibacteriota bacterium | reverse complement strand
AGACCTTTCCTCAAGGTTGATATCCTCGAAACCTGTTGAACCTAGTATGTCTGACATAATGTATGTCCTCCTTATTTGGTGCCGAGGACAGGAGTTGAACCTGCATGAGTGTGACCTCGCTAGAACCTGAATCTAGTGCGTCTGCCAATTCCGCCACCTCGGCTAGATTTAAAAACATAGAGGCTGTATTTTAACCTAAAAGCATCTATTGCTCAACCCGCCGGCGCGAGTAGTTTTAGGGGCAGATATTTTTGGTAATTTAAAAAGTCTTTGTCCTCACTAAATATTTCCCAGCCGTTTTGCGCGGCGGCGGCGCAGATCAGGAAATCGGTATGCGAACCCTGCACGCCGTGCTGACGGCAAGTGTTGGCATACTCGGCGGCCAGTTCATAAACAGCAGTGTCCAGTGGAAAATCAGTTAAACCGGAAAGTTTTTCTTTTAATTTCCGAAAAAGCGCCGGACTGGATATGCCGGAAAGTAATTCTTGCCGGATAGGACCGATCAAAACAACTCTTAGATCCCGCAGTAAGTCCGTCAATATCTCGGCGGTTTTGGAGCGGGGGACTGTTTTGCGGCGCAAGACCGCCGACCAAACCGAAGTATCAACCAACACTTTCATTTGCGGCGGCGTAATTTTTTATAATTGTAGCCGGCAGCGTATTCCACGCGGTTAAATAGGCCGATGATGTCTTCCGCCCGGCGTCTCTGAATGAACTCCCGCAGAGCTAAAGTAACTGTGTCTTTTTTGGTGGACAATCCGCCAATGTCTAAAGCGGCGCTCAAGAGAGTATTGTCTATCGCTAAATTAGTGGCCATGCCTGCACCTCACAGCCAAATCTTACACAATACAATGTGTAAAGTCAAGTGTAAATATACAACCAAAATATTTTGCATCGTTCTTTTATAATTGACGATAGATATTTGCCAAAAGGAAACCAAAAGGTGTTATTAAAATTTATTGCAGATCAGGAAAAATTGGAACAGATAACTGCGGCGGAACACCCTTTTTTCGACCAAATTACAGAGTTGGTTAAAAATGGTCTGGCTGCCGAGGAAAAAACAAATTATGTTGAAGCGGATAAATATTTTGCTCAAGCCTTGACCGTGTTTGCCGAACTTAGCCAATTAGATTTGGCAATGCAGAAAGATTTGTTTAAAGACCAGAGTTTTTATAAAGTTCATGACCATATTTTAGAGCTTCACCAACTGCTGGCTTCACGGGCTGTGGATGTAGCGGAGAAACTGTCCGATATGTCTAAGATCATAAAATATTGTTCTATCGCGCAAGAATGCTGTGAACAAGGTGTGGCAATTTCTCTGGATATTTTGTTAAAACGCGGACTGGCGTATTTGATTGTCGGTGAGACAGAAAAAGGCTGGGCGGATATAACTGAATATAAGGAATGGTCAGTGGCCTATGGTGCGAGTGGAGAGCAGATTGCCGCTCAGGAACAAATAGAAGAATTAATGCAATTGCTGTGGGATTATTATTCTCAATATTTCTTTGACGAGAATATCACTAACAACATCTGGCAGTGTCTGCAAAAACTAGCCAGGATATGGGAAATGCTGGAATAATTGTATAATCAGCCCCATGTTCCAACTGAAATCCGATTACCAACCTGCCGGTGATCAACCGCAGGCCATAGCGAAATTAACGGAAATTTTGTCCCGCGGCGAGAAGCGTCCAGCGGTATTGCTGGGCGTGACCGGCTCCGGCAAAACTTTTACGGTGGCCAACGTGATCCAAAATCTGCAAAAACCGACGCTGGTCATCGCGCACAACAAAACTCTGGCCGCACAGCTTTACAGTGAATTCCGCGAATTTTTCCCCGACAATGCCGTGGAATATTTTGTCAGCTATTATGATTATTATCAGCCGGAGGCTTATATACCGGCGACAGACACTTATATCGAAAAAGACGCGTCCATCAATCAGGAAATCGACCGCCTGCGCCACAGCGCGACCAAAGCTCTGATGACGAGAAAAGATGTCATCGTCGTGGCTTCGGTGTCCTGCATTTACGGCCTCGGCCTGCCGGAGGAATATTTCAACACAGTTTTTTATTTGAAGCGAGGTCAGGCCATCTCGCGCGATGCGGTGATCAAGCGGCTGGTGGAAATGCAGTATGAGCGCAACGATATCGAGGTCAGCCGCGGTAAATTTCGCGTCAAAGGCGACACGCTGGAGCTGGTGCCGCCGGATCAGCTCAATATTGTCCGGCTGGAATTTTGGGGTGACGAGCTGGAGAAAATAACAGAACTCGCCGCCGCCGAGCGTATACCACTGCGCACTCTCGCGGATATTGCGATCTATCCGGGCAAACACTATGTGACTGACAAAGAAAAACTGGAAATTTCTTTGCAAAATGTTCAGCGCGAAATGGAAAAGCAGGTCGCGGTTTTTGAAAAAGAAAAAAACATAGTGGCCGCGCACCGCATCAAGCAACGCACGCTCTATGATCTGGAAATGATCCGCGAGATCGGCTATTGCAACGGCATTGAAAACTATTCGCGGCATCTCGATATGCGCGCGGCCGGCTCGTCGCCCGGCACTTTGCTGGATTATTTCCCCAAAGACTTCCTGCTGGTCGTGGACGAGTCGCATGTCACGGTTTCGCAGATCGGCAGCATGGCGGCGGGGGACAAAGCGCGCAAAGATCGTCTGGTGGAATACGGTTTTCGCCTGCCGTCGGCCCGAGACAACCGGCCGCTAACTTTTCGTGAATTTAACGCAAAAATCAAGGACGCTATTTACGTGTCCGCCACGCCCGCTGTCTATGAATTGGAGCAGGCCGGACGGGAAAATGTCGTCGAGCAGATCATCCGGCCGACTGGTTTGGTCGATCCGCAGGTGGAGCTCAAACCGGTCGAGGGACAGGTGCCGGATCTACAAAAAGAGGCGGAAAAAGTCATCGCGCGGCAGGAGAGAGTTTTGGTGACCGCGTTGACTAAGCGCATGTCCGAAGAATTGAGCCAATTTTTGCTGGGCAAGGGCTTCAAAGTTTGTTATCTGCACTCGGACATAGAGACTCTCGAAAGAGTGAGAATACTCAACGATCTGCGCGCGGGCAAATACGATATTTTGGTCGGCGTCAATTTGCTGCGTGAGGGTCTGGATCTGCCGGAAGTCTCGCTCATCGCCATACTGGACGCGGACAAAGAAGGTTTTTTGCGTTCGGAGCGTTCGTTGATCCAGACTATCGGACGCGCGGCGCGCAATGTCAACGGCCGCGTGATCTTGTACGCCGATATTTTGACAGAGAGTCTCGACAAAGCCGTCAAAGAAACGAACCGGCGCCGCGCTATACAAATAGCCCACAATCAAAAGCACAACATCACGCCGGAAACAATTAAGAAAAATATTAAAAAAAGCGTCGTGGCTGACGAGACCGCGCTGACCAAGCCGCCGCCGCTCAAAAATCCGCTGGAATTATTGGAATACGTCAAGAAACTCCGCGCGGAAATGTTCAAAGCGGCCGAGCATTTGGATTTCGAGCGCGCGGCGCTGCTGCGGGATAAATTGAAAGAGTTAGAATAAATGGTCAGTTCGGCTCCGCTCACTGACCAGAGCTATTTCGGAAATTATTTAACAATAGAGCCATAAATAAAGGCACCGCCCTGTTGGGCTGGCAAAGTGGTGATCGTCAATTCAAAACGTCTGTATTTATACACGTCACCCTGCGGAATACCTAAACTGGTATAAGTCAGATCGGCGTTGCCGCTGAGAGTTGTCGTGTAGGTTTTGGGTGCGCCGCCGGCTATATTTTCATAAGCTCTGAGCGTAACGCTGCCGTTGCCGGAGTTCAGGCCGGTCACACGCAAGTCGCCATTCCAGTACACATCCTCCGGCAAAATGGCTGTAACGGTCACCGGACTCATAGTAGTAGACAGCGACGATTCATCATTTTTAAACGCCAGACGGTAATAAATCGCCTCGCCGGCGGAACGCTGGCTTACCTGCGTGTTGCCGACCGAAGTGTCCCAAGCGGAGAGATTCAAAATGAGCCGCGGTTCGTTGATGCTAAATTGATAGGTCGGCAACGACAGCCAGTCGGTGTAGCCCTGATGGTCCGTGGTGTTTTGCACGCGCGCCTGCCAGTAATAGGTTTTGCCTCTGAGCAGTCCCGATACAGCATGTTGAATAGTGGATTTGGCTTTAAATCCGGAGTTTGTGGAGATTGTCGCCGCGAGCAGCCCGGATGCGCTGTCAGCGATCCTGAATTGGTATTCCAGTGGCGTGCCATTGTGATAGCCGAGATCGTCGATCCCGAAATATATATTGGCCGGTATGCTGCTCAACTGGCTTTGATGGGAGGGATTGATCCCCGAGATCGGCTCGGCTCTTTTGAAAATCAGCGTGCCGCCAGGGTAGGGCGCGTTCAGCCAGGGCTCATAATCGACAGGTCCACCGCCGCCGGTAAAATTAGCGGAAGCCGGAGTAGCCGCGCCCCAGTAATTTTGCTCTAAAATATAAATAGGACTTGTGGCGTCCGTGCCGCTGCTGTAGACCGGCGGATTGGGGCTGTTAAAATTATTCTGGCTGAAATTACCTACAGTTACCGACGCGCTGGCACCAAGATATAAGGCTCTGCCGTTGGTATAACCGCCAATATTGTTTTGTCTAAAAGTCGGTGTGCCTCCACTGATATAAATAGCAGGAATAGCAGTACCCGGCACGTTATTACCGGTTATGATGTTGCCGGTGAAACTCGGACTACCGCCGTCGGTTCTCACGCCTTTCCCGGATGTATAACTGATGGTATTTCCGGTAAAAGTGGAATTGCCGCTGTCAACCCACACACCGGTAGCGCCATCGGCGGCCTGAAAAGTGTTTCCGGCCACCGTGGCGTTACCAGCTCTTATTCTCAACGGCGCGCTGGAACGCGAGGAGAAAGTATTATTCTGGATCGTGAGCGCGCCGTTGGTGGAAATATCCAATCCGGCGGCGGCGGTATTGAAAGTGTTGTTGGAATAATTACTGCTTGAGGCCGTATCTTCGCTGCGCAACGCAGTGCTTGAAATTCCGGCGGAAAAAGTATTGTACTGCACTGTAGTGTTGGCTCCGTAATTACGCACCGCAGTGGCTATATTGTTATTAAAATTATTATTTTGGATCTTGACACCGGAAGCATAATTGCGAATAGCATAGCTGAAATTGTTGAAATTAGTATATTTAATATTGTGCTGTTGGCCGTACAGGTTAAGATATAATCCTACTGATCCGCCTTGAATTTCATTGGGTTTGGCCGCGGTGCCTTCCGAGTGAAATTCGTCACCGACGCTGCTGGCGGCATTGTCCGCGCCGACGACTGTAAAAGAAGAGCTGCAGATCAGCGTCGCGCCGCCTTCGTAAACGCCGGTGTCTTCATTGTAACCCAGCTTTAATTTCCGGCCGGCGGGCAAGGTGCCGCTGACCGCCAAAGTAACGCCGGGCGGAATGATTTTGTCAAAATTAACGTTCGATGCGCTAATCTTTAAAATGCCGTTGACCGGGTCAGGCTCAGTAGTGGGGTCGTAAGCTGTGCCGGCGGGACTATAGTCGTAAGTGACGCCAGTGTTGGTGTTATATCTTTTGGAAGTGTTGTTAAAACAGCTTCCTTCCAGATCAAATGTCCGGCCAGAGGCCGAAGCGCTCTCAGTATAAGTATTGAGGAGCGCGACTGGGCCGGTTGAGCTAGTGTCCGCTACTTGAAAATAACAAAACTCCAAGACGGGATTTTTAAGGGCGGCATTGTCGTTGGTGTAAAGCAGAGCCACTGGCGAATTAGCGCCGGTGGAAATAAAAGAGGAAAATCTGGCGCGGATAATTCTGTTCTCCGCGAATAAAGCCCTGTTACTGGCAGTAATTTTGGTTTTTTCCAGAGAAACCTTTTTATTGCCGACAGTAGAGCCGAATGTTTCCAGGCTGGAGATATCCAATGTGGCATTTTTAAGATAGATGTCGCCTTCGGCACGGATCATCCACTTGCCGTCGCTGCAGACTATCCTAACTCCCTGGCCGGAACCGATCACTCTCAGTTCGCCGCGAATATCCACACCTTGGGTCAGAGTTATCGTGATGCCGTCGCCTTGAATAATAATATCCTGCGAATAGACACCGCCCAAAGAGTAGTTGGTGTTAATATCCAGCGCCAGACCGCACTGGAACAGCGCGCCGCAAAAGATAATTAAAATAATTGTTTTTTTCAGCATAAAAAAAATTATAACATAATATTTTGCCGCGTGGTTTATTATTTCTTGGCTTTTTTACCAAGATTGAGAAAGTCAATTTTCGCCTTGAAACCAATGTTCACGTCTACCTGAGGAGCTTGCCCGGGGCTGCCGGGCTGCACGTCAGCGCCGATATTTATATGGTACTTGCCAATATCCGCAAATAAACTTCCGCCACCGCCGAACTTGGGTTCAAAAGCCTCATTTGAAAACCAGGGATTAGAAAAGTATTGCGAGGCATGTCCTTCCGCGCCGATAGTAAAACGCGGGAACTTGTAAGCCAGATTCAGTTTTTCCTCCACGCTGCCTTTGGCGAAATCCGGGCCGATTTCTCCGCCGAAACTCCAAGCTCCCAGGCTGTTGCTGTAGCTGATGCTCGGACGAAATTTTGGCGAAACCAGAGCTTCATCCACCGCGCGGTATATCGCGTTGTCGGCTAAAAACGCGTGATTGCGCCAAAAGACAGTGCTGTCCAAACCAAAAGTAAAGGCTCCCAGATCAAGACTAACCTTGCCGGTGAGGCCGGTATTATTGTATTGAATGCCGTTCTCTTCCAGCGCGATGAATTGGTCAAATAAGAGCAAATCATAATTAAATTTCATTGCGCCTTTGCCGGTCGCGGAATTACCAAATTTGCCCCAAAAGAACTGGCCGCGCGCGCCAAATCCAAACAAATGGTTGTGAGAAATCCATTCATCCGAATCGTGCGGGAAAAGGAATCCGTTACGATAGCTGAAATAGGGCTGAAAATTTTCGGCGGCTTTCCAAAACAATTTGGCGCTGTTTTCTAGGCGGGAGGCGCTTTTGTCCTCCCAGGCATAGTCTGCGGCTCCGGTTATGTGATCTAAATAATAGGTTGAGTCAAGTTGCACCTGAAAAAGCTTGGTTTGCCAGTCAAGAGCGAGGCCGGCATTTTCAGTCAATTTACCGAAGTCGTCCACACCTAAAGAGGTGAAATTCATTCCGACGCCTGCCGTAAGCTGGAGGCTGTTCTGCGCGGGTGTCTTGTAAACAGCGGCTTTCCGTTCGTCCAGAACCACGCTCGCGGCGGCTCGCGCGGCCAGATCATGTAAAGACAGAGTATTCAAATCTTCCGCCTTTAGGCTGAGCTGGTATTTTTTTTGCAGATATTCAAGCAGATCAGCGCGCTGTTTGGCTACGGAAGGGATGCCATTTTTGTAGCGCCGTTTTAGCTCGACCAGCGTCAACAAAGTCCGCAGATCTTCATAGCCCGTGCTGAGATCTTTAGCGGCGTTAATGTCTTTGATTTCCTGCATAGCCTGTTGCACCAGCTGATCGTCAAAACGCAGATATTCGCCGTTGAGCAGCAAGCCAGTCCAGTGGCTGCTCTGAAAAAAATCAAAGATAGAGTTTTCTTTATCGAAGAAATCTCTGGTCATCACGCTAAGATCGATGATCTTCAGCTGCAGGTCCAATTCACCACCGAGCGCCCGGTCAGGTTCTTTGACGATATCCGGATCCAGCGCGCCGTTAAAAGATTTCGCTTGGACGCTTTTCCCCAGATCCTTGTTAGGAATGATTGTCTTAATTGTTCTATAGCCAGCTATGTAAAGCTTTCCGGTTTTAGGGTTTCGCAGAATACCGGCGGGCAGTTCTTCTTCCGCTTTCAATTCTATAGTCCCGCCGCCGTAGTTTATTATTATTTTGGCTTCGTCCGGATCGGAAGTGGTTTCTGCGCTGGAGCCAGGAATAGGTGTTGCTGTGGTAAAGTGAATCCTGTCCAATATAGACTTGGGGGAATTGGTATTGAATTCCTGTGGCTGGAATGTTTTTTCCGGCAGCGTGACGTTGTCTGCCCCGACGATGTCCAGCGCCCCGAGCGTTTTTTCGCCGGCTTCTCCGGTGAGGAGCAAGACATAGCCGTTATCAATGAGCACTCTGATTATTTCCGGCGGCACGCTGAGATCGGCATACACTGCGCCGGTGTCAGGATCCACGCTGGTTTGCGTCAGAGCTAAAAGATCTTGCAGCTCGGCGCCGACATCTCCGGGCACGATAGGCACATAAATTTCTTGACCATCCGGACCAGTTATCTTTTTGGCTATAAAAGCTCCATTGGCATTGGACACCTGTATCTTGGCGTTTGCTCGGTTGTAGCCTTCAACTCTAAGCATTGAGCCGAGAATACTGGTATTGTTAAAGTACCCGATTTCCGGTCCGCCCTCCCATAAGTGGAGGGAATCGCCCTCGGCCTTGATCGTGAATTTGCCGTCGGCGTCTTGGACTATTTTAATGCCTTTAGCTTCTTGGAGCACGCCGTCTTTTATATAAAAGAATTTATAAGTTTTTTCGTTGGTGTTCGGATCTATTTCACTATAGAGAATACCGATTATCTCACCTGCGGCATTTCTGACCGCCGACTTATTCAGTATCCCGCCGTCCATGTCGATGAGATCGCCATCTTTGTTAAAAGCCTTTAAATCTTTCAAACTTTTTCCGTTTAAAGAACTGATCGGTTCGGAAAAGTCTTTCAGACTGGGTTTGGACGCGTTATCCAGAGCGGTTTGCGCAGTCTGCAAAGCCTGCTCTGCTACAGTAGCCTCAGCTTGCGCATCCTGCAAAGCTTGCTCTTTGGCCGCTAGTTCAACGTCGCTGGTTGTTTCGTCGGATTGTGCGTCGCTCAGCGCCTTTTGCGCAGCAGCCAGGTTGTCCTGTGCGGATGTCAACTGATTTTGCATAGTATTCAGCGTGGTTTGCAGGTCGGATTGTTCACTCAGAACGGCAGTTAAATCATTTTGCTTATCGGTTAGATCATCTTTCTTATCGTTTAGAGTATCTAATCTGGAATCGCGTTCGTTTTCGGCGAGATTTTTTACTGATTCAGTAGTCTGTTCAGCATTTTGAGCTGTACTCAGATCATTGTTAGCGTTAAATAAAGCATCCTTGGCCGCCTGTAATGCGGCTGAAGTTGTTGAATTAGGATCATCATCAAAGTTCTGCTGAGCAATGTCAAGGTTGTCTTGCGCTTGAGTTACTAATCCTTCGGCTGTAGAGACATTCGTAACAGCTTGATTATAAGCGTTTTCTTTGGTTTCAAAGTCGCTTTGGGCGGTATCATAATTACCTTGCGCGGCGGTAACCTCAGCTTGCGCGTTGCTGACGAGGGTTTCATTCGTGCTGACCGCCGTTGTGACTGTATTGAGGTCTCCTTGCGTGCTGTTGATATCGTTCTGTATGTCAGTAACATCTCCAGTCCTATCAGAGACTACTCCCTGGGCATCAGTGACAGCATCTCGCTTCGCATCTTTATTATCCCTTGCTGTTTCTGCCGCTGTTGTAGCGGTCTCGAGCGCTTCTGCTTTGGCGGTATTTTCTGTGTCGGCGTTGTCGCGAGCGTCAACTTTTCCTTGGTATGCGGTGTTAGCTTGATCATAACCAGCTTGATTAGTGACTTCGTATAGGCCGCCGCTGGTTTCTTGGAAATCGCTAATTTCAACATTTTTGAAAGTTGACGATGTTTCACCGCTCAGAGGTGTGACTACCAGCTCACCGGTAGATATGGTTTGCTCGACTATTTCGGCAACTGTCGGCAAGGGTGGCGTTTTTCCTATTTCTTCAGACAAGGTCAGGATGTTCAGTACGGCGATCAGGGTGTAAGCGGGATCTTTTTTGTCGGTTGTATGAGGCCACCAGCGATCTTTTTTGTAAAACGACTCGTATTCTTTGAACAAAACGGCAGACAGTGTGCTGATGATATTCTGATTGTTGTTGCGCGCTTGAGGGTCTTTGAGTATAGTTACCGCTTGCTCCGCAAAATTTTGCGGCAGATCATCCAGATAAAGCGCCGCTTGAGCTTTAAATTCTTTGTTGTCTATTACATTCCGCAGATCCCGCGGCGAGCTCATTTGGGCAAAAATGTTATCTCTCCAGAAATCCACCACGGGTTTTTTGAGAATATAATACAGAGGCAAATATCCGGCATTGTCGGTCAGCTGAGTAAGCTTTCCGTCCAGAAAGAAATATTGGGAATCGAATCTGCTTTCCAGTTCGTCGAGCTTAGTTAATATACCGGCTATGGCTTGCTCCGCGACCGCGCGGTTGTCTTTGGTGCTCTCTATTAAAGCCGCAGTTAGGCTTGCGGCTGGTTCCTTGGACAGAGGATCGACGAAACCCAGACCGGTAATATCGAGATATTTTTGCGCGTTTTGATAATGCTTGTACGCGCTTAAAATATCGTCTTTTTTTTGCGCGTCCTGCGCGGCAGCTAATTCGACTTGGGCTAATTTATTGAGCGCATTGGCTATACGGCCGGGGAAATCCGCGCCGGCGCCGGGCACAATAGCTCCATTGATAGAGCTGTATTGTTTATTGTAGTTATCAGCAAACTGGTAAAAACGGTTAGTATAACCAGCGGTCTCTTGCAGTTCATTAAGATTTCTCTGCAAAATCGAACCTGCCGTCAGCACGCCCTGTCTATCCGAGGCGTTTTTGGCGATAATACTGGAATTGTCGGCCACGAACGCGTTGCGCTGTCCAAAACCGCGACGGCTCGCGGACACGTCGCCGATAACGCGGTTTATGATGCTGTCCACGCCGACCGGCTGGCCGTCAATCATACCGCCGACCAGCAGGTTTTCAATGCGCGGTTTGACATTGCTAAATAAATTTTTGGAAACCAGGTTTATCAAAAGCAGATTTTCCGGTAATTTAATATAGGCCAGCTCGCCAATGTTTAGATCCTTGTTGTAGTAAACGGAAATAATATTGTCGACCAGATTTTCGGCGCGCTTGAGAGCGGTGGCTACATCGGTATCTTTTAAATTTTGGGCCTGGGTTTCTTCTTCGGCGAGCCGCGCGTTTTCCAAAAACGTCAGCAGCTCCGGTATCCATTTACCGGTGTCCGCAAAATACTTCATGTAAACGCTATGAGCTTCAATGTAACCGTTAACTTTTTCTGCTTCATCAGCGATATATTCGCCCAGATAATAAACGCTCTCATCCTCGTCATTGACAAAAATATTGTTGTTGTAATCCGGCATGTCAGGGCGAGCGGTTTTGCACTCCACCAGAATATGGCTGACTGAAAAATAAGCGTGCAGTAAGTACAGCGCGGCGTACAGCGGCGCGTCAGCGTTCTGGGGGTCAAAAACGGGCTGGAACACAGTTCCATCTGCAGTAGTTATTTCAGAAATTATTTTTAATTGGGAGCTGGGCGGAAAAGCGTCGGCGGGCATTTTGTCGATCGAGAGTTTGAAAAGCCCTAAATAAGCCAGACCGGCTTTGAGGTCAGCTTCTGCGCCGGCTGAAGCAGAGATCGAACACTCCAGGCCTTCCAGTTTTAATTTGCTTTCCATTTCGATCCGCTCAGCGCTCGACAGGGTCTGGCCAAGTTCTTGTATTACTCGCGCTACCTCCGCGGAGTAGTTTTTCGTAGCGTCGATCCCTTGCAACGCCAGACCGATCCGAGCATATTGCTCTTTGCCGGCCGGAAAGACTTTGGTCAGCAGTTCTTCCGGTTCGATTTTATTCTCCGGTTCTTTGGACCCGACCGGCCGAGACTGCTGAGCCGCACTGATCGCGTCAGACAACCTGAGAGAATGTAAATTTAGATCAGACATAAATTAACTCCTTTATAACATCTTTAGTATAGTATTATATCGTAACTTTCGGTTAATCGTTGCATATTTTTTACTATTTTATTGCACCCCTAAAACGCCGCTGTTTCTGCCGGAACTAGCGTCATTTGGTTTTTGGGTATCTTTGGCATCATTCACAATAATATCGAGCAGATCACTAACTTTTTTTAGATCACTCAGGTTTGTTGCGTTTAGAACGCCTTGCAGGTCCGCCTGAGTTTTGCTGTCTTCCCAGGCCGCAGACGTTGCGGCGATAGCGTCCACTATTTCGGCTGGATCTTGACTATCTATAGCGGGCTTTATAGCAGCCAATGCGGCCGCTCTTCTCCTACCAGTACGGACCGGAATAGTTCCATTGTACAGATTTTGCGCTTCTTCTAAAGTTTTGCCCATGTTAGTGATTATTTCTTGCCGCTCGTCACGTTCTTTTATCTTGTCGTCTATAGCGGTCAAAAGTCCGGCCGTATTATCAGAGGCTCTTTGCGCGGCGGCGGCATCTTCTGCGGCTTTTAATGTTCCGGCGCTCGCGGCCTGTTTTTGTGCTTCCTCGGCGGCTTTTTTCGCGTTGTCCGCTGCGGTCTTTACCGCGTCGCGCTGGGCGTCTATATCTTTGGTGGAATCCCTTAGCGTCTCTTGGGCTTGGAGCAGAGCAGTTGCGGCAAGATTTTTCTGCCGTCCTGCTTCGTTCTGGGCTCTCTCTCTGGCATTCGCATCCTCAAAGAGTTTTTCGGCGTTATAGATCACTTTTTCTATAGGAGATTTTCCACTGTAATTATTAGGTATTTGAATATCGGCTGCTCTGGCCGCTTCTTCGGTTTCTCTCAACGCGGTCGCCAAATTGGTGGAAAATTCTTCAGCGTAGGAGTTGCGATTGGCCGCGGCGTTCGCTGCATCGCGTGCTTCTTCGGTTTCTTTTGGCAAGGAGCGCAGGCGTTGCCGAGCCTCCGTGTCTGCAGGTAAGTCGCTAAGTCTCAGCCTATTGTAAATATTTAAAGCATTACTCAAATTATTCCGCGCCGCGAGCAGAGCAGCAATATTTTTTTCTTCATCGGCCTTAGCTTGCGCGCGCTCTGCTTCGATCTTTTGCTGCTGTTCCTGCTGCTCTTTCGCATCATTGATCAGAGTCTCGATTGCGGCTTTCGCGTCTCTGGCGTCATTGGCGGCCTGGCGCGCGGCTTGTGCGCTGATGTTAGCCTTGGTCGGTGGATCACTGGGCGATGCGTTGCTTCTGGCTTTCAACGCCGCTTCTTCGGCGGCGCGCGCAGCTTTTTCCGCCTCATTCGCCGCGGTTGTGGCCAATCCGCGTTGGGTGTTCAGCTCAGTCAGATTATCTCTGGCTCGATTGGCCGCGTCTCTGGCGTCAATGGCGACTTGCCGCTGTGAGGAAGCTTGGCCCGCTTCGGTGGCAGCGGTGTCGGTCTCGCCTTTTCTTCTGTTCGCGTCTTCTAAGACCTTTTTGGCGATTTCCTCTATTTTTTTACTGGAGTCTAGATTACGGTAATTTTGAATAGTTTGAGTATTCACTCCAGTTGCTCCAGCAGCGGCTACGGCGGTGTCCAGTGCGGCTGACACATTGCTGTTGGAAAAATTATTGATGGCAGTGTCGGAGGCTGTCGCGGCCCTTTCGGTAGAAGCCGCCATGCTGGGTAAGCCGACATCGGTTTCGTATATGGTTTTCGCTTCATTGAGTTTTGCTTGCGCGTCACGCAGAGAGGTGAGGGCGGCCTCGGCCAATCTGCGTTCTTCGGCTTCAGTCGCGGCCAACGTTGTTTTTTTAGTATTAAGAATGGTTTCCCAGCGCTGGCTGACGGTAGCGTTTGGCGGTACGCCGGTTATATTCAATGTTCTTTCGGCGGCGGTCAGCGCGCTTTTGAGATTGGCGGCGGCCTGACCGGGTAATTCGCCAGCATAATAACGGTCAAAAAGATCTTTGTATATCGAGTTTTTGAGCGTGTTCAATTGCGCGAGCGATTTGTCGATCTCGCTGGTTGAGGTCAACGTGTTAAGATTGCTGAGATAATTGAGGCCGACCGGATTATGGTAAGCGATCACTCCTCTGCGCAGAGCCTCTAGTTTCTGTTCAAAATTTTGGACAGTGTATCCAGCTGGCAGCGTGTAACTCCGGTCGCTGCTGGACAGACTGGCGACAAAAGTGCGACCGGCTTCCAGCCAATCATACTCCTGGGATTTGTTTGTGTTGGTGTGTTTATTGGCCTCGGTGGTAAAGCCTTGCAAAACAGCATTTTTCTTGGCGGTAATTTCTGTTCTATAAGTACTGGCACTGGCGTCGGGCAGCAGTTCGCTAGGCAAGCTGTCGAGCAAGTCTCTAGCTCGATTGTATTTTTGCCAAACATTACGGGCTTGAGCGGCGTTAAAATCAGTTTGGGCGCCGGTTTGCCAGTTGCCTGTATTAGCGGGAATATTAACGGCGCTGCTGTGAATATCGTCGATATTGAGCAGCGGATTATTGTCGCGATTGCGCAGTGCGGAAGCAGCGGTCACGGTCAATCCGGAAGTCCAGCTCAAGCGTGTATTGTCACCGGCGGTGATCAACAGCTTGATGGCTTGCTCGATCATGCCGCGCGCTTTATGGTTAGGGTCGTCATTGAAACCGGGGTATTGCACTAACATCATTGTATTAATAGCATTAGGATCAAAAACTTCTCTGACCTCCGCCAAACCGACTGCCGTTGAGCCACGCGGATAACCCGTCGTGCCTTTGATCGCAAAAACTAAAAGTTTAACAACTTTTTCCAGGTCGGTGTTTGGCTCACCGAGCAGACTTTCGGCTTTGCTCAGCAAAGCTTCATAGTTATATTCTTTAATGTCCTCGGGTTTGATGTTATCGGTCATGTATACAGAAGCAAAACCCGCCCGATTGACTTCATCGAGAATATTAGTTCGATTGCCGCTAATATTGTTCAGGCTGCCATAAGCAAAAATACCCCAACGGGTCAATTTCGACAATTTTTCCACATTGATGCCCGAACGCGCTTTATAACCTGTTGACCGCGAATATTCAGCAGTAGCAGCTAAATATTGGTCGAGTTTTGGTTTGTAATTTTGGCTGCTGTCACTTGCTTCGATCGATCTTTTGACCGTGTCATCATCCGGTATAGCCTGATATACCTGCACAGCCAGAGACTGCATTTTGTTAGGAATAGTGGGATCATCACTCCGGTTAACTCCCCAAGCCTGATTGGCTAAATTGAGCAAATCGGTGGCGTTATAGGTCGACGAACCGGCCGCTTCCCTAAACTGCTCACGGACACGAATATATGTGTCGTAATTGTTAATATTTAGATCTACACCTGACATAAGCTATACAAATCTCCTTATTCTATAATTTTCAATATTTCATTTTCTAGCGCGCGCAGAGCTTCTAATTTGTCTTTATAGAGGCCAGCGCTTACACAGTCATCCAAATAGTTATTCAGGGTCTGGTCGGTATCCAAAATATCCCGATATTTGCCGATTTCAGCGTTTTTATATCTAGCGGCGTTGGCCAGACGTCGCAAATAGAGATCAATATTTACATCGAAACTCTGGCGCAAAGTTTCGTAAGGGTCACGTAGTGGAGCAGGTTTGCGGCCGGTCGGATTAGCGGGAATATTTGGCGTTTGCACCGGCTCGGCTGCTGCCTGTGATTTGTCCGTTTCTTGATCGTCGATCGGATTTTTGGCTTCGTCTATAACTGATGTAGTTTTTTCCACAATACTGGTTTTATGTGAATCCAGGCTGTTTTCTTCTTGCGGCGTTTCTTGGCCTTTAGATTTTTCTTCTTCCGGTGTAGTAGCTGCCGTTGGCGCGGACAGACGGCTGAGCCAGAAAAAACTGCCTCCGCCTCCGCCGAATAATAAGCCGATCAGCGCGCCCAGTCCAAAGCCACGCTTGAATTCTTTACTTTGTTCTGCCACTACTTTGCGGTTCATAATTGTCCCAGCCTCCTTAAAATATTTTGTTCGCTGTTGCCCCATTTCAGTTGGCCGATACCGGAAATCAAATAAATGGCGCAATCTTCCAGTAGTTTCAATTCCCGTAATTTAGCGGAGTTTGTCGAGATACTTTGCCGGGCAAAATACTGATCTGTGGCATTCGCGTCAAAACTATCTAAAAGGTTTATCAGTCGCGCTCGTAATTTTTGGGCAGGTTCGGTATTTTTGTTATCAGTATTGTAGGTTTGTCTATTGTCAAGTTGCCGAATGTAAATATCAAAGCGGTCGACTAAACCTCCCTTCCAAAGGTTTTCCAACTCCACAGTCGCGGCTTTTTCCGCAGCCTCATTCTGCGCGGCACGTCTCTGGCGTTCCGCTTCAGCTAATTCACGCGCTTTCGCTTCTTCTGCCGCTTCCTCCGCCCGTTTTTCCTGTCGTTCGATCTCTTCCTGTATCTTCTCTGCACGTTCTTGCAGATCGGTGGACAGTCTCTCCACCAGAGGCCGGACGATCTTGTCGTCCTCTGCATATTCTGCGGCCTCGCTGTCCAGCGCCGCGCGCGCGTCAGCCAGTGTCTGACCGGCCGCTGCATAGCTGGACTGGTCGTACTCTTTGTTCTGCGCCTCGTCGGCTTTTTCCCGGGCCTGCAAATAAGTGTCGGCTATCGTCTGCAAAGCGGTGGTGTGCTTGTCGGTTTCGGCGTGCGCTTCAGACGACTCTTCCGAGGTCAAGTTTGGTTCCTCGGTTTGGATAGCTTCTTTAGCCTTGTCTTTGGCGTCCTGGATAATTCTGTCGCTCTCGATTCTGAGTTCCTGCGGGGTTTTTTCCGGGTCGGCAAAAAGCTCGCTTAATTTTTGTCCGACACTGCTGAGAATCCCTTTGACTGTATTTAAGGCGCGGGTAAATAAGCTTTCCGCTTCCGGCGCGGTCTCCGCCGGCGGGCGGTTTTTGAGCAAATGCGTTATACCTGCGCCGCCGCCGGCGACTAGCAGCAGCGCCAGCACTATAAACAAAACCGGTCTAGAACGTGGATCGTTGCCCAGACCGCGCAGTTTATTTCGCAAAGTGTCGATGTTGATCAGCGGCGCGGCGCGGCGTCTTGCGGTCTCGGCGGTTTCCGGCGTGGGCAAATCCAAATTGTTAGCTTCCGCCCATTTTTTAATATCTGCGGCTATTTCTTTTTCTAATTCCTGAAAGTCTTTTTTCCTCATAGACACCTTGGCTGTGTTCAGAAATCCGGCAGCTTCGGTCTGGCAAAACTGCCAAGTATATTCGCTGTCATCCACATCACGGTAGTTGTATTTAAGGATCGCCAGCTCGCTCATGAGTTTGAATTTTTTTAGCGCGTCTTCCGGAAGGAGCTTTTTCTGTGTTTTTAACGTTTTCGTTTCTTTTGTCGTGTCATAGACTCCAGTTACCATGTCGTTTATTTCTTGGGGATCCACACCTTTGCCGCTAGCAGGCTTGGTATATTCCTGATAGTCGCCAAGCACAGCTTTTTCATAAGCGTTTAAATAGGCCGCAAAAATCTTTCGTTTCAGCCAGGCTTTGTCTTCTGAAGCTATGACCAAATATTCTTGGTCTCCATGTCTGACCAACGGGTCTGTCTCAGCCAAACCCAGCGCTTTTTTGGTTTCCGTAGTCAAGGCCAAAAAATATTCGGCTTTAGCCGCGTGTTTGACCAGCAGGCCGCTACTTAAATCTTGCAGTGTTTGGTAATTGATTTTAAAAGAAGAATAATTATTTGTTTTATATGCCTTGATGTCCCTATGAAATAGAGCGTTTGGCGTTAGTACGGCGCCAATCTTTTCCTCGTCTGCTTCGCTAAGCGGCGCCAGAAAAAGTGCTTTTTCATGGTCAGGGGCAAAACTAACTTCATTCTTTGCCTGTTCGACGATCTTGAGCCGCTTCTTTTGTTTCTTAGCTTGGTTAATAGCTGCCAGCAGATTGTCTGCGGTTAGATATTTTCTGACAACTTCTTGCCATTCCAGTCCGAGCACTGCTTTTAAATAACTTTGGGTTGCCCCTGGAATATGAGACAATAATGACTCCATATCTCCTTCATTGGCGTTGATTATTTTTTGTATCGCCTGAAATATTTCAATTTCTGCTTCTAATACTTTGACTTTTTCCTCTAAGGTTCCGGTATTTTGTTCTTGTGACGACAAGAGGCGTTCAAGTTCTACCGCCTTGTCGATCAAAGTGTCGTTCAAAGTTTTGGCCAAAAGCATTAGCTGCTCAAAATAACTTGAGCCTGCTGCTTGGGCTTTATCTTTTAAATCTAATATTTTTCGTTGCATCATCATAAACTATTCCTTATTCAATATATCGTCAGCAAAACATTTTTGTTGCAGGCAAGTCTTTTATTTCTCTATCTCGTATTTTCCATAATCAATAATACCCGTCTTTGCGGTTTTTATACCCCAAGTGGAGATTAAGGTGTTGGCCATGAAATCGATCCCCTGGCTGCTGTGTTGCGGATGCGCCAGCAGTGGTATTTGTCCCAACAAAGGGTCATAACCGATAAGATTTTGCTCTTTCAGGACAATATCGCTTTGGGCACGGTAGGGCGGCCTGAAAAGAGGTTCGAATGTTTCTGACAAAACATCTTTCATTTGCTCTTGCACTTTTTTTTGGTCGGCGGGCGAAACACCGCGCAAGATCGGCAAAGCGCGCGGACGTTCCAGATCTGCATATACCGGATAATAATACTTCCCGTCCAGCCGGACTGCGATATTAAAAATTGTTTGCCAGAGTTTCTCGCGGCTGGGCGGCTCGGTGGTGTACAGCGTGATGATGTTCGTGGACAGCGCGGCCACCGGCAACAAAGTCGACAGACTGCCGCCTCCGCTGTCCAGCAGGATGATGTCATAGTTGAGCTTGTGAATATGGCTGACAAAAAATTTACAATAAGCCTCGGTTAGCTTGGCCGGATCGTCGACCAGCGTGAGGTCGCTGAGAGCCAATCCCGCGCCTCCGCCGGTCAGATTGTAAACATCCAGCAGATAATCTTTCTGGCTGGTGTCATAACAATAATGAAATAATTTATTGGCCTCGGCGACCTTGTGATTTAAGGCCAGCGAGACATCCGGCATACCGGCGTCGCCGTCAATGATCAGGACGCGCGCTCCTTTACGCGTCAGATTCAGCGCCAAATTGCAGATATAAGTGGTCTTGCCCACGCCGCCTTTAAATGAGATGACGCAGACGACTTTCGACAGCAGCTTGTATGCATCGAGAATCTTACGGATCGGCTGCAAAGACTGTAAAATTTTGTCTCCACTTTTCTTGCCTTCTCGCAGTAAAACGTTGAGCTTGCCCGCGTCCGCCGCCGCCCTCCTCCAACCGCTGGCTTCCGCCGCGTTTGTTTTCAGCTGCGGAAAGTTTCGCCAATCATAAATGTTGTCGTCAAATTTAATATTTTTGCGGCTCCACAGCATCAATGTCTCTCCGCCGATCTTAATAGTGCGAGAATCTTTTGGCCGAGCTGTTCGGTGTTTATGTCCGCAAAACTGTTGGCGGAGTCTATATAAATCGCGTCGCCAACAAAATCTGTTCGGCTGGCAGTCCCTGACCATTTAGCAAAGAGCGTGTTTAGATTGGACAGTGTTTGGGTGGTGATTTGTCTGGCCAGCGGCAATATTTTTTTGTCTTTGACCGGCACTTTATTGATGACCGGATAAATATTTTTGGCCATCTGTTTGTTTTGCGCGATCACTTTCACGACGCCTGCGGCATCTTGCAGAGCGGGAGATTCCGGATTGGTGATGAGCAAAAAATGGGTCGCTAAAAAATAGGGCAGGATACCGGTGAATTCCAGACCAGCCGGGCAGTCATAAAGTATGACGCTGTCCGCGGTCAGTTCTTTTTGCGCCAGCCGGTTGAGATTGGTAAACAGCTTTAACACTGTATCCCCCCCCCCCCCCGCGCGTGTGACTTGTTTAGCCAGCGCGTTCAGTTCGCCATAAGTGTAAAGCGACTCAGCAAAAGGTTTGGCCTGCAGATCGTATTTAAATGTTTCGTATTCGACATTCTTGCTCAAAAGTGTGTACACCACGGCGCCGTTCGGCAGCACATTCCTTTCATTGGTGCGGCTCAATTTATTGGTTGCCTGCCGATAAGTTTTGGGCAGTGGATCGCAATCAATTATGCGCACTTGATAATTTTTTTTCCTTAAATAATCAGCGACGCACAGCAGCAGCGTAGTCTTGCCGACACCGCCTTTGCCTCCGGTAAAACAAAAAGACCGCGGACGATAGGCGGTGTAAAGCACTGTGTTGGTCAATTCCGCCGGCAAAGGCTGGATCAGAAATTCTTTTTCTGTAGTTTCTGCCGCGGCTTCCATCGCGATATTTTCAGCATAGCTGAAACCTTTAGTTAGCATTTTATCTTACGTACTCCTTATAACATACTTTAAAACTTAATCGTAACTTTTTTGGCAGCGTTTCATTTTATTTGCAGTCTTGCTATACTCCCGCCCATGACCAAACTCTTAATCGCTGGCACTGTCGCTTATGATTCGCTCCGCACTCCGCAGGGTGAGCGGCCGCGTATTTTGGGTGGTTCGGCTCTGCACGCGGCGGTAGCGGCTTCTATATTATTGAAGCAAGTTGATCTATTGAGCGTGGTCGGCGGCGATTTTGAGCCGCAATATTTGGATTTTTTGCGCGAACGCGGCGTGGATCTGCATGGTCTCAAGATAATCAAAGAAAGCAAAACTTTCGCCTGGAACGGTTTTTATGAAAAAGACCTGAATACCGCACATACTGTGCAGACCGACCTCAATGCACTGACGCAATTTGACCCCGCATTGCCGCCGGAATATCTCGATAACGAACTGGTTTTTCTGGGCAATATCGATCCTATCCTGCAGACCAAGATTTTTGCGCAATTGCCTGCGCGGAAATTCGGCGCGCTCGACACGATGAATTACTGGATCGCCAGCCAAAAAGAAGATCTCTTAAAAGCCATAACGCTGGCTGATCTGCTTTTCATCAATGACGCGGAAATACGCCAATTGACCGGCGAGGACAATTTGTTCCGCGCGGCGCGCGGTTTGCTGACCGGGCGTTTGCGCTATGTTATAATCAAAAAAGGCGAGCACGGAGCCATGTTAATATCCGCTGAGCGTATAGCGATCGTGCCGTCTATGCCTTTGGACGAGATCATTGATCCGACAGGCGCTGGCGACAGTTTTGCCGGCGGTTTTATGAGCTATATTGCCGAAAATGGCGTGGATTGGGATACGTTGCGCGCCGCGCTGGTGTACGGCACACTGACCGCGTCTTTCAATGTGCAGGGTTTCGGCTGTGAAAGGCTGGCGGCCATAACCAAAGCGGATTTAGACGAAAGACTGAAAGTTTTTCGTGAAATTACGCGGATAAATTGAGAAGGCTAGCGCAATAAATATCTTTGCCGCCGCGCGTGGTGGCTTCTCACTTAACGTCGGCTACTTTGCAGCCTTGTTAAGTTCGAACCAGACGCGCTTACGGCAAAATATTTATTGCGCCATGGCATAGTTATAGGAAATACATAGCGCGAGAAATACTTTGCCTGAAGCGGCCGTAACCTTCAGTGCTATGCCGTGGCCGCGCAGGTAAAGGTATTTCTCGCGCTTATATAGAAGCCATTACGCACGCAGGTAAAGATATTTAATTGCGCCGTAACAATGTACAAAAAGGAGTAAAAAACATGACAGACTATAAAGTAGCGGATTTGAGTTTGGCGGAGTGGGGCAGGAAAGAAATAACTATCGCCGAAAAAGAAATGCCCGGCCTGATGGCCATGCGCGAAAAATATGCCAAAGAAAAACCGTTGCGCGGTGTGCGTATCACGGGCAGTCTGCACATGACCATACAAACTGCCGTCCTGATCGAGACGCTGACCGCTCTCGGTGCGGAAGTGCGCTGGTGCAGCTGTAACATTTTCTCCACGCAGGACCACGCGGCCGCGGCTATTGCTCAGAGCGGCGTACCGGTTTTCGCCTGGAAAGGCGAGAGTTTAGAGGATTACTGGTGGTGCACTAGTCAGGCGCTGGCTTTTCCGGACGGTCAGGGCCCGCAATTGATCGTCGATGACGGAGGTGACGCGACTTTGCTGATCCACAAAGGTTACGAGCTGGAGAACGGCTCGGATTGGGTGAAAACTCCGTCAAACAGCCATGAAGAAGAGATCATAAAAAAACTGTTAAGTTCAGAAAAAAACAAGACGCGCTGGCATGATGTGGTCAAAGAATGGAAAGGTGTGTCGGAGGAAACGACTACCGGCGTGCACCGGCTCTATCAGATGCAGGAAGCGGGGCATTTGCTCGTGCCGGCCATCAATGTCAACGATTCTGTGACTAAATCCAAATTTGACAACCTCTACGGTTGCCGCGAGTCGCTGGCTGACGGCATCAAGCGTGCCACTGACGTCATGATCGCCGGCAAAGTGACTGTGGTATGCGGTTACGGCGATGTCGGCAAGGGCTGTGCGCGGTCTATGCACGGTTTTGGCGCGCGAGTGATCGTTACCGAGATCGATCCGATCTGCGCTTTGCAGGCCGCGATGGAGGGTTTCGAGGTGGCGACCGTCGAGGACACGCTGGGACTCGGCGATGTATACGTGACGACCACCGGCAACACGGATATTCTCACGCTGGAACACATGCAAAAAATGAAAGATCAGGCCATTGTTTGTAATATCGGCCATTTTGACAATGAAATACAGGTTGACCGGCTGAATACCGCGCCGGATGTTAAAAAACTGAATATCAAGCCGCAGGTAGACCAGTATACTTTTCCGGACGGCCATGCGATTTTCCTGCTGGCCGAGGGGCGTTTGGTCAATCTTGGCTGCGCGACCGGCCATCCGTCTTTTGTCATGTCAAATTCTTTCACCAATCAGGCGCTGGCGCAGCTCGACTTGTGGCAAAACAAAGACGTTTACAAACCCGGTGTCTACCGCCTGTCCAAAATTTTAGATGAAGAAGTCGCCAGGCTGCATTTGGCCAAGATCGGCGTCAAGTTGACCAAGTTGACCAAGAAGCAGGCGGATTATCTCGGCGTGCCGGTCGACGGTCCGTACAAAGCGGAGCATTATCGGTATTAAGCAAAGGGATTTCTTATTTTTAGGCCGTTTATTATTTGACCGGCGTTTAAATCTTCGGTTATTAGTTCGGTGCATTTAGCGTATTCCGCGGCGGCGATTACCAGAGCGTCCCAAAAAGATATTTGCGAAATTATGCTGATGTCTATTCCCCGCTCGATCAGCTCCGGGCTGTTTTGTACCACTTCTAAATTTTCACTGTAATTATGCACGTATTCTTTTACCCGCCAAGGAGCGAGCTGCAATTTTCTGGTGCAGACGGTATAAAACTCTTGCAGCACCTGTGTTGATATTACGGCGTTGTCGTTTTCCACAATATTTTTTAGCGTCTGCCTGGCCAGCGTCTGTTTCTTTTTGTGATATTTATCCAGCGCATACACCAGAATATTGCTGTCTATAAAAATTTTAGCCACGGTATAATTCTGCTCTGGTCCATTTTTTTCCCTGCGAAGAAACATTATCCTTGTCCATTTCTTGAAACAGATCAACCAGCCAGCCTTTGGCTGTTTTTTTGACTGTTTTTTCTACGGATTTTCGGACTAGGGCGTTAAAAGACATATTGTGCCTTTTGGCATACTCTCGGCCTAAAGTCAGTGTTTCTTCGTCGATAGCTAAGGTAATGTTTTTCATTTTTCACCTTAATACACATAATAAGTGTATTAAGCTGTTTTGTCAATACAAGTCTGCCGTGAGTTGTATCGATACTCTTGAAGATTTAATTTTGTTACTAGGGGGGACAAATGCAATTTGCGTTGCAACAAATAATTTCCGCTTGCGATATCTATATAGAAGAGGTGATCTATGGTTTCGGTGTCACCTGATCCAAATTACGATCCTCTTAACAACAGGCCACCTGTCAGCGAGGGAGTTTCTGCAAACAATTTGTCTTTGCCGGAAGTTGATCTTGAGGCAGAGCCGCTCAACAACAGACTGTCTGACCTCTATGACAGTGTTTTTCGAGACCTGTATGAATTTGTAATATCCGACATTGATAAAAAAGAGGCCAGTGACAAGCTGGATGAATTAGTCAACGACGGCGCTTTAGATCCGGCGGATGCCGCCGCGCTGAATGGCTTATTGAGCAGTCCGCCCAATTCTGTGGAAGACCTGATCGTCCGTTTGCCGAAATTGGATCCGGAACAAATAACAAAGATCACCGATACGCTGGCCAGCGATCAAGTTTTTAAATTTTTTCATAAAGAAGCCGGACTTGGCGAGATGGCTGGGCAGGGCAAAATCGCTGAAATAATCGTGCACAATGACGCCCGCGCGCCAGGTCTGGAATTAAAAGAGACAACCATTGCAATTTTAGATGAATCAGAAAATATCTTGACTGGCGATATTGAAAATTTGATATTAACGCAAACGGAAAACGGCGCGAACATTATACAAAGCCGGAATTCGCGGTTGAACGGAAAAATTTCGCACAATCAAGTTGAGATCCAAGCAGAGGAATTTGAATATTCAAATCCGCCCGCGGCAGACGATTTGCCGTCAAATACGCATAATGTTTCCGCGCGTAATTTTTCCGCCAGCGGCACACATGAAGAGACTGGCGCGGAATGGAATATGTCTACCACAGAAATACAGGCCGAAATCGATCCTGACGAGCAAACTGGCACAGCGCACAATGTTAATTTTGAGCTGAACAAAGCCGAGCATTCCCTAACCGGCCTGGCCAGTGATCTTGGCCTCGCCGCGGCTGACAACTCAAGAGTAGATCTTCCTGCCAAGGCCGATAATACTCCAGCTTTAACAATTGCTTACCAGAATAATCATAATACTGGGCTGGATACGCTTATGACAATTGAGAGTGGGTATTTGCAGTCCGCAGGTCCTATTTTACCGGGAAACAATGAACTGCCATTTCAGCGCTTCCCGACGGAATTTTACTTTCAAAACGTCGAACTGCGTACCGACTGGGCTTGGGCAAGTCTGTCTGAATTGTCCGGCAGGATAGAAAACAACGCTCAGGATGATCAGGAATTTACAGTCCGCGGCGCGCTGGCTGGTGGCCAATATGACAAATTCAAATGGACGACCAGTCTCGAGTCGGGTTACGGGCAAAAGTCCAGCGGTTTGTGGAACGGGCTGGCGCAGAACATCAGCGCGGCCGGCGCCTACGCTAAGCACAATGTGTCCCTGAGCGCCGCTGAAGTTTCTTATGCGGAAAACAGCGCGATTAATATTGCCAAGCTGGCAGTCAGTTATGGCGAAAATATTCACGCTAATCTCGATGCTTTTAATTTTCAGCGCACTCTGGAATCTTTGTCTGTAAGTATGCAAAATCTTGGCTTGCGCGCTTATGACATCGGTTTTTCGCTGGGGCGAAATGACGTGATATACAACAGCCAGACCAATGATTGGCAGACCTCCGCTTCCGGACTGGCGGCGCGCTATGGAGATTATGGATTTTATCTGAGCAGCTTTAGCGCTAAGTACAACAACACCGCTCGAAAAATAGAATTTGCGGCTGAAAATGTGCGCGGAGTTATTGATTTGGCTAAACCGCTGCCGATTTTGTCGCAGGATGATATAACTGCGCCGGAAACCTGGCAGGATTATTTGCAAGTCCTGACCGAAAACAATATAACTTATGCCGGTTCGGTCGATGATCTAGGAGGATTTTTATTGCAAAATGTATACGTGGAACACCTGCCGCATCGGCAAGCGCTGGCGGCTGTGATCCCTTATTTGCACAAGGTTGCTTTCCGCTTTGACAATGAATTGGTTGCGTATTTTGAGGAAGATGATTTTGACGCGGATCTTCTGGTCTGGGTCAACGAATATACGGATGGTTATTTTGGCCGGCAGTTCAATCAGTTTGCCGACGCTTATTTTGATTTTGGACAGAATATTTACCGTAAACAGCATGGCCTTGATTTCTGGCCGGACAGATATCACCAGGAATTCGACTTAGGGAACATTTCGTCTGACGGAGAACAAGACACGCTGTCTCTGGCCATGGCGATCGATCCGCAGCGAGGTTATATTTCAGCAGCCCTGGATTATTCAACGCCGTGGTTTGGAGCCAGTTATGGTTATACCTACAAGCCTGTTGATGCCGCTCCGGATCTATCCGTCCTCGGTTTGAATTATTCCGCAGAGCATGTTCTTAATTCTCGCCTATCTTTGGGTCATCAACTTTTGCGCCTCAATGTAGACATAACTTGGGCTGTCGGCAAATGGAGTCTGGGCGGCGAGTCGTCCAATTCTTTGTACGGGCTGATGGATGCCTATGACCTGACGTCTTTGCTGCCGGATGATGATGATAAATGGTTTGTGCCGTTGCTTTTGCAGCTACCTGTGCTGCCTTTTGTCGGAGCCAGCCTGTCCAGCCGGATTCCGCTGCCTGCGGATTCGCATATGGGTTTTGATGTCGCGTGGCGGCCGCAGCTGGAAAATTATGGCCATGAGCACAGTTTTCTGGAAAGTATTTCTTGGGATAACTTCTTGGCAACTTTTTATCTGGACCGGAAAGTGGCCAAAGGTCTTTCGCTCCGCTTGGAAGTTTTTACGCGGATCAACCATTTATTCTCCCTCCAACCCCAAACGCCAATCGAAATGTCAGTATCTAAAGTGAACGCTCTGGTTGGGATAAATCTTTAAAACAAAGGAGCGAATATCTTTGCCGCCGCGCGCCGTTGTCTCTCACTTAACTTCGTTCGCTTCACTCACTTGTTAAGTTCGAGCAAAAGCGCGCTTACGGCAAAATATTCGCTCCTTTATCTGTATGTCCGGTAATCTATCGCGTATTGTTTCATTTTGTAGCCGACGATACGCACGGTCGTGCGTAGCAATTCTGCGGTCTTGCTGATATTACCGCGCGTGGCTTTGAGCGCGTCGATGATCAGGTCTTTTTCATAAGTGGCGACTTTTTCCTCGAAAGAAATATCCTCGGTTGGCTCGCGCTGTGTGCCGGTCTGCAAGGACGGCGGCAAATGATGCCCGTGAATAGTCTCACCGTCGCAAACCAAAACCGCGCGCTCGACACAGTTTTCCAGCTCGCGCACATTGCCCGGCCAGTGATAGGTCATCATCATGTCGATCGCCGGCGTAGAAATACGGTTGATTTTTTTATTGTTTTCCTCGGCGTAAGTTTTGAGAAAATGCTCGGCCAGCAGCAAAATATCCGTGCGGCGGTCGCGCAGGGGAGGGAGAAAAATACTGAAAACATCGAGTCGGTAATACAAATCCTCGCGAAAAACACCGTCCTTGACCATAGTTTCGAGATTTTTATTCGTGGCGGAGATCAGGCGAAAATTGGTCTTGATAGTCTCTATTCCACCAACCCTTTCGAACTCTTTTTCTTGAAGTACACGCAATAATTTGACCTGTGTCGGCATGGATAGATCGCCAACTTCGTCCAAAAAAATCGTACCACCGTGCGCCAGCTCAAATTTACCTTTTTTCTGCTGATAGGCGCCAGTGAACGCGCCTTTTTCATGGCCAAAAAGCTCGGCCTCGATCAATTCTGCGGGGATAGCCGCGCAATTGACTTTGACAAAAGGCTTGGCGGAGCGTATCGAATTGTAATGAATGGCGTGCGCGACCAGCTCTTTGCCGGTGCCGGACTCGCCGCGAATAAGTATCGAGGCGTTGCCTTTGCTGGCCTGATGGATTTGCACATAGACGTCATGCATCTGGCTGCTATTGCCAATAATATTGGTGAAATTAAATTTTTCGCTCAGTTGCGAACGCAGTTTCTCGGCTTCGGCGCGCAATTTGTCGCGTTCCTCGTTGATGGCGCGGTGTATTTTCACGGCCTGACCGAGCAGCGAAGAGATGATCGTCAACAAACGCAAATCCTCGTCGAGCGAAATGTCTTTTTGAAAAAGTTTGTCCACGCTCAAAGCGCCGATCGTTTCTTTGCCGACTTTGATCGGCACACAAATAAAAGAAATATTTTTCTTGTCCAGCTCGCTGCGGGTTTTGGTCTTATTCAAAAAACGCGGCTCAGCGCTGATATTGGAAATGACCATCGGCTTGCCGCTGGCGGCGACTTTGCCGGTGATGCCTTCACCCAGCTTGTAATGTCCGCGCAGTTTGGCGTCATAGGACAGGCCGTGCGCCGCCTCGATAACCAAATCGTCAGTGTAGGGTTTGAGCAAGGTAACTGTGCCGCGCGTCATACCCATTTTACGCGAAAGAATGTCCAGAATCGTGTTGAGAATATCCTGCAGGTCGTTGGAAATATTGATCTTTTGGCTCAACTCAAAAAGAATACTCAATTCTTCCAGTTCGCGGTTGACAGCCGGAGCTTTCATAGAGCGGAATTATAACACAAGTTTACAAAAATGTAACACAAGTATTACAATATTGTCATGTTTGTCAGATTGAGCCAATTTTTAAAGAAAACCGGTCTGACCGGACTGTACCGCTCGATTTCGCCGACCTTGCGGCTGGATTGCGCGGAATTGGACGCGCTGACCGCCAAATATTTGCGGGACGGACGGAGCATTCTTTTTTGCTGCTGGCATGAAATAACTTTTGTGGGATTTTACTGGTTCCGCCACCGAGAGGCCGGCGTGCTCATGGAAGCGTCGCTCAAAGGCGATGTGCTGGCGGCGATGGCCAATTCTTACGGCATGAGGGATTTTCGCATAACCGACGATCACCAAAACCCCCAAACTGTGCGCGGCACGGTTGGTTTTATCAAGCATCTCAAAGCCGGGCACAGCGGTGTGATCGCGCTCGACGGACCAAATGGACCGCGGCGTGTGGCCAAACCCGGCATGGTCAAGATCGCCGAAAAAGCCCGCGCGGTGATTTTCCCGGTGGGCGCGGCTTATTCGCACAAAATTGTTTTCCGTAAACGCTGGGATCAGTATCAACTGCCGCTCTGGGACTCCCGTGCCGCGTTGTGCGTGCTCAAGCCGCTGGAAGTCCCGCCGGACCTGTCGCCCGCACAAGAAAAAGCCTTGCAGGAAGAAATAGTCAATGATTTAAATGAAGCAATGAAAAAAGCGGAGGATGCCGTAAAAAAGCAAAAGCCCGGGGTTTAAACCGGGCCTTTTACAAATTTCACCAAAAACGAAACTAGAGGTCGTAAGGCATTACAGTCTGACGGCTGTTTTCTTTGGCTCTTTCCAGCGCT
>JAIRZV010000125.1 GCA_031267055.1 Candidatus Margulisiibacteriota bacterium | reverse complement strand
GGGGGGGGGGGGGCGCCCCCCCCCCCCCCCCCAACCAAGTACCTGCTCCGGCAGCAAAGCCAGCGGGAAGTGATTCTGGACCGACGTATAACCGGAAAGCGGCTGGCATAACTGACGACATAGTAGCAAGAGTTGATAAATCTGTAAGGGATTGGGATCCATTTACTTCGCCAAAATCTGTGGCTAGACAGTTTTCAAGTGAATTAACCGAATTAGCTAAAAACGATAGAGAAACCTACTTTGAAGTGGTTCGCTTGTTACAATCTCCGCAGTTAAGGCGCAGCGAAGCCATAGCTAAATTTCTGGATAATCTAGGTCTGGAGCCTGGTTTTCCGGGTATAGGTTAAAAGCAACTAAATTGTAAAAAGTTTCTCTATAATCAGCCGCCCCCGCAAAACTTGATTAGCTCCAACTGGTCATTTTCTTGGAGCGAGATTTTAGCCCAGTCCTTTTTGCGCTTCCTGTCTGACGCCGTTGAGGAACCGCACGCACAAATGCTGATTACTGGCGCCCATTTGACGAAAAACCGCCAGCATTTTTTTCTCCACCGCGTTGGTTTTTAAACGCGCCGCGCCGGATAATTTATAGTCTTGGAAAAAGTAATTGATCGGGATACCATAAAACTCTGCCAGCTTGCAGAGAGTTTCCAGTTTGGGCGCGCCTTTGAGGCCTTTTTCCAGATACAGATAATTAGGCAGATCAATGCCGATCAAACCGGTCAAAACTTCCATGCTCAAACCTTTTTGCCGGCGCAGGTTTTTCAGCCGCTTACCAATATGTGTTTTGAGCCATTGAATGTTGTTTGAATTTTCCATGTTTTACCCGCCCTTTTTAATATTTTAGAAATCTATTTTCAAGAAGATATTTTGTTATGACAAACCTTGCTTATAACAAAAGAAGTGCTATAATTGTTTCAGCAAATTTAAGGGGGTATTTTTATGGCTAATAATTACACAGACAGTTATGACGGGATCGCAACAGGTGCGCCACTCTCGGCGGCAAAGATGACCGCCGCGCTGAACACCAAAGAAAAAGTGGCCAACAAACAATTATATTCAACAGATACCGCGGCGACTTTGACTGCTAGCTCTTCCAGCGACAGCTATTATCCGTCCTCAAAACTAGTCGGAAAAAATCTTGATGCTTTGAGTACTACGCTAAGCACTGGCTTGAGTGAGATAAACACCAGTTTGAGCGGCAAGCAGAATGCGATTCCCGCCGGCACGGCTAATGATATTTTAACTAAAACAACGGCAGTCGGAACTCTCGGCACGCTGACTAAAACCGTAACTCTGGAGACCAGTATGGCTAGCGCCAGCGATGACAAAATACCCACGGAAAAAGCAGTGGCGAATGCGCTTGCCGTACTCGGCCTTAGCGGAAAAGAAAATACTAGCAATAAAGCCACGTCGATTGAGGCCGCTAACCAGAATGATGAGACCAAGTATCCGACGATCGGAGCGGTGACGGCGTGGGCGACATCTACGTTAATGGATATTCTTTTGCCGGCGGGGACTATAATAGCGATGAGAAGCACTTATTATTACGGTAGTGCCAGTGCTACATTCAAGGAAAAATGGAAAGTATGCGACGGCCAGGGCACCACGCCTAATCTGCGCAATTTATTTCTGCGCGGCATGGCTGAGGGCGGGACTGAAGCGGGCAGTGACAGTGTAACTCTTGCGGCCGCTAATTTGCCGGGTCATAGTCATACATTTACCGGCGATAAAGAAACTGGATGGATAGATATTGTATCTGGCGGTTCCTCTGTAGGAGGAATTTTTTCTAGTTCTTCAGATGCGAAAAGTAATCATATTTCGGCTGATTTATCAGGGACTGATAATCGCATAGCATTTTCCATGACACCTTCCGGCAGTGTTACCGGCGGTGGAGGAGATCCGCAGACAGCCGTTTCCATAGTGCCGAAATATTACGCGGTAATCTACGTTATGAAAATTGCTTAGTTATCTTACCCGCCCCCGCAGAATTTGATCAGCTCTAGCTGATCATTTTCCTGAAGCGGGATTTTAGTCCACTCCTCTTTGCGCAGAATAACGCCGTTATGCTCCGCGACCAGCGCGATATTGTCCAGCTGTAATTCGGCGACCAAGTCTTGCACGTTTGCCGTGGAGATTTCTTTTGGTTGTCCGTTGAGTGTGATGTTCATATATTACCTGAATAAATCCGCATGACTGCCGGTGCGATATAGAACAAGCATACCGTTTTCTATCCGATAGATCAACAACCAGTCCGGTTGAATATGACACTCGCGGTAGTTTTTGTAATTGCCGGTCAGATTGTGGTCGCGATATTTTGCGCTCAAAGGCAGCTCCTCCAGTAAAGCGCCGATAACCGCATCCAGCGTGTCGATAGTCAGGCCACGTTTCATAGCTAATTTGTAGTCTTTCCTAAACTGCTTGGTGTAGTCTGCGGATAACATTAGGTCTATCTTTTTAAACTGCGCAACAAACTGCCCGCATTTTTAAATCGGCCTTGGCCGCGCCGTAGGATTTTGTCTCCCTCGTGCAAGGCGTGCAAGGTGGTCTCATTGGGCGCGTTTTCCGGACGGAGATTAAACGGCATACCGCCAACATTGATAGATTGATACAGAAAAACATTCACCGCGTCGGTTACGCTCAAGCCGTAATGCGCATAAATTGTTTCTACTTTAGACTTCACGGCGGGATCTATCCGCAAATACATACTGGCTGTTTTGGACATGCTGGCCTCCAAGTTTTTAAGAGAAATATTTTATCACAAAACATGTGCAAATGCAATACATTGTAATATTGGCTAAATAGCCTCCTCGATAATCCCGCCGCCGAGGACATATTCGCCGTCGTACACCACGACTGACTGTCCGCGCGTCACGGCTTTTTGCGGTTTGGTGAAACGCGCTTCTATAGTATTGTCAGCGCGCGGAATTATCTCCGCCGGAAACTCCTGCTGAGCCGAGCGAATTTTGATCTGCGCGGACATTCTCTCCGGTTTTTCCGCGATAAGCCAGTTCAAATCTCCGGCGATAAGTCCGGAGCTAAACGTTTCCTCCGCATAGCCGACGATCACTTCGTTTTGGGGCACGTTAAAATCCAGCACGTACAAAGGCCGCTCGGCCGCGATGCCAAGTCCTTTACGTTGGCCGATAGTGAAATGCCAGTAGCCGTTGTGCGCGCCGAGTATTTGGCCTTGCGTGTCCACGATATTACCGGATTTGTCCGCCGCACCGAGCAGATCATTGTAGTCGCCGCTGTAAAAATCCTGACTGTCTGGCTTGTCGCTGACCGGCAAATTATTTTTCCGCGCGATTTCCCGCACTTCCGCCTTGGTCAATCCGCCCAGCGGAAAAATTATTTGCGCCAATTGCTCCTGTTTCAGCCGGTACAAAAAATAAGTTTGGTCTTTATTTTTATCCACAGCTTTCTTGAGTACAAATCGGCCGTTTACTTCCGCGATATTGGCATAATGCCCTGTCGCAAATTTAGCGAATTCTACGCCGCTCTGTCTGGCCAGCTCAAGCAGGACGCCGAATTTTACCTGACTGTTGCAGAACACGCAGGGATTGGGCGTGCGGCCAGATAAATATTCTTGTTTAAAATAATCCAGCACGATTTTCTGATACTGCGCGGCGCAGTCCAGCACATGATATGGTATTTGCAAAACATCCGCGATTTTTTGTGCGAGCGTGATGTCTTCTTTTTCGTCGGGGCCGAAACAAGCGTCTCCTGCGCAGGCTTTGTATTCCGGTTTGTTTTGCCAGATCGACATGGTCAGGCCGCTGACCTCGTGTCCGGACTGCTTTAACAGCAATGCCGCCACCGCTGAATCCACGCCGCCGCTTAAACCCACCGCGATTTTCATGGCCAAAAGTTTAACATGATTATTCTGGTTTGACTTTGCGACAAAGGCATGTTAAGCTGTTTCTATATATAGAAACAAGGGATAACTAAATTTATGCAGTGTATTTATAAAACGATCAATGCGGATAGCTACACGCCAGTCATTGTCTTCAAAAAACTTCAAGGCATCGCCTTGCTGGAGTCGGCCGTGCTGGAAGGCACAAATCGTTATTCTTTTGTTTTGCTGGAAACCAATAGCAAATTGTCTTTGACCAAAGCCGGTGTGGTCGAAACTGTCGCTGACCACGAAACACTGCTCACCGCGGATCCACGGGAATTTTTGGACATTGTGCTGGAAAAAGGCCGGGAAATTGCGGTCGGGGAATTGCCTTTTCCGCTGCCGGCGCGCGGTGTGGGATATTTGAGTTACGAGTTTTGCCGTTTTTGTGACACGATCAAGATTGCCGCAAAGCCAGCGTCTATTGACACGCCGGAGGCTTGTTTCCTTTTCGGCGGAGCGTTCATTGTTTTTGACCATTACCGCGACGATTTGCATATCGTGGTGATCGGCAATGATGCCGCGATTATGGAAAATAAAATTGCCGGTTATTTGGCCGTGCTCAAAGACAATGATTATCGCGCCTACACACAGGATCAGACTGTTTACGCGGCGCAAGCTGAATTGCACAAAAACAAAGACGCGTATATCCGGGGTGTCGAGGAGATCAAAAAAGCGATCGTGCGCGGCGATTTAATTCAGGGCGTGCTCTCCCAGCAGTTAATAGTTGATTCCGCTTTGCCGCCTTTTGAGGCTTACTGCCGTCTGCGCCGAGAGAATCCTTCGCCGTATCTTTTTTATTTTGATTTTGCGGACTTTCAATTGTTCGGCGCCTCGCCGGAAATTATGGTGCGGCTGTCTGGCGACATGGTGACGGTCAAACCGATAGCTGGCACGCGGCCGCGTGGCCGGACACCCAGCGAGGATGTCGCGCTGGAAAAAGATTTGCTGGCTGACGAAAAAGAACGTGCGGAACATTTGATGCTCATTGATTTGGCGCGCAATGATGTTGGGCGCATCGCTGTGCCTGGCTCGGTCAAGGTTCTTAATTCGTTTTTTGTCGAACGTTACGCTTATGTTATGCATATCGTTTCCGAAGTGCGCGCGCAAAAACTGCCTGCCGCCGGTCTTGCGGATATTATCAAGAGCGTGTTTCCGGCCGGCACGGTTTCCGGCGCGCCAAAAATCAAGGCCATCGAACTGGTTGCCGAGCAGGAACCAGCGCGGCGCGGCGCGTACGCCGGACTCATCGGCTATTTTGACGTGAACGGCAGTTTTGACTCCTGCATCACCATTCGCGCGGTACTGCATCAGGGGCAAAAATTCAGTGTGCAATCCGGCGCGGGCATTGTCTATGATTCTGTGCCGGAAAAAGAATACACCGAAACTTTGAACAAAGCCCGCGCGACCATTCGAGCTTTGAGGGTAGATTTGTGATTTTGCTCATCGATAATTACGATTCTTTTACTTACAATCTGGCGCAATATTTGCAAATGCTGGGACAGACGGTTAGGACTGTGCGTAATGACGCGCTGACGCTGGCGGAAATCGAAAAAATGAAACCCTCGCATATTGTTATCTCACCCGGTCCGGGCAATCCAGCGCAGGCCGGCATCAGCGTCAAGGCGGTGCGGCATTTTGCCGGAAAAATTCCAATATTCGGTGTGTGTCTGGGACATCAAGCGATAGTCGAAGCTTTCGGCGGAAAAATTATCGGCGCGAAACAAATCATTCATGGCAAGACCGACACTATTCAGCACGACGAGGGCGGCGTGTTCCGCAATCTTAAACAGGGCTTGACGGTGGTGCGTTATCATTCGCTGATCGCTGATCCGGCCAAAATGCCGGATTGTTTGGAAGCCACTGCTTTCGCGGCGCGCGATCAAGCTATCATGGCGGTGCGCCACAAGAAATATCAAATCGAGGGTGTGCAGTTTCACCCTGAGTCTTTCGGCGCCGAGCAAGGTTTGAAGTTGCTGGAAAATTTTCTCAAATACAAACGCGCCGGTTCGCAAAAATTGCCGCTGTTGCGCAAGTTGTCTTTGGGCGCCAGCCTGACACAGCAAGAAGCGGCTGTAATTATGGACGAAATAACGGACGGCGAATTAACGGACAGCCAGCTGGGCGCTTTTCTGGGCGGATACGCGGTCAAAGGCATTTCACCGGAGGAATTGTCCGGTTTTGCACTGGCGATGCGCCAGAAAATGACCAGCAAGCAAAAAAAGCCGGACGCGCTGGACATTGTCGGCACGGGTGGAGACGGACAGCATACTTTTAATATATCCAGCGCCTCGGCGCTGGTTTGCGCGCATTACGGAGCGCCGGTCGCCAAACACGGCAACCGCGCTTTCACTTCGTCCTCGGGCAGTTTTGATTTTTTGCAGGCTTTGCAGATCAAGACTGACGGCGACCTAGCCGCCAATTTAAAAAGTCTGCGCCAGAATAATTTTGCGTTTTTCTTTGCGCCGCTTTATCACCCCGCGATGAAATACGTCGGCCGTGTGCGGCAGGAAGTTAAATTTCGCACTGTGTTCAATCTGCTGGGGCCGCTGATCAATCCTTTGCAGGCCGGTTATCAAATGATCGGAGTTTACGATCCGTCTCTGCTGGACTTGTTTATTCAGACCTTGAAAAAATTGGGCTTAAAACGCGCTTTGGTCGTGCACGCGGAATCCGGTATCGACGAAATAAGTATTTGCGGCAAGACGCAGGTCCGCGAATTGACCGCCGCCGGAAAAATAAAAACCTACAAACTAGATCCTCAAGATTTCGGCATCAAAGGTTTTAAAAGCGAGGATTTGCGCGGCGGCACAGCCCGGCAAAACGCGGAAATGTTTTTGCAAATTTTGCGGCACGGCGTCAAAACGCACAAAGACCGGGCGCTCGCCGCGGCTGTGGCTCTAAACGCCGGCGCCGCGCTGTATTTACTCGGCAAGGTAAAAACTATCTGCTCCGGCTATGCCAAAGTGTCGCGTGATCTTGAGGAACGCAAATTAACCGACTGCGTAGACCGGTTGCGCTAATGAATATTCTGGAGAAAATAGTTGCCGCGCGGCGCCGGACTTTTCGGCTCTATGATTTTCCGCCGCGCGATGTTCCGCTGGTGCCGTTTTTTGGCCCAAAACCTTTTATCATTACGGAGTTCAAACGCGCTTCGCCGACGCAGAAAAAAATCAGCGTTTGTTCTCAAATGGATCTAGCGCGGGATTATTACGCCGCCGGCGTCCGTAATTTTTCCGTCCTGACCGAACAAAATTATTTTCGCGGCTCGCTGCGGGATTTGTATGAACTCAAACAAAAATATCCGCATTGCGCTTTTTTGCGCAAAGATTTTTTATTTTGCCGCGCGGATCTAGCGCAGGCCTATCAAGCTGGCGCGGACGCGGTGTTGCTGATCGCGGAAATTTTGCCCGACAAACTTTTGCAGGAGCTGATCGATGAGGCGCATAAATATAAATTGCAGGTTTTGGGCGAGGCTTACAGCCTGCGGTCTTTACAGAGAATTTTGCGGTTAAAAAATCCGCCTGACGCCATCGGCATTAATTCTCGTGACTTAAAAACTTTTCACATTCAACCCGATCAGCCGCTGCGCTTGAAAACGTATATTCCTAAAAATATTCCGGCGGTGTACGAATCCGGCGTGGACAGCGACTATTTGCTGGAAATTATCGGCAACGCTGGGTTTCGCGCCGTGCTGATCGGCGAGGCGGCGGTCAAAGCGGCCAAGAGAGTGCAGACTGTCCGCAATTTCGTGAACGCTGTTCGGCGCGGCGCTAAACAAAAACCTAATTTTTTTACTAAACTTTACGCCGTTAAAAAAAATGTTTACGTTAAAATCTGCGGTTTGACAAATAAAGCCGATGTGGAATTAGCCGCCCAGGCCGGCGCGGATCTTGCCGGTTTTGTTTTTGTGCCGGAATCGCCGCGCCGCGCGGACGAAAAATTGTTGCGCGCGGTCAAAAATGTGAAAATTTTAAAAGTGGCTGTAGTTAAAAAAGTCACGCCGGAGATAAAAAAACTACTGCGCACCGGACTACTCGACGCGGCGCAGACCTATAATGAAGCGGATATTTACATTCTGGCCGGAAATGCTTATTTAATCACCACCGATCCGCGTCGGCGTGCTTTGCCGATCACGCTTTACGACGCGCCTAAACCTAAGTCCATGCGTGCAGGCAGACAGATTCCGGCGCGGGAACACAAACATATTTGTGGCCAGTGGCTGGCCGGCGGTCTCACTCCACAAAATGTGCGTGGTCTTATCAAAAAAACACAGCCGGGGTTGGTCGATGTCAGCTCGGGCTTAGAAAAAAACATTGGACAGAAAGACGCGCGGAAAATGAAATTATTCTTGCGAGAGGTGGCGCATGCCTAAATATTTTGGACAATACGGTGGTCAATATGTCGGCGAAGTTTTACGTCCGGCGCTGGACGAACTGGCCGCGGCTTTTGCCAAATACAGTCGGGACAAAAATTTTCTGGCGGAATATGCGGATTTGCTGGCCAATTATGCCGGCCGGCCAACGCCGCTCCTCTATGCCGAAAATCTGACGCGCGAATTAAAAGGCGCGAAGACCTACATCAAGCTGGAAGGTCTGGCCAATACCGGCGCGCACAAGATCAACAATGCGCTGGGGCAGGCGTTGCTTGTGAAAAAAATGGGCAAAAAATATGTCATCGCCGAAACCGGCGCGGGACAGCATGGCGTGGCTACCGCCGCCGCCTGCGCGCGGCTGGGGCTGAACTGTGAAATATTCATGGGCGCGGTCGATGCGGCGCGTCAGCAGCCAAATGTTTTTTTGATGAAACAATACGGCGCGCAAGTCCACATCGTTAACGATGGCACACGCACGCTCAAGGATGCCGTAAACGCCTGTCTCAAAAACTGGACGGCGCGCGCGGCTGACACGCATTATCTGATCGGCTCGGCGCTGGGGCCGTATCCGTATCCTGACATAGTGAGATTCTTTCAAAGTGTTATCGGCCGTGAAATAAAACAACAATTATTAAAAAAAGAAAAAAAACTGCCGGACGTTTTGATCGCCTGCTGTGGCGGCGGCTCCAATTCACTCGGTATGTTCGCGCCGTTCATCGCGGAGAAAAAAACACGCCTGATCGCAGTCGAAGCCGGAGGCCTTGGCCGCAAAGCCGGTCAGCACGCCTCGCGCATTTGCTCGCGCAGTCCGGTCGGGATTATCGAGGGATACAAGTCGCGTTTTGTGCAGACGGACGACGGTCAGGTCATGGCCACTCATTCTATTTCCGCAGGATTGGATTACACCGGCATCGGGCCGGAGCTGGCCGCGCTGGCTGAAGCCGGCCGCGTAGAATTCACCACGGCCAGCGATAGAGAAGTGTTAAAAGCTTATCAATATCTGGCGCGGACGGAAGGATTGTTATTCGCGCTGGAGTCCGCGCACGCCGCCGCCGCCGCGCTGAAAATAATACCGCGTTTGCCTAAAAATAAAATCGCGGTCCTTAACATGTCCGGCCGTGGCGACAAGGATATTTTTATCACCGCCGCCGCGCTTTACAAAAAAGAATGGACGGAATTTTTGCGGCAGGAAACGGAGCGTTTATGCGCTTGATGGTACATTTGGTTGCCGGTTTTCCCTCGCTGGAGGGTTTTGCGGCGGCGGCGCGCGCTTTACGCGGCGGCGGCGCGGAAATACTAGAGATACAAATACCTTTTTCCGACCCGACAGCCGACGGCCCGGCGATTACGCTGGCCAGCGAGACCGCGGTGCGCGGCGGCTTCAAAGTCCGGGATATTTTTCAATATATCCGCGCCGCGCGGCAGGCCGGATTTCAAAGAATATTTGTGATGACTTACGCGAATATTCCCTACCGCTATGGAATTAAAAAATACATTGTTGATTTGAAAAAAGCCGGTGTGGAAGGCTTGATCGTGCCGGATCTGCCGCTGGAAGATGAAGAGGGTTTTTACAGCTTGTCCCTGCGGCACGGCATCGCACCAGTGCCGGTGGCTGTGGTCGGTATGCCGCCTGACCGCTTGGCGCTGTTGAAACCTTATAAAAAAATCTATGTTTCTCTGCGCCGCGGCATTACCGGCGCGGAGACTAAAATTTCCGCGGACATTAAAAAATTTTTGGTCGGACTGTCCGAGAATCACGAAGTGTATGGCGGTTTCGGTATAACCAACGCCGCACAGGTCAAAGCTCTCGCGCCATTGGTGCATGCGGTGGTGGTGGGGTCGTATTTTACGCGAGTTATACAGCAGGCCGTGACTGCCGGACAACCCATCGCTTCAGTTGTTCAAGAGGCTATCGGAAATTTGCAGAGATAAAAACACGCACCCTGCTCAACTTTAGAAATTACTTTCAAAAAAGTTTCCACTGCCCTATTTAGAAACGAATGCCGCCATTTTCGTGAAACATTTTGTTTCACGGACGTAGATTTTCCGCGTAGACAAGCCAGAAATTTACTATTGACTTACCCCCCCCCCCCGTTAAAATTTTCAATCGTAATCAAAGGAGCAATTTATCAAAAATGACCATTCCTAAAAAAATCCATTATTGCTGGTTGAGCGGCGAACCTATACCAAAACATTTACAGAAGTGTATGCAAACCTGGCGGGACAAAATGCCCGATTACGAATGGGTGCTCTGGGATAAAAATAGATTTGATATTAACTCGGTCGATTTTGTGCGTGAGGCATGCGCGGCCAAGAAATGGGCGTTTGCGGCGGATTATATTCGAGCCTATGCCTTGTATACAGAGGGCGGCATTTATCTGGATACCGATGTTGTCGCGCTCAAAAGTTTTAATGATTTCCTGCAATATGATTTTTTTACAGCGGTAGAATGTACGGCTTCTATGGTCGGAAAATTAGAACAGGCAAGATTACAGGCGGCAATTCTGGGCGGAATAAAAGGCCATCCTTATTTAAAGGATGTTTTAAACTGGTATGAAACGCATCACTTTAGTGACAACGAGTACAATCATAAATTTATTGCGCCGGATGTTTATGCTGCCCTTGCCGAGAAATATGGTTTTCAGCATCAAAGTGAGTTGCAAAAACTGGCGAACAATATGGTTATTTTTCCGGGCAGTGTTTTGGCGCCGAATAATTTTGATTTACGGAAAGACACGTGCTATGCCGTGCATTTTTGTAATGGCAGTTGGTGGACGAAAAGACATACCTTTATGAATTTTTTGATCAGGAATAATTTATTAAGGCGGTTGTTTGGCAAGAAAATGCTTACCAGTTTAGACGATGCGATCAAGGGGAATTTTTAATATAACAGTCTTTAAAGTCCGGCTTTCCGCAAAACTGCGCTGACCGCGTCTGCTTTGTTTAGCGTATACAAATGCGCGCCGGGCGCGCCGTGTTTTAGCAAGTCCCGTATTTGCGTCGCCGCGTAGTCTATGCCTATCTCGCGCACTTCCTGCTCGCTGGCTTTTTCCAGTCTGGCCAACAGTTCCACCGGTATTTTGGCGCAACTCAATTCCGCCGTACGCTGAATTTGTTTGAGATTGGTGATAGTCCAAATACCCGGAATGATCGGCGCGTCAATGCCGGCCGCGCGCGCCAGTTTTACATAATCATAATAATATTGATTGTCAAAAAATAATTGCGTGAAAACAACTTCCGCTCCGGCC
>JAIRZV010000074.1 GCA_031267055.1 Candidatus Margulisiibacteriota bacterium | reverse complement strand
ACCAAACAATATCTCGATCTGGTGCTGCTGGGCACGATCGCCGATGTTGTGCCGCTGCTGGATGAAAACCGCGCGCTGGCGATTTTCGGTCTGCGCGAGATCAATCAGCAAAAAAGGGTTGGCGTGCGCGCGCTGATTGACGCGGCCGGGCTGACCGGACAGACGATCACCGCGCGCGACATCGGTTTTGGTCTCGGGCCGCGCATCAACGCCGCCGGACGCATGGGCGATTCTTTTGCCGCTGTCAAACTGCTGCTGGAAAACGATTATCACCGCGCCAGACAATACGCGCAGGCGCTCAACAAATACAACACCGAGCGGCAGGAGATCGGCAGTCGCATCAACGCGCAAATCTCCGCGGCGATCGAAAAATTGCCGGACAAAAACTCAGAGAAAGTTTTTATTCTGGCTGCGGAAGGCTGGCACCCGGGCATTATCGGTATCGTGGCCGCGCAGATCGTCAAGCAATACAACAGGCCGACTGTGCTGATCGCGGTTTCCGGTGAGGGCGGCCGTGGCTCGATCCGCTCACTGGCCGGTCTGGATATTTTTAGCCCGCTGCAAAAATGCGCCTATCTGCTCAAAGACCACGGCGGACACAAAGAAGCGGCCGGTTTCGAGATCGCCAAAGACCGCATCGAGGAATTCAAACAAGCCTACCGCAAAGCGCTGGACGAAAACAGCACAGCGGAAAATTACATCGCCAAATTACCGATAGACGCCGCTTTGCCGCAGGAGCAAATCACCGCCGCACTGGCCGAGGATCTGGAAAAACTCAATCCATTTGGCCAGAATAATCCGCAGCCGGTTTTTACGACGACAGAATTATCCATTTATGACTTTGCCAAAATCGGCGGCAATAAACAACACCTGAAGTTTTCGCTGACCAATGGTCAGGACATTATCGACGGCGTGGGCTGGAATATGGCCAATCTCTATCCGCTCATTCAAAAAAATCCCAATCTAGAAATCGCGTTCAATCTCTCTATCAACGAATGGCAAGGCCGCAAGAAATTGCAACTGATCATCAAAGACTTGCGGACGAAAAATTAATTCACTTTCATCACATATATGACCGCGTAATAGCTCGGCACTATGCTGAATGCTCTGGCATATTCGGTTTGGGTAGAGGAAAAAGTGTCGTTTACTGTGATGTCTGTTCCTGCCGTTCCTGTATTTACTGTAGCATCTGAGACACTGCCGTCAGAATTTCCACCGACAAGCTGGCCACTCCCACCATCATCGCCTGCATAAGCTGATACGCTGTGCTTGTGCTTTGGATCGGTAATTGTATGTGCATGTTTTGGCAAATTTTCTTTGGTCAGGGTTACGCTGTCACTGCCGCCGGTTTGTCCAAAAGTAGTCGATCCCATGATAAAACGAGATTCAAGATTGGGCACGCCCCAGCTTTTATTGGCCTCTACACATTTGTACCAGCCAGCCATAGTTACATTGTCTTGCCAGCCTGCCGCGTTGAACATCAGGATCGTGCCTACCGGCAGTAATTTTTGTAAACTGGCCACGGTAGTTTCTAAAGTGTCTACTTTGGTATTCAAGGTGGTCAGGTCACTGGCGGCAAGTTTGCCACCCAAAGCGGTGGCTACTGCTTTTTCTGTAGGGATCTTGTCATCGCTGGCCTTGGTTGTGTCAGTCTCCATAATTGTGGCGGCTCTGGTCAGTGTGTCAAATGTTCCCGCCGTGCCGGAATAAGCCACGATATTTTTGGCTGTGCCGGCGCCGATCTTATCCTGTTTGCCATTCAAACTGGTAGTTACCACGCTCAAACCAGTGCTTATCGTAGTACTCAACGTGTCGAGATTTTTCCCGACTAATTTTGAGGTCGGATAATAGCTGTCACTGGCAGAGCTAGCGGTCAAAGTTGCCGCGGTGTCTGTTGAATATAATTGTTTGTTGGCGACTTTTTCTTTGGTATTCAGCGCGGCATTTACACCAGCCGCCGAAAGTTGTTCGCCTTTCAAAATATAATATGGGTTCCCTGCAAAACTGTCTGTGTAATTACCAGCCATAAACATACCCCCTTTTGATTTTCCAAAATATATACCATATATAAAATATATAAGGTATATATTCCTTAGACACTCATTTTATCAGAGAATAAAATTTTGTCAAATATCTACCCTATAAAAAAGGATTGGTACAATGCCCCAAGAAATTACCGCTGAAACTCTAAAAAAAACTTTTGGCGAGAAATTAACTCTATTGCGGAAAGAAAGCGAGGAAACTATCGAGGAAGCCGCTTTTGACCTAGGGTTGGACCCCGGCGATTATTTTAAATTTCTCAAAGGCAAACGCTTGCCGCACATCTTGACACTCATGCGTATCAGTCAGAAGTACAGCGTTTCTCTGGATTGGTGGTTTGGCGAATTAAAAAATGTACCCAAAAACAAAGCGCAAATCAGACAATACAGTTTGGAAAATCAGGTTTCCCGCATTGTCCACAATCTCGACAACCGTCTGCAAAAAGCCGCGCTGTCTATGCTCAAAGCTTCCGTCAAAAATCTGGTAAACGTGAGCAGATAGCTAATCTTTCATCGAGCACAGTTCCCCGCACATTGTGCATTCTTTCACGCTCTGACCTTTGGCTTTACGGACAGAGCGGGCTTTGGCGCTGTCCAGCGCTAGTGCAAATTGCGTATTCCAGTCCAATGCCTTGCGCGCTCTGGCCATGGCCAAGTCTCTGGCGGCGGTGCGTTCGGGATATTTCACAAGATCAGCGCTGTGCGCGGCTATGCGGCTGGCCAGTATGCCGTCGCGCACATCCTGCAAATCCGGCAGGCCGAGATGCTCCGCCGGCGTCACGTAGCACAAAAAATCCGCGCCGTTGACCGCCGCCAGCGTGCCGCCTATCGCTCCGGCTATATGGTCATAACCGGCGGCGATATCCGTGGTCAGCGGCCCCAGCACATAAAAAGGCGCGCCGCGGCAGAGTTTTTTTTCTAAACGCATGGAGCGCGCGATCTGGTCATAAGGCACATGCCCGGGACCTTCGATCATCACCTGCACGTTTTTGCGCCAGGCTCTTTTGGTCAGTCTGCCCAGGATTTCCAGTTCCTTGATCTGAGCTTTGTCGTGCGCGTCAGCCAGACAGCCCGGACGCAGGCCGTCGCCCAGAGACAGAGTAACATCATATTCATAAGCGATGTCACATAATTCGTCAAAACGCTCGTACAACGGATTTTCTTGGCGCGTTTTATTCAGCCATTTATGGATATACGAACCGCCGCGGCTGACGACGCCAGTCACGCGGGGATAGCGTTTGAGCAGTGCGGCGACTTCACGCGTCACACCGCAGTGCACAGTGATAAAATCCACGCCCTGCGCGCAATGCTTGCGGATAATTTCCAGCAGTACGTCGCCGTCCAATTCGCCGCTATTTTCACACATCAGCTGATAGATCGGCACAGTGCCAAAACAGAGTTTGGTTTTACTGAGCAAAGTCCGGCGCGTCTTATCCAGGTCACCGCCGGTACTGAGATCCATCACCGCGTCCGCGCCGTATTGCGTGCAGGCTTTGAGTTTGGCCAGCTCGGCCTGCATAGTAGAGCTCAGTTTTGAGGTGCCAATATTGGCGTTGACTTTGGTCAAGCAATTTTCGCCGACCGCCATAGGCCGTATCGCGCGGTTTTTATTTTTGACCAGAGCGACCCGGCCGGATTTTAAACCTTGCAGAATTTTTCGCGCCGGTATTTGCTCGTATTCCGCCGCCGCGGTCATTTGCGGAGTTATTTTATTGGCCAGAGCATATTCACGCTGCGTAGTCATTTAGTAAGGATCACCGATGCGGTGCACGCGGATCATATTGGTACTGCCGGCTGTGGCGATCGGAATGCCGGCCATGATGACCACTATGTCGCCGTCTTTGAGCAAGCCGGCTTCTTTGGAACGCTGTTCGGCTTCTTGCAACATTTGCTTGATGCCGCTCATTTTGGCAAAAGGCGTGTGTCCCAACAGCGGGATCACGCCGCGGTAAAGCGCCATTTTGCTGCAAGTTTTGAGCCGGTCGGAGATCGCGATGATCGGCACGGACGAGCGGTATTTGGAGAGCAACAGCGGTGTGCGTCCTGAGTCCGAAAAAGTAATTATGGCTTTGGCGTCGATATCATCGGCCAATTCATCGGCGCTGTCGCACAATGAACTCAACATGCTGTTTTCCTGAATGAAATGAGTTTTACGGGCGGTCAGTTTTTTCTTGCGTCCGGACTGAATAACGTCCACATCAGCCGCCACGCGCCCCATCAGGCGCACAGTCTCGATCGGAAATTTGCCCACAGCCGTCTCGCCGCTGAGCATGACCGCGTCCGCCCAGTCGTAGATCGCGGCGGCCACGTCGGAAACTTCCGCGCGGGTCGGCAGTGGATTGTTGATCATGGATTCCAGCATTTGCGTTGCCACGATGACCGGCACTCCGCCGTAATTGGCGCGACGGACAATATCTTTTTGCAGGGAAGGTACTTTTTCGATCGCCAGCTCCACGCCGAGATCGCCGCGCGCCACCATGATCGCGTCGCTCACCGCCACGATCGCGTCGATATTTTCCACCGCTTCCGGTTTCTCGATCTTGGCGATGATTTTGTGCTCGGAATTATGCGCATGCAAAAAACTGCGCAAGTCCAGCACGTCCTGCGCCGCGCGCACAAAAGACAGGGCAAAATAATCCACATCCATTTGCAAACCGCGCAGCACATCTTCTTTGTCTTTTTCGGTCAACGACGGCGTGGAGAGTTTCATGCCGGGCAGATTCATGCCTTTGTGATTGGACAGTTCGCCGCCCAGCAAAACCCGCGTGTAAACATTAACCTCGTCTTTGCGCAAAACTTCCAGACGCAGTCGCCCGTCGTCCAGCAAAATAATATGTCCGGCTTCCGCGTCCTTGACCAGCGGCTTGTACGTCGTGGAAACTTTTTGCTCGTCACCGACCAGCTCTTCTGTGGTCAGCGTAAACTCTTGGCCTTCTTGCAATGTGACCCGGCCGTCCCGAAATTTACCCACACGGATTTTCGGCCCCTGCAGATCAATGAACAACGCAGCCTGCGTTTTTAATTTTTCGGCAAGAGCGCGCAAATCTTTTATCGCTTGCTCCGCCCGCTCGTAATCATTGTGCGAAAAATTAAAACGAAAAACATTCACACCCGCGGCCAGCAGTTTTTCCAGCATTTCCCGCGGAAAAGTGGCCGGCCCTACTGTGGCGACTATTTTGGTTTTGCGTGACAGATCCAACATGCCGGCTAGTTTAGCATATCCCAATGGAATTATCCCTTGCGGCGTTTTTTTGGTAACTGACTGACTGCGCCGACTGGTTATGCCGGACAATGTTTGAAATGTTCCTTTTTTTTAAGGGGCAAAAATAATGCAACCGATTTGAGTTAATTACGATAAATACATGAGCGCGCAAAAAGAGACTACCAAAAACACTTTTGCCGCGATATAATTAAACAGAAGGGACAGGGTAAAATGGCAACTCAAGGGAAAACCAAAATAAAAGCGGCGGCCAAACAGTCGCTGAAAATTGTGGAAAGAGCAGTTCAGGCTCCGGCGACGGAAAATCGCAAGCTGGAAAATTTTAAAAAACTGCTGGTCAAAAATCTGGAACCCAAAGCCCGGCCGGAAAATGTGGTGCAAACTATCGTCGACGCCGCGCTGGTGTCGGAATACACACCGCAGATCCGCCAACGCAATTATTATTCGCATATGAAAGAAGTTATTTCCAACGCGTTGCTCAAAAACAAAATTCTGAAAAAAGAAGCGCTGGATGTTTCCAAACATTATCAAAAGTTGCTCGCCTAAATTCTGATGGGGGACAATATTCTAAACGACACTTTGCTGGACAAGTACGCCGAAGTTTTGCTCTGGGGACTGACTACCGCGCATCAGAAAAAATACAAACCCTATGACACCATCCTGTTGCGCTGGGAATTGCCCGCTCTGCCTCTGGCGGAAAAAGTTTACGCCAAGCTGGTGCAGAGAAAATTAAATGTTATTACGCGCGCGGTCGTATCGCCGGAAATGGAACATAGTTTTTACCGGCACGCCGATAGCCAGCAGCGCAAGTTTGTCGCGCGCGGCGAGCGAGAATTATACGAAAATCTCCACGGCAATATTTTTATCAGCGCACCGGATTCGCTGACGCATCTCAAAGACATTGACCCAAAAAAAATGGGTGAAACGGCGGTGGCGCGGAAATTTCTGCGCGAGATCGCCGAGCGGCGTGAGGAGCAGGGCGCGTACGCTTGGACGCTCTGCACTTATCCGACGCAGGAGCTGGCGGACAAAGCCAAATTGAGCCTGCCTGAATACACCAAACAAATAATCAAAGCCTGTTATCTCGACGCCAAAAATCCAGTTCAAAAATGGCAGGAAACTTTACGACTGGCCGCGGAAATCAAAAAATGGCTGAACGCTTTGCCGATCAAAACTTTTCGGGTAGAAAGCCAGCATACTGATTTGCTGATCACTTACGGAGAACAGCGGCGGTTTATGGGTGTCAGCGGCCACAATATCCCGTCTTTTGAGTTGTTCACCTCGCCGGACTGGCGCGGCACGCAGGGGCGGTATTACGCCAATCTGCCTTCCTACCGCGGCGGCAATTATGTCGAAGGTATAGACCTGATTTTCGCGAAGGGCAGTGCGGTCAAAGTCCGCGCCAAAAAAGGCGAGGAGTATGTGCAAAAAACTCTGCGGCTGGACAAGCAGGCCAATAAAATCGGCGAGTTTTCCCTGACGGACAAAAGATTTTCCAAAATAGACAAATTCATGGCCGATATTTTATTTGACGAAAATTTCGGCGGCACCTCCGGTAATTGCCACATCGCGGTCGGAGCTTCTTACTCCGACACCTACGCCGGCGATCCAAAAAAACTGACTAAGCAACTCAAAGCTAAACTGGGTTTTAACGACTCCGCCCTGCATTGGGACCTGATCAACACCGAGCAGAAAACAGTCTCGGCGACGCTCAAAAATGGTAAAAAAATTCTGATTTACGAAAAAGGGCAGTTCCGGTATTAGCGGCGCTGTCTTTGTCCGGTGCGGACAAGGTATCTGCCGTGAATTTTAGCCAAAGCGTGCCCAATATCCTCGTGGTATTTTTCCAGCAAATAAGCGCTGTTCGCCGGCCAGCCGGTCAGCGGTTTCAGCAATTCATAAATTTCGACCTGAAAAACATTCGCCAGCTTCAGCATCGTGTACAGGGAGATCCATTTTTTGCCCCGCTCCACATCGCTCAAAAAAGGAATTGAAATTTCCGCTTTTTCCGCCAGCTCCGCCTGCGATAATTCTAAACGTTCTCGAAATTGTTTGACATTGGCGCCCAAGATACGCAAAGCACTGCTTTCACTCACTTCATCTTTTAGCATAATATTTATTATGCTGTGTGATTGACAAACAGACAAATATCGTATAGAATAAGTGTTATTAACTATATTATTAACGAATGAAGGGGGATATTTATGACTATAGCGACAGGCCAGTCAATGCTGGCGAGCGACATGCTCAATCTGGTATTTTTTCCCAAAGGCGCGATCTTGATGTACGACGGTACGAGCTGGCAGGACAATGTCACGCTCAAGGGCTGGTACAAATGCGAAGGGCAGACCGTGGCTGGATATGGTGTCCTACCCGATCTGAAAAATAGATTTGTTATTGGGTATGACGGCGGCAGTCGTACGGGTGGCAACAATTCGCTGACGTTATCCACCGCTAATCTGCCGGAACACGGACATGGCCTAAGTATTACGTCCGTGAGTGGCCTAACGCTTGACAATGCCGGAGCGCATACGCATACACTCAGCGGTACCGCGGCGGAAGGCGGATCACATAACCATACACTCTCTAATGGCTCAGCAGCTGCGGCTGGCGGGCATTCACATTCATTCTCTGATGGCTCCACGGCTTCAGCTGGTTCGCATAGCCATACTTACAATACTATAGAATGGAATAAAGATGGTGGAGATATTCCTGTCAATTCAGAAGACGATGATGCCTATACGGTGTCAGGCACCACATCCTCAACTGGAGCTCATACGCATACTGTATCAGGTACTATATCCACTGTCGACGCACACACGCATACTGTGTCAGGTGATATATCCAGCGGCGGAGCACACGATCATATTCTTTCGGGCACAGCGGCGGAGGGTGGTTCGCATACACATACGGTCAATAGCAGCAGCGCGACTATTTCCGGCTCCGTGGGCAATACCGGCTCTGGCACGGCATTCGACAATCGGCCGAGTTACTACGCGCTGATCTATATCATCAAAGTCACCGAGGCGGGAAGCTAATATTTTTTCGTGCCAAACACTCAGCCTGTTGAGTTATTTACTCATTATACTGAGTAAATTGTAAATGGGCGAAACACCCCACCGCAGCTAACGCTGCTGCCTCCCCTTAGTCAAGGGGAGGCTGGCTGGCGCGTAAGCGGCAGACTGGTGGGGTGTCGAGCGAAAGCGAGATTTAATTTTGGCTTTACAAATATGTTAAACTTACTTCTATTATATAGGAGGGTTTTTATGCAAGAAATTTTTCAGCGGATCAGCGTGCGGAAATTCACCGAACAAAAAATCACCAAAGAACAAATCCAGCAAATACTAAAAGCCGCGATGCAGGCGCCGTCGGCTTACAATCAGCAGCCGTGGGAATTTCTGGTCATTGAGGACAAGGCTGTGCTCCAAAAATTCACCGAAATTCATCCTTACGCCAAATCTTTGTTAAGCGGCGCGGCGATCGGTATTTTTGTCTTGTGTGCCAAAGACCGCCTGCAACTGCCGGAAATGGCCGCACAGGATCTATCCGCCGCCACGCAAAATATTTTGCTGGAAGC
>JAIRZV010000058.1 GCA_031267055.1 Candidatus Margulisiibacteriota bacterium | reverse complement strand
GTCGCGGCGAGGCACGGCACATAAAGCAACACAAAAGCCAGCAAAGCCAGCACGGTCGGCAGCGTGAAAACAGGGTCGCTGCTGATCCGGTCTTTCAAAGCGGTGGCTTCTTCGTCCTCGATGTCTGCGTCGTCCAGCGCGTAAATCGTGCCCAGCGTGGAAACGACCACTTCTTTGGCGGCCACACCGCTCACCAGCGCGATGCCGATTTTCCAGTCAAAACCCAGCGGCTTGATGACCGGCTCGATAAGTTTGCCGGCGCGTCCGGCCAGACTGTACTCGATCTGCGACATTTCGCCCGGATAATCCTCGGGCAGGGACGGGAAAGTTGTCATGCCCCACATAATAATCGACACCAGCAAAATAATCGTGCCGGCTTTTTTGAGATAAAGCTGGGCTTTGATCCACATCTGGATCAGTAGATAACCAATAGTCGGCGCGCGGTAAGGCGGCAATTCCATGACAAAAGGTTCGGAATCGCCTTTGAATAAAAATTTCTTGAGCACAAAAGCGGACAGCAGCGCCATGAGAATCCCGAACATATAAACACCGAACAGCACATTGCCGCTGAGATGTTGCGGAAAAAACGCGCCGATGAGCAGCAAATGCACGGGCAGTTTGGCGCCGCAGGACATAAAAGGAATGATGAGCATCGTGGTAATGCGGTCGGCCGGATTTTTGAGCGTGCGGCAGGCCATGAAAGCCGGCACCGAACAGCCAAAGCCGGTCAACATGGGAATAAAAGATTTGCCGTGCAGGCCGATCTTGTGCATGAGCTTGTCCACGACAAAAGCTGCGCGCGCCATATAGCCGGTCGCTTCCAAAAAGGAAATGCCCAAAAACAGGAGCAAAATATTCGGCAGGAAACTGATCACGCCGCCCACTCCGGCGATGATGCCGTCGACCAGCAGAGAAGAAAACCAGCCTTCCGGCAAAGCGCCGGAAACCACTTCGCTCAAAAAAACGATCGCGGACTCGATCCAGGCCATCGGGTATTCTCCGAGCTTGAAAGTCAGCTGAAAAATCGCCCACATGATAAATAGAAAAATCGGAATGCCGAGCAAGCGGTTGATAAAAATAGCGTCGATCCAGTCTGTGATTGTTTTGAGCGGTTTGTCGAGATATTCGACAGTTTCCTTGACCGCGCCGTTGATAAAAGCATAGCGACTTTCGGCCAGGACCGCCGGGTCTTTTTCTTGCGGATCGTAGCTCAATTTGTTTTTGGCAATGACGATTTTTCGCTCGTAGATTTTGACAATATGCTCCAACAGTTTGTCGAGACCCTGTTTGCGCGTGGCGATGGTCGAGACGATATGGCAGCCGAGAACTTTTTGCAGCTGTTTGAGATCAATTTTAGTGCCTTGCTGTAAAACCTCATCATGCATATTGAGCGCGATCAGCATATTGGCGCCCAGCTCCATGATCTGTGTGGTGAGATACAGATTGCGCTCCAGATTGGTGCCGTCCACGACGTTCAGCACGACATCCGGTTTTTCCTCGACGATAAAATTGCGCGTGATGACTTCTTCCGGCGAATAAGGCGAGAGCGAATACGTGCCCGGCAAATCGACGAAAATTATTTTGTAGCCGCCGTATTTGAGCGCGCCTTCGGTTTTCTCGATAGTGACCCCTGGATAATTGCCGACCTTGAGATGCGTGCCGACGATGCTGTTAAAAAGCGAGGTCTTGCCGCTGTTGGGATTGCCGGCCAGCGCGACTAATATTTCTTTACTTTGACTTTCGGATTTTTTCATAATTTTTCCACCTCGATGATTTCGGCCTCTTCGCGGCGCAGGGATAATAAAAGAAAATTACCAGTTTTGATTTCCAGCGGATCACCCAGCGGCGCGCGGCGGATCAGCTCCAGTTTGACGCCTTTGACCAGACCCATGTCGGTCAGCCGGACGGCAATATCCGCATGTCCCTGCCGGTTGATTTTGACAATGCGGGCTTTTTCTTTTTTGCCCAGCTCGGTTAAAAGCATCGACGCGCTCCTTTGATATTGATATTTGATGTCAATAAACTTGGATTAAATCTAACACTTATCGAAATTAATTGTCAATAGCTACGCTGTGGTTATTTTTTATACATCCGCCAGCACAAAACGATGATCGACGTTACGGGCAGGGAAAAGATCATGCCCCAGATGCCCCAGATTTCCGCGCCCAGCAGCATGACCAAAAAAACCGCCAGCGGCGAGAGACGCGAGCTTTTGCTTAAAATTTGCGGCGCGATAATATTGGCGAGTATGGTCTGCATAACGCAGAAGAAAATCACAATAGGCAGGATTAAATGCAGACTGTCCGGAAAAGTAACCAACAGAGCCGGCAAAGCGGCCAAAGCCGGCCCAAAAAACGGAATAAATTGCATAAAGCCATTCCACAGCGCCAACAGCAGCGGAAATTTGAGGCCGATCAGCAGATAAAAAATCCACACCACCAGCGAGCTGATTACCGAAAGCAGTACCTGCCCGACAAAATAACCGGTGATGATTTTGTACATCATGGTCAGGATTTTCTTTTCTTTGTTGCTGGTTTCGCGCAGCAAAGAAGCTTTGAATCTTTCCACTGGCTTGGTGTCAAACAGCATGTAGATCAACAGCACATAAGCAACCAAAAATTGCAGCACCGAAGTGATCGTGCGTGATAGCGAATTGACGATGTCTTTAAAAAAACTCAAAACGTTGTTGCTCCACAATACCAAATACTGGCTGATGTTTTCGTTTATCGAGCTTTGCATTGGCGCGGGGAGCAATTCTTGGAACTGCTGAAATTTATTTTGCAGCTCAATGGTTAGGGCCGAGATTTGAGCGTTGATATTTTGCGAATTTTTGAGCAGCTCCAGCGTTTGCATGATGAGCGCCGGCACGAACAGCGCAATAGTAAAAATCAACGCGGCGGTCAGCAGGACGATGCTCAGAAGCGCGGCCAGTCGGCGGGAATGGATTTTGGTATAGAGATACTCCATGAGCGGATACATCAGCAAATAAAGAAAACCCGCCAGCGCACTGACCCAAAAAGTCGTCGGCGCCAGCACGCGCACTGCCAGACACAGGACCGCCAGCGCGACCCAGTATTTGTGTGCCGCAATAAATTTGAGCAGACGCTGCAACCAGGCCAGAATAAATATTTGTTGATTGTTAGCGGCCATGTTCGTTCTCCTTTTGCAGAAAGATAGTTTGTGCCGGGTAAGCTAGCTCAATATTTCTTTGGGTGAATTCGGCTTTGATCCGAAAATTAATCGCCTGCTGAATATCCATGTAACGATTGTAATCGTTGCTCAAGACATAGTAAACCACTTCAAAGATCAGCGTGGACGCGCCCAGCTCCGCCAAATGCGCGCGGTCAAAACTGGCCTGCTGTTGTTCGCGGATAATGGTTTCCAGCAGCCGCGGAATTTCCTGTAGTTTGTCCAGCGGTGTCTGATGCGGCAGATTGAGCCGGAAAACCACGCGCCGCAGATTCATGCGTTTATAATTGCGCACGCGCGAACCGGTCAAATCCGTATTGGAAAAAACTAGTTCCTCGCCGTCGAGACTGCGCAGCCGCGTGGTCTTGACGCCGATACTTTCCACCGTGCCGCGGAATTCGCCGATCACAATATAGTCGCCCAGCTCAAACGGCCGGTCAAAAAAGATAATAAAATAACTGAACAGGTCGCCGAGTATAGACTGCGAGGCCAGCGCGATGGCCACGCCGCCGATGCCAAATCCCGTGACCAGTGCGGAAACGCGTATGCCCAGATTGTCGAGCAGGAGAATCAGCGTCAAAGCCCAGATCAAGATTTGCAGCAGGATTTTGATCACGGTCGCGGTTTGTTTGTGATTGAAAGTGTTTTTTTTGCCGAGGCCGTGTTCGACCAGCGGCGTGACAAAATTGGTCAAAAAACGAATGCCGTAATAAGCAAAAAGTATTTTAGCCGCCACATTGAGAAATTTCAGCGTGGTTTCGGACACGAGCAGACGCTGGACATTGAGCCAAAAAGCCAGAAAGTAAGCCGGCACGAGCAGATTTTTTTCGATGTTTTCAAAAAAGAGGTCTTGCAAAAAAGCTGCATGTTTCTTGCTCCAATTTTCACAGATGCGCAGAATAAATTTTTTGCAGCCCCAGACCAGGATCACGGACAGCACAAGGCTCGCCGCGAACCAAATATACGCGCCGATGGTGTTGCCGTAAAATTGTATGGCCAGAATTTCCTGCATAAACCTATTTTAACACAATGCGCTATAATTGCGCTCGTGGCAGTTTTGGTGGAGAGAGAGCCTATCGGCATTTTTGGCCGCATGAATTCCGGCAAAAGCTCGGTGATGAATCTGCTGACCCAGCAGGAGACCTCTATCGTGGATGCGACGCCCGGCACGACCGCCGACACCAAAACCGCGCTGCTGGAATTGCACGGCTTGGGGCCGGTAAAATTATTTGACACGGCCGGTCTGGACGAGAATAGCGCGCTGGGTGCAAAAAAACGCCGAAAAACTTTCAATGATTTAAAAGAATGCGCTCTGGCGCTTTTGCTCATCGACCCCGCGGCGGAGGAATTCGCGGTGGAAGCAGAGATTATCGCAAAAGCGCGCTCTTGGGATAAACAGCTTTTGGCCATCTACAATATATTCCAGGACGCGGATGAAAATAAAATAACCGGCGTGGAGAAAAAACTTGATTTGCTGCGTTTTTACCCCAAAATCACTTTGCGTGCCAACGCTCCGGCCTGCCGTGCGGCGCTGCTGGATTTTATTTTGAAAAATTACATTCCCCAAAACGCCAAAATAGAATTACTGCCTTTTGTGCAAAAAGACGAGTATTACGCGCTGATCATTCCTATGGACGAGGAGACGCCGCCCGGCCGTTACCTGCGTCCGCAGGCGATGGTCGAGGAATACATCACGCGGCAGTGGGCTTATCCGGTGTCTTTTCGTCTGGATTTAAAACAGGCCAGATCGCCGTGCGCCGCTGAAGCCGCCGCCGAAAAAAAACGTTTTGACGCTTTCTTAAATAATTTTCAGAAAAAACCGCAGGCGATCATCACTGATTCGCAGGCCATGGATATAATGCACAAATGGTGTCCGGCGAATATTGAGCTGACGACATTTTCGATAGCGATGATAAATTATTTCAGCCGCGGTCGTTTGCAAAAATTTGCCGATGGCGTGCGGACGTTGCGGACTTTGCAAGCTGGCGACAAAGCGCTGATCGTCGAGGCCTGCAATCACTCGCGCGTCGGCGAAGATATCGGTTCCGTGCAGATACCGAATTATTTTGCCCAAAAATATCCGGGCGTGATTTTGGAACACAATTTTGGCCGCGAGTTTCAAGACAATAAAAATTTGGCGCACTACAAATTGATCATTCATTGCGGCGGCTGCATGATCTCCGCGCAAAAACTACAGGCGCGTCTGCGCGATCTCGAAACTGCCGGCGTGCCGATTACTAATTACGGTGTGCTGCTGGCCTATTGGCAGGGCGAAGCCGCGCTGCGCCGCGTGCTGAAGCCGTGGGGGATCTAATTAAAATACAACACAAAATATCATTGCGACAAAGCAAAATTAGTTGCGATTTCCTTATAGAAGGAGATGATCGTTATGAAAAAATTAATTTTGCT
>JAIRZV010000071.1 GCA_031267055.1 Candidatus Margulisiibacteriota bacterium | reverse complement strand
TTTTTATCATTTTGCACCTGCACCAGGATTTTGTCGCCCAAAACGCCGTGCTGCAAGGCTTTCGCGGCGGTCTTGATAGTCACGCTGCCGCTGTTCACCGAGAGAGCCACTATGTCGCCAGAATTTATCAGTTGTTTGATACCCAGCATCCAGGCAAAGAGCGGCGCGTCCGTCCGCAGATTGGCGGTCATGACGCGTTTGTCCCAGACTGCGCCGGTTTCTACCAGATAATGCGAGTATTTCAAAATATCTGTGCGCCGTAAATAAAAATCCTCAGCCGTGACTTCCTCGCCCTTGGCCAAATGCCGGTCAGCATAGTAAACATCCGCCCAGACCGCGGCGTCGTATTTGACGCGAAAACCTTTGAGAAACCCCTCGCCGGAGTACACCGAATATTTGATATACATTGACGGCGCGACGGCCTGCAATTCCGCCTTGAGCGTATAATTGTCCGTGCCCACAGAAACACGCGGCGGCGCTTTGGCAAAATTGAGCGTGACCTCTTTGCCGGCAAAACGCGGCAAGGCTTGTATTTCCCGCAAACCAAGCGCCAGCAGTTCAGCCGACGGCAGCTCTGCGGCAAAAAGCCCGGCGGTCAAAAAAACCACCAAGCCAAATTTTTTAAAACGCATCAGAAAAATTAGCCGCGGGCTATTTCGATCGCGCTGTTGAGCATCGCCTCGCCGGATTGTATCGCTTTGGAAATAATATCAAACGAGCGCTGTGTGATGACCATCTGCATCATTTCCGAAACGATGTCCACATTGCTGCTCTCCAACGAGAATTGCGCGATCTGGCCGAAGCCTTCATCTTCTGGCATACCTTCTATGGCTATGCCGGAAGCCGCGGTTGTCACATACAGATTGCCGCCAATGCTCTTGAGCGACGACGAATTTACGAATCTTACCAGCTCGATCTGGCCGACCTGGGTCTGCTCGATCTGATTATTTTCCTGCACATACACCACGCCGCCAGTGGTGATCAAAACATTGGTGGTAGAATCCGACAAGCGGATCTCCGGCTCCATAGGATAACCGCTGATGTTGACGATCCGGCCGTCGGAATCCTTGTGCAGATTGCCGGCGCGCGAGTACGCGACCGAGCCGTCGGGCATACGGAATTTTAGCAAACCTTCGCCCTCAATAGCGATGTCGAGCGAATTATTAGTCACCTCGACCGTACCGGAAGAAAAATCTTTGGGCGTGCCGACCACACGCACTCCTGAGCCAAGCTCGACCAAGCCTTTTTCGTAAGTGGTTTCCGTGTCACGCACGGCTTCTTCGAGTATCTCGGGGAAAAGCGTCTCCAGCTCCACGCGCGCTTTTTTGAAACCGGTAGTTTTGACGTTGGAAACATTATTGGTGATCGTGATCAAATCTTTTTCCATAGCGCTCATGCCTGTCGCCGCGATGTAAAATTGCCTAAACATAAGAAAACCCCCTACCCCTTTTATTAAATAAACCCGTTTGATTATAGCACAACGCGGGCAGTATAGCCAAACCCGCAAAACTTGTTTATAATATCGTTTCAGTTTTCGGAGGTGAATTTGTGTCTGTAAAAATTAAACTAAAACGCATGGGCAAAAAACATCAGCCTTACTACCGCTTGATCGCTATTGATAGCCGGAAATCTTTAAGCTCCGGCGAGTATCTGGACAATCTGGGTTTTTACAATCCAGCGGTCAAACCGGCTGCTTTTCAAGTCGATGTCGAGAAACTGCAAAAATGGCAACAGCACGGCGCGCTGCCCTCGGAGCGGGTGGCCAAACTCTTGCAAAAGTCCAATATTGCCTTAAAATAAAGAGGAGATTTAAAAAATGAAGAATTTGGTGGAATTGCTGGTCAAATCATTGGTCGACAATCAAGAGCAGGTGAATGTGTCCGAGACCAGCGGCAACAGCATAACGGTTGTCGAGATTTCGGTGGCGCCTGAAGATGTGGGCAAGATCATCGGCAAAGAAGGCCGCATCGCCAACGCGATGCGCACGGTGGTCAAAGCCGCCGGCGCGAAGCAGAACAAAAAAGTCACGGTGGAAATTGTGACCAAAGACAAAGAGGCTTAAAAAACAGTAAAAAGGGGGCATTTTATGGCAGAGCTGACTTTACAAAGAAATGTAGTTATCAAAGTTATCGTCACGGAAGAGTTCAAAAAATATTTAGTGGGCGAGCTGGAAAAATCCATCAAAAATATGGATACACAGCTGGCCAATATGGAAACGCAAGGCAAGCGGCTGGTCGAAAATCTCAAAAAACAAGGCGAGAAAACCGTCAAGCAAGTGTCCGCGATAGTGCAGCAAATCAACATGGACAAACAGCAGGCCACACTGGCCAAAGCTGATGTGGAAAAGAAAATCGCCGAAGCCAAAGAACTGAAAATCGGCTCGGAGTTTTTGCAGGGCACAGTGCAGGGCATCACGACAGTCAAAGCTGGCGACAATCTTTACAAAAAACTGGGCGGCATCGAAGTGCTGCTCAAAGATGGCGTGATCCAGGAGATCAGAGGAGCCTAAAGCATTTATTACCTGGGCGTTATTGTTGGCGCGCGCGGCCTTAAAGGCGAGCTGAAGCTCAACTGTCCGTACAGCGATTTTGATTTTTCTAAAATCCCTAAAATCTTCATCAGCGGAGAGGAATACACTTTGCTGGCCGCGCGGCCGCACAAAACCAATATTCTGCTCAAGCTGGCCGAAATAACTTCGCTGACCGCCGCGGAAAAACTGCGCGGTCAAAAAGCGGAAAGCGTCGTCAAGCCCCCGGACAAAATTCTATACGAAGATGTCCGGCAAAAAAAAGTTTATGACCAAAATGAAAATTTTATCGGGAACGTCACGGGCATTTTGCAAACTCCGGCACATGATATTTTAGTTGTACGGCGCGAAAACAATAATAAAGAAATCCTGATTCCGCTCCTGCCGAATTTTGTCAAAGAGATTTCTGCTACAATAAAAGTTGATTTAAAAAATTTAGAGGAATATTCAGTATGAAATTCAATATATTAACGATTTTCCCCGCAGTCATCACGCCGTACTGCAACGCCTCTATTATCGGACGGGCGCAGAAAAAAAAATTGCTGGAAATCAAGGTCGTCAATATCCGCGACTACTCCGCGGACAAACACCGCAAAACTGACGACGAACCTTTCGGCGGCGGACCGGGCATGGTCATGCTGGCGCAGCCGATTTATGACTGCCTCGCCGCGTTGAAACTCCCCAAAAAACGTCGCGTAATCCTGGCCAGTCCGCAGGGACGACCTTGGACGCAAAAACTCGCGCGCGCAATGGCCGCCGAGAAAAATATCACGGTCATTTGCGGACATTACGAAGGTGTCGATGAGCGGATCATGCCGCTAGTCACAGATGAAATCTCGATCGGCGATTATGTTCTGACCGGCGGGGAATTACCCGCGCTGGTCCTGCTGGACAGTATCGCGCGGATGCTCCCCGGCGTGGTCGGCAAAGCGGAGTCTATCATCAGCGAAAGTTTTTACGACAGCGAAACTTTTGATCATCCGCACTACACCCGTCCGGCGGATTTTCGCGGCTTAAAAGTCCCGGAAGTTTTGCTCAATGGCAATCACAAAGCTATAAATGAGTGGCGCCAAAAACAAGCGGAAGAAAAAATAAAAAAAGTCCGTTCGGAGCTGTAACCCTCACGCGCATTTACGGATATAGATCAGCGCGTAATAACTCGGCCGATTGTCAAAAGCCGTGCCCGAACCGGTATTGTCCACACTGCCGGAAACATCATGCTTATGTGAACCATCGCTTCCTGTAGTCCCCGAATAAGAATGCATATGCGAGCTTTCACTGCCTGTATCGCCGGACAACGTATGATTATGACCAACATTATTGATCGTGCCGGACGGAGTAAAGGCTATTTTAAACCGCAGGGCAACATCCGGTGTCCCATCGCTACCACAATCAGCCTCCGCAGTTTCTGTTACCGTTATTATTCCAGAACGTCCACTATCTTTATTGTAGCCATTCCATTCGCTGGGAAATTGCAAATACGGGCTATATCCTTCCAAAGAATTTCCGCTAAAAGTATGACTGTGATCTCCACCGGTCACTCTGATACCGGATAAGCTGTGACTGTGGTTCGTGCCACTGCCGGATGTTCCAGAATAATTATGCGTATGCCCTGAAATCGTGTCGGTGGCCAGCCCGGACAACGAGTGGCTGTGCGCCGGCAAGTTGTTTGTAGTCAATATAATGTTGTTATTGCCGCCGGTATTTCCTCTGGCCGCGGCGCCCATTATAAATTTGTCTGTCAAGTCCGGCGTCAGTCCCGCGGCGGCATTGGTAGCGTCGCATCTGTACCAGCCCCTGAGAGTAACATTATCCGTCCAACTGCTGCCGTCATACATCAATATCGCACCGATCGGGAAAAAAGTTAAATGCAAAATATCGTCCGCCAGCATCGGTTCGCCTCTGGCTATTTTGGTCTGTAAAATTCTAGTCATATAAAATCCCCCTTTATTTTTAATGTCTTATAGCCATTATTATAGTGGCTATAAGACATTTGTCAAGGCCATTAACCATAGTTTATAAGAGATTATGTCTTTAAGACAGACCTTTATTGGCAACCTAAAGAAACTGCGCAAAGGCCGACAGCTTTCTCAAATGCAGCTTTCGCTGGACTGCGAGATGTCTTCCACTTACATCGCCGAGATAGAAATGGGGCGCAAATTTCCTTCGGTAGAAGCTGTCGAAAAAATCGCCGGGGTTTTGCGCGTGCCAGCGTACTCGCTTTTTTGGGAAACGCGCAACTCTTACCGAAAAAAATCAAATCTGCTAGCCATACCGCCCGTCATCCGCGAGGACATCATTGCCAAGCTGCCGGAAATTATCGGGAGTTTTATTCGGAAGTATTAGTTCTTGCTTATTTCCCCGCCACCATAATATCAGTGATCCAAACACTCGGCGCGCCATGATGCCCTGAAAACTCCAAATCACTGCCGCAGGCTTTGACAGATTTCAATAAATCCACCAGATTGCCAGCGATCGCCATGTCTTTGACCGGCTCAGCCAATTTGCCGTTCTTGATGAGCTGTCCGGCCGCGCCAAAAGAAAACTCGCCGGACACCGGATCGGCCGTGTGCAATCCCATGATGTTCTCGATCAGGACACCGCGGTCGATATTTTTGACAATCTCTGGTTTGGTCAGCTTGCCACGCTGAAAATAAAGATTGCTCGCGCCGATAATTGGCTCGCTGAAAATCGAGGCGCGCGCGGTATTGCCTGCGTGTTTCACGCCGCTTTCGCGCGCGGAATGCACATCATAAAGAAGATCACTCAGCCGGCCGTTTTTAATGAGAACTCTTTTGCGGCCGGGCACACCCTCGCCGTCGTAGAGAAAAGAGCCGCTCAAGGCCGGCAAAAACGGATCGTCGATGAGCGTAACTTTGGCCGAAGCCACCTGTTTACCGAGTTTGCCACGGAAAAGCGACCTTTGGCGCAGGACATTTTCCGCGCTGAAAAGCTCGGCCAAGACCGACAAAAAATCCCGGGCTACGGACGGCGTCAAAAGCAGATCATATTTGCCGGTTTGCGCAGGCACAGCGTCGAGCATACGCACCGCGCGTTCGGCAGCGCGGCGGCCGATTTTTTCCGGAGCAATCTTGGCGGGAGACACCGCATAGCGAAAATCATAAGCCGCTTCCATTTTGGCGCCGGATTTTGCGGCGATCTCCAGCGAGAGACCGCACAAAGTCTTCCGGCCACGCGCGTCAATGCCATGCGTATTTACCAGACGCGTCTCACCTGACGCGGCAAAAGCCGCCGCGGACTCTGTGGCATAAATCCGGCTGTCCAAAGCATAGGCCGCGCTCTCAGCATGTCTGGCCCAGTCCGCCAGTTGCGGCAAAGACAACCTAGCCATAGATGGAGCATAAATTCGCAACGCTCTTCGGACACTGAGCGGAGCCGAAGTGTCCGGTTTAGGCAGACCCAGAAATTTATCGCGTTCGGCATAACCGGCGTTCGTCAACGCCATATCCACAGTTCGTAAAATATCCGCGTCGGTCAGAGCCGAAGTGTAGGCAAATCCAGCGCGTTTTTGGCAGATAACTCTGACCGCCAAACCGCGATCGCCGGCTGATTCGACTTTTTCCAACACTCCCTGGCGCACGACCACGCTTTCCTCACGACTGTTGGTCAGAAAAATCTCCGCCTCGTCCGCGCCTTGCTGACGGGCATATTGCAAGTATTTTTTTAAAGCCAATTTTTCCATTATTGCTGTCCTCCCACGATCAGGGACGGAATGCGCACGGTCGGCTGTCCGTCGGAAACTGGCGCAGTTTGACCTTTGCCGCACACGCCGGAAATAAAATGCAGATCATTACCGACCATGTCAATGCTTTTTAAAACCGCGCTGCCGCTGCCGACCAGCGTCGCGCCGCGCACCGGCCGACCGATCTCGCCGTCTTGCAGCAAATAGCCCTCGGTCACTTCAAAAACAAAATTGCCGTTGGTGACATCGACCTGGCCGCCGCCAAGTTTTTTGACAAAAAGACCTCTGTCTACCGAGCGAATGATTTTTGCCGGATTGTCCGTACCGGAGGCCAGATAAGTGTTGGTCATGCGCGGCATGGGCGCGTAACGATACGATTCACGGCGGCCGTTGCCGGACAGAGGCTGCTTTAGCAAACCAGCGTACAGACGGTCATTCATAAATCCGCTGACTTTGCCGGCGTTGATTAAAATATTTTGTTTTGCCGGAGTGCCTTCATCGTCGCAAGCCGCCGTGCCGTACAGACCAGCCAGCGTACCGTCATCAATTATCGTGACACATTTTGGGAACAATTGTGTGCCAAGTGTGTCCGCAAAGATCGAGGTTTTCTTGTAAATAAAATCCGCTTCCAGCGCATGACCGCAGGCTTCGTGGATCATCGTGCCGCCGGCCTCGCCACTCAAGACCACCGGCATGGCGCCAGCCGGAGCTTTTTGTGCGGAGAGCAACAGTGTCGCCCGCGCAGCGGCGGTTTCGGCCAGATCAGCCGCGTGTTTAGCAGTAAAATCTCCCCAGCCGCCGCTAAAACCTGCTGTTTCATAACCAGTCTGCAAATCACCGCCCTGCTTGGCCACGCATTGCGCCAAAAATCTCCGGCGCGCCCGTGTGTCCTCGCTCCAGACTCCGGCGGTGTTGGCGACAAAAATTTTCTGCTCGCTCTCGCCGAGACGCGCCGTCACCTGACAGATTTTTTTAGAAAACCGGCGCGCGGCTTTTTCCGCGGTACGGATCAGCTCGATTTTCTCAGCGACGGTTTTTTTATCCGGCGCGGTTTGATAATTTTTCCGCGAGAAATCCGCCAAAGTTTTTTTACCGGACTGCGCGGCTAGCGCACTGACCCTTTTGGCCAAATCCAAAATATCCGCCGCGCACAGGGAATTAACAAAGCCATAATAAGTTTTCGCGCCATTGATAATGCGAAAACCGCAGCCGCAGTCCACACCGGAACGGATCCGTTCCAATCGGCCATTGTCCAAACCGGCCGAAAAAGCCGTTTTGTATTCCGCAAACAGCTCGGCAAATTGATGACCGGCCCGCAACGCGGTCTCTAAAGTTTTTTGCACAATCTTTTGCTCCAGCATCAGACCAGCTCGCTCACTTGATTATTGCCCAGAAACATAATGACCAAACCGTAAACCACAAACACAGCTTGAAAACCGCT
>JAIRZV010000068.1 GCA_031267055.1 Candidatus Margulisiibacteriota bacterium | reverse complement strand
CGCGTCTCCAAAATTTTTACTCGCTTGCCTTTGTGCAGCACGTAGCCGCCGAACGCGCGCACTTTATTGTGAATTTGCCGCGGCGTCTCGCCTTGAGCGATCAGCGTGTCTGCTTTACTGATTTTTCGGCAATAGGTAGCCGCTTCAGGGTTTTGCGGTCGGCGAAGCTGCTGAATATCTTGTAGCAAAGTTTCGGTCAGCAGATCCGCGCCGTGTTCCGCGCAAAGCGCGCTTAATTGCCGGATACTCATATTGGGGCCGACAGAAATTTTCTCCTGCAAAAGAATATCGCCAGCATCCATTTCTGAATTGAGGAGCATGGTGGTAATGCCGGTCTCTTCCTCGTCGTTCCACAAAACAGTTTGCAGCGGCGCAGGACCGCGATATTTGGGCAACAACGACGGATGCAAATTGATACATTCCCAGTTGTCGGTCAGCTCGGCAGGCAGGATACGGCCGTAAGCCACCACGACGATTTTGGCAATGTCCAGCTTTTGCAATTCCGCGGCAGTCGGCTGGCGGTCTAAAACCGGCAACCTTAAATCCAGCGCCGCGTTTTTCACCGGCAGCATCTGCCTTTGCTGGCCGCGGCCGGCTGGCTTGTCCGGCTGAGTCACGACCAAAACAATTTGGAAACGCTCGTCCGCCGCAAGTTTTCGCAGAGCTGGCAGCGCAAAATCCGGCGAGCCAAAAAAAGCCAAACGGATCATACGATGTCCGCTTCTGTTTCCGTGCTGTCCGGCGGCACAGGCTCGGCCTTGTCCAGAATAACTATGCCGTCGAGATGTTCGATCTCGTGCTGAAACACCCGCGCCAGCAAACCGCTCGCTTTGATAGTCACAGTCTTGCCGTCGAGATTGACGCCGCGCACTGTGACTTTGGTGTAACGCTCGACCAGCCCTTCAAAATTGCGGCAGGACAAACAACCTTCCACATGTTTGGCTTTTTGATTGTTGTGCGAGAGCAGCTCAGGATTGAACAGCACACCTGGCTCGTTGCGGTCGGCGGAAATATCGTAGACGAACAGGCGGTAAAGTTTGCCGACCTGCGGCGCGGCCAGCCCCACACCGTTGCCCACGCCGTAAAGTGTTTCCAGCAGATCCAGCGCGAGAGTTTTTGATTCCGGCGTCAGGCTGGCGATTTTCACAGATTTTTCGCGCAGCAAAGGATCGGGGTGTTGAAGGATTTTCAAAATCATCAGAAAGCAAACCTCAAACCGATTTTTATTAATTCTTCCGACAATTGCTCAGCGGCTTTTTCAATGTCGCTGTTAAAAAGATCGAGCTTTTCATAGCCCAGATAAACCACGCTGCTCGACAGCAAATACCAGTTCAACTGTGCGCCGTAATGATCGTACAAATATTTAGTGTCCGCCTGAGAAAGATCATTATCCGGCAGGCCGGAACCGTAAATGTAAACGAGGTCCAGCGTCAATTCTTTTTTGTAAAGATAGCTGGTCAGTTTGACGCCGGTCTCGGAGATCACATCCGCACTGGGAATTCTATTCTCGCCAAAAATGTCATCAGTCAAATAAGCGCAGGAAGCATAACCCAGCAAATTCACGCCGGCCGTGTCTTCGCTCAGTTTATTCGCACCGAAAGCCGCGCCCTTGTAAGCATACATCGCGGAAAAATCCAAACCGCCGCCGAGCAAACCGTCTAGCGACAGCAGCGCGTCATAATAATGGGCTTGTTTTTTGTCGAGAATGTCATAACCGTTTTTGTAAACGTCCTGCAAATAACGCAAAGTCAAAAACTGCCGCTCGGCAAAATCAAAATGCAATCCGCTCAAAGCGCGCGTGGTGAAAGCCCGCACGGTCTCATTGCCTGAAATTGTTTTACCTTCGCCGCTGTATGTGTCAGTCTGATAAAAAATATTACCGACGCTGAAAAGCGGTACGCCAAGCGAAAAATCAAATTTCGCTGACACGGTCTGTCGATTGACTTCTAACTGGCCGCCATCCGGCGCCAGAATATTGTCGCCGGTATGATTTTGCGCCACGCCCAGAGACAAACCCCACAAACCAAAACTTACGCCCAAAGCATTGGCGGGATTGTCCACCACGCGGCGGTCTCGATCGATGACCTGCCCCGGCCCGGCGGAAGCCTCAAAGCGCACCCGCGCAAAATCGGACAATTCCCGTCCGGCCCAAGCGGCCGCGCTGGTGTAATTGCGTTTCAGCGTAAACTCAAAACCGCTCAAACCAAAATCACGGCCAAGCCGGAGACTGGCGCGCGTAAAAAGTCGCGGCACATCCAGAGTGTCATTGCCGGTAGTGGCATCGCTTGCGTAAAAATAATAAGAATCGACCACGAGATTATCTTTGAGCAGTACCGGCCAGTCCGCAGACTCACGCGGCGCGGTGGCCGGAACCGCAGACATATTGTTTGTCATCGCGTCTTTCAACGCCGCCAGCTCCAGCTTCAGCGCGGCCACCTCGTTTTTCAGATCGACGATCGCTGCGGCGGAAACCGCGCTAACAGACACGTTTTGAAAAGCCGGTCGGTAAAGCTGTATTTTTTTGTCTGCTATCGCTTCCATGCTCAAAGAAAGATTGTTCAGATAAACCAGCGTGTCGTAACGGCTGATTTTTTCGTCGCCGTGCAAAGTGCCGTCTGGATAACCTCTGACCACATCCAGATCGACCATGTGTTTGACCGCGCTAAAAGCCCAGTGTTCGCGCGGCATATCGGAAAAAAGCTGCGCGTTGGGTGTTTCCGCGGATAGCAAAGACAATAAAATCAAGCCCAAAAAAACGCGTTTCAACATTAACGATTTCTCAAAAAAGGCGGCACATCTATATCGTCGGGATTGGCGCTGGACAAAGCCGGCTCCGGTGTTTCAGCAAAAAAAGCAAAACGTTGACCGGCCGGCTGCAATTCCGGCTCTTTGCGCAGTGCCACCAGTGGAGGCGCGGTCATTTTAATTTCCGTCTCTATAATATCTCCGCCAGTGAGCGGGGGCAAAATCGTTTTTTTGAAACCGGTGGCAATCACCGTCAAAGAAACCTCGCCTTGTTTGGCTTCATCGATCGACGCGCCAAAAATAATATTGGCGTTGGGATCGGCCGATTGCCGCACAATATTGATGGCGTCATTAACTTCGTGCAAAGTCATATCCGGCCCGCCGGTCACCGAAACGATCAAGCCCGTCGCGCCCTGAATGTTTTCTTCCAGCAACGGATTGCTGATCGCGTCATTCGCGGCGTCGATCGCGCGTTCCTCGCCGGAAGCCGTGCCGATACCCATCATCGCCGAGCCAGCGTTGGTCATGACCGTACGCACATCGGCAAAATCGAGATTTATCAAACCCGGATTGGTGATCAGACCGGCTATGCCCAGCACGCCTTGTTTCAGCACATCATTGGCTTTTTGGAAAGATTCCGGCAGGGTCAGCGCCCGATCGTAAATATCCAGCAAACGCTGATTGGGTACAATGATCAGCGCGTCAACTTTGGCACGCAACAACTCAATGCCGTTTTCCGCCTGACGCATACGGATCGGCCCCTCAAAACTCCACGGCTTGGAAACCACGCCGACGACCAGCGCGCCTTTGGCTTTGGCGAGTTCGGCCACCACCGGCGAAGCGCCAGTGCCTGTGCCGCCGCCCATGCCGGCCGCAATGAAAACCATATCCGCGCCGTCGAGAGCCAGCGCAATGTCGTCTTTGCTTTCCTCGGCTGCGTCTTTGCCTTTGGCCGGATCAGCTCCCGCGCCCAAACCTTTGGTCAACTTGCCGCCGATCTGCACATGTATTTCAGCTGTGGAAGCATCCAGCGATTGCAAATCCGTGTTGACCGCCACGAACTGCACTCCGTCCAGTCCGGCCGCCACCATCGTGTTGACAGCATTTACACCGCCGCCGCCCACGCCCACTACTTTTATCACCGCGGAACGCCTTAAATCAACCATAAACAACCCCCATTGCTTATTTTAAGGATTATAACACAGTTAGGCGGCGCAAAGCTACTAGTACCCCTTTTGTTTTATCAAGCTACACTAACCTCATTGAGGGTAGGCTTGTTATCTAGGTTGATTACAAGTCTGGCAATATCCAACATTCGAACATCCAGATTATCTTTGACTTTTATAAAAGTAAAATAACGTTCTGTATCTATAAATAACTTTGGCGCAATAAATAGGGAATATGCCTTTAAGTTATTTTGTATGTATTCTTCCAAATGCCGATGAACCGAAAATGATTCCCTAATATGCTGCTGTGTTCCGGTCAATAAAGTAACTTCAATCAACACAATATCTGTATCCTCACGACATTCAATATCCGAGCATCCACCCGGCGCAACGCTCGTTGGTAAACCTTCATCATCAGACATAAAATTTGGTCTTACGACTACAGCAGGTAGTTTTTTAAGAATAGCCAAGGTCATTAAAAATTCCAATCGCAATGGTTGTTCAATAATTTTCAAGACTGGATCGCTAGATGCTTGCCTATTCGCTAAATTTAACAATTCTTTTTTGATTGTCTCCCAGGAATAATATTCAACCCATTTGTATAAACCGACATGACTTGCCCTACTAGGGGCATCAAATATTGTCAACAGACTAGTTAATTGCTTATCTACCCGGCCAATATATTCGAAGAAAAGCCTTTCTCTAGAAAATTCTTTGCCGGCCTTATAATTTTTCAAAATGTAATTTATTACGGCTAATTCTCTTTTATTTATATCGACAAATCTACCTGCTCCACGTAAAGAAAATAAACTAGTTAATCGCATTTTGCGGATAAAATCATCAGGATAATCAGTCAAAATTGAAGCAGCATCACGTTTGGTGGCATTTATTAATTTAGAACAACTGGCTAAGATAATTTCATTACTTGGGGAATAACCATGTTGAGCGCGTATTTTTTTTATTTCTCGATACAAACTTTCGGCATCAGAGTTTTGCCAACAGAGCAGCAAAGGAATTTCTAACCGAGAAATGCCACAATTATTAAATTGCGGATCATCATTCAAAAGCTGGATAGTTTGAATCAACAAGACAAGCGGAATATTTTTGTTCAAAATTCGCCGAAAAGGATTATTCCGCTGGTATTTGGCAAAAGCATTAGCAAAAACCAACACTTCGTTTTCCGGATGACTTTGATCTAATAATAATTTTCCACTTTCAGAAAATTCAATTTTTTCGTTCGGCAGATACCAAACAAACCCAAGTTCTTTGGCAAATTTAAACCAAGTGTCAAATCGAGATGGCCAACCTTTGGAAAAACCCGCTTCTTTATGGCTTTGCGGATTTTTAGAAAACACTTCTGCTGCTTCAGACTTCGTCAATTCAAGATCATTTTGCCATTTACTTTTTATAGAAGAAACCACTTTTGTTGGTTGGTACAATCCTTTTTGAATTAAAGTCCTTGCGACAACATCGATTATTTTATCTGTCAAAATCTTTCCATCATACTGAAACAATATGCGCAAAAAGTCTTTCAAACGCTCTGGATTGCGCAGAGTTGTCGTAAAAAGCAATGGTTTGTATTCCGCTTGTCTAATACGCATAAGTTTTTCAATAATTAGTAATTAACACTTCTTTTAGTTTTTTTTCGTTATTATTATGATAGCTAATATAGCGGCTATTTATATTATGCACCTTGTATTTGCTCATCCAAGTAAGCAACAACTCGTTCTTACTTTTATTATAGTGGGTCAGGTTAGACAAAGCAAATTTAACACCTTTTAGGTTTAGCGTATCCAGCGTCTGTAAAAGCGCCTCCTCTAATTTAATATTCCACAGCTTATTGTATTCACTAGCGCCAATTAAATACGGCGGATCTAAATATACAAAATCATTTTTCTGAAACTCCCGTTTAAGCAAAAATGGCCGAAAATCTTGGGACGTAAAAACAAGTTTTTTGCCAATTACAAAATCGAAATAACCATTTAGCGCATTGACGACATTCTTATTAAAGTCGACATTACCAACAGGAAGATTGAATTTTCCGGCAAGATTAAACCGCAACATTCTATTAAATCCATAGATAAGCAAAATATACAATGTTAATGGATCTAAGGAATTTGCTTTATTAAAGCAAGCTTTTAACTTATTATAACCATCCTGATTAAATTTAGCATAGAAAGTTTTTTTAAATTTAAGCTTTAAGGTTGCTGGAACTATATCTTCAGCATAAGAGCGAGATAATTTATATTTCTTTACAATCTTTTCTACAGCGGCATATAATTTTTCTGGTGTCCGCGCTTGATTTACTAAAAACTTATGAATAGCTATTAAACGGATATTAATGTCATTTAGAAAATATTTTTTTGCTTTAATATTAAGAAACACTGTACCTCCGCCGACAAATGGCTCGAAAAAATTATTTATTTCCGGTGGGAATAAACCCAGCAACTGCTTCATTAACTTATATTTATCTCCAACATAAAATAAGGGAGATTTTCTAATCAGGCTTTTCATTTGGTTGTTTTAGTGACAAACAAATACTCTTTATGATTATCAAAACAAGTATTACCAGCATTAAAATATTTATATTCTCTTTCAAAAATTTTTGTACTGCCCTTATCTTGTAAAATTTGCTTTATTTCTTTCAGCAAAATTTTATTTTTAGACGAATTACTTTTTGATTCGTAAGTATTGTTGTATGAAACAACTATATACTTCGCTTTCAGGTTGCTAATCAATTCTTGAAATTTTACTTTCGCATTGACCCGACAATATTCACTCATGTTTTCTGGCTCAGGCTTCAATGCTACACCGTACAATCTTGGTTTATCCCATTTAGTCAAAGTTTCTAACACATGATAAAAACGACTATATTGTCTAGAATTGTAGGGCGGGTCAATATAAACCACATCTGCGGTTATTTGTCCCACTAAACAATTTGCCTCCTCTTGATAAATTGAGATATGCGGACTTTCTATTGACTCTAATAATTTCAGAGAAAACTTGTCATAAATATTTTTTTTCTTGAAATACGCATCAAAATGGCCAACCGTGTTAGCAATCCTATCCACGGCATACAACAATGATGCCAAAATAATATAGTACTCTCTGCTTGTTAATTTTCGTTTGTTTGCTTCAAGATGCTCTCTGATAAAGCCTATTATTTTTGCCGAATCATTACTAAAATATTTGCCGCCAAAATTTCTCGAAAAATAATTATCCGCCAAATCGTCAGCACCTAAATCATTATACTGATTCAGAATAGCAATAATTTTTTCTCTATCCCAGTATCTATTGCCAAAAACCGCCCGATATATGACCTGATTTGAATACAAAAAATCATTGACAACAACATTATAAAAATATTTCGTTGCCTCTGCGGACACCACTCCTGTCCCAGCAAAAATATCTGCAAAGGAATAACCTTCACATTCTTTATTGATAATAGAAAAAATCCAATCAACAAGTTTATATTTATTACCTATATATCGGCGATTTTGCAATTGGACAGTATCAATAGTTTGGGTAATTATTTTTTGTCTTTCTACAGCAAGCGTCAGTGCCAATTCTAATACCCCTTCCTTGTAAAATTATTTTAGCACAAATCATCAAGAATATTGCATTAAGCGTATTTCCTCTTTTTATACTATAATCAGCCAAAACTTTGGGAGGATTTATGGCGCGCATCAAGGCGTTTCGGGGAATACGCTACAATAAAGAGAAAGTAAATTACAGCGATGTGGTCACGCAGCCCTACGATAAAATTTCACCGGAATTGCTCGAGGCTTACTACAAACGCTCGCCGTATACCACGGCCAAACTGATCCGCAACAAAGCCGCCGACCCGTATCAGGCCGCCGCCGCAGAGCTGCAGAACTGGCTGAACGACAAAATTTTATTGCAAGATGAACAGTCGTCCATTTACGCCTATCATCAAACCTACAAAATAAACGGCGAGCCGAAAACCCGCAAAGGTTTTATCGCGCTGGTCGGGCTGGAGGATTTCGCTCAAAAAATCATCCTGCCGCACGAAAAAACTCTGGCCAAACCCAAAGCCGACCGTCTCAATCTCCTGCGCGCGACCAACGCGCATTTTGGTCAGATCTTTTTTCTGTACAACGATCCGCAGAAAAAAATCGAGGCTCTGTTGCAAAACGCGGTGGATCGCGAGCCGGACGAAACCGCGGTCGATCATTTCGGTGACACACACACGTTCTGGCAAATCACTGACGCAAAAATCATTCAGGAAGTCCGCGCTGTCTTGGCGGACAAACAGCTGCTTATCGCCGACGGCCATCACCGTTATGAAACTTCTTGCAATTTTGCCCAAGAGAACGGCGCGGCGCTCGGCACGGAAAGTCCTTACGGCTACACTATGGCCACGCTAGTCAATAGTGAAGACGAAGGCTTGACGGTCTTGCCGACGCATCGTCTGATGCACGGGTTGGCCGGTTTTTCCGAAGCGGAGTTTTTAAAGCAAGCCGCGGTTTATTTTGAGGCCACGCCGCATCACGCGCTGGAGCATCTGCTCAAAGCCATGCAGGACAAACGCGCCGCCGGAAAAATCAGTCTGGGTTTTTACGCCGGACAGCCATTGCTTTACGAAATGACTCTGCGTGACTCGGCGGCGTTGGACAAATTTGCCGCGGACAAATCCGCAGCTTGGCGGCGGCTCGATGTCGCGGCACTGCATACTCTGGTTTTGGAAAATATTTTTGGTCTCACCAAAGCCCAGCAAAAAGCGCAGGAAAATCTCGGCTATATCCGCACGGCGCACAGCGCGTTTGAGCAGGTTTTGAACGGCCAAGAGCAGGCGGCGTTTTTCCTGAACAGCGCCACAGTTCAGCAAACCTACGACGTGGTGCTGGCCGGCGACATCATGCCGCAAAAATCCACGGACTTTTATCCCAAGCTCCTGTCCGGTCTGGTCATTTACAAAATCAAGTAAATGAGCGCGCGGCTCGAAGGCGTCATTCTCCGCAAAAAAATCTTGCGTGACAATGATTTACTGCTCAATGTGTTTAGTTTGAGTGACGGCCGGATCAAACTTGTGCAAAAACGCGGTTGCAAAAAGCCGCAGGCCGCGCTCGATCTTTTTTGCCGGAACGAATTTGTCGTCGCGGAAAACAAAGATTTTGCCGTGATCTATCAAATCACCGGCCTGGAACTTTTTGCCCAGATCCGCCAAAATTACGCGCTGCTGCAAAACGCCGCCGAGGCCGTCAAGATCGTCGAAAAAATCACCAGCAGTCTGCAGCCCAACGCCGGCCTGTACCAAATATTTTTAAAGTATTTGCAGACGCTAAACAGCCCTATTGATACCGCGACTTTGCCCGCGTTAAAATTGGAATTGTGCCAAAACATTTTGCGCAACGAAGGCATTTACGACGGCAAAAAAGTTACGGAAAAAAGTTTCTGGCGGCAGATCGAAAATTACAGAGGATAATAAGCGTCAGACAATTTTCATGATGTAGATCACCGCATAGTAGCTCGGCAAAGTATCTACAGTAAATGCCGTGCCGGAGCCGGTGTTGTCCAGCGAGCCTCCGATACTGCCGCCAATGCTGCCGCTGATCGTATGGCTATGTGAGCCGGCTAACGTCGCGCTGGAGAGTGATGAAAAATCGTGCGTGTGTGTGCTGCTCATGGTCGCTTTACTGTCAGAGGAAAAACTATGCTCGTGAGCGTCGACACTATCTATTGTAATGTTTGTTGCTATCTGATCTGTACCTACTGTAGCATCTATGACGCCGTTAGTATAATTGCCGCCGGTAAGCTGACCACTGCCACCATCACTATGTGCATAGGCTGACACGCTATGACTATGCTTGGGATCGGTAATGCCATGACTATGACCTCCTGCCGACGCCGCTTTACCACTTAAGGCATGCTCATGTGAACCACCTTCCGATGTGCCGCCGCTGAGTGTATGCGTATGGTTTCCCTTCTCGTCTATCGTGAGACCGCTCGTAGATAGTCCGTCTATAGACAGATTTGTTATTCCGTGGCTATGCGAGGGGAGCTGCGCGGTAGTCAAAGTTACACTTCGGTTGTCTGCGCCGCCAGTCGCACCGGAATCCGTACTGCCACGCAAAAACTTGTTTATCAGATTGGGCGTACCGTTTTTTCCGTCGCAAATTTTCCAGATATTCTGGTCTAGAGATAAATAATTCGCGCCGTTAAACATCAATATCGCGCCTTTCGGAAAAAAAGTCAGATTGAGAATATCGCTCGCCAGCATCGACTGGCCTCTCGCTATAGTCATATATGCCCCCTATTTATCTAGTTTTATAACTTAGCTTTATAGCTAGGATATAAAACTAGTATACCCTAGTATTCGCATATGTCAATAGTCAATCTCAAAGCAGAATTCGGCATGAAATACGACTCCAGCGACATCGGCAGGAATATCACCAAATTTCGCAAGCTGAAAAAAATAACCCGCAATAAGTTGGCTTACAAAGCCTGTGTGGACGGCACAGTCCTGATGCGCATCGAGCGCGGCGAGAACTCGCCGACGCTGGACACTTTGCTCAAAATAATCGACGGCCTGGGTGTTTCCCTGGCCAAGTTTTTTCGTGATTTTACGGAGCACTGACATAATACTTTCAGTACCTTAACCTATCTATACAAAGCTTGTATAATACCTACAATTCTTGTATAGAGGTGTTTTATGACTACGGCAACTGAGCGCAAGCAGAAATGGCAAAGTATTTTTAAGTTCGGGAAAAACCTCGCCGCTAAAAATAAACTTCATGAGACCGATGTTATGCTAGAAATAAAAGCCATCCGTAAGTGCCGTTCCCGAGTTCAAATTAAAGACTAGCGAGGAAATTATGCGCATCGGAATGTTTACAGACACATACACGCCGCAGATCAACGGCGTGGTCACTTCGATCAATTCTTTTACGGAGGAGCTGCAAAAACTCGGGCATGAGGTTTTTATTTTTGCGCCGCAGGTCAAGGATGCGGTGAAAAAAGACAATGTTTTTTATTTCAAATCGATCAAGTACGCGCCAATGCCGGAGCACAATATCGCCTATTCACTGTCCGGGCACTTGCGGACTTTTAAGGATTTGCAGCTGGATATTCTACATTCGCACACGCCGTTTAGCCTGGGCTGGCTGGCGCTATATCTCGCCAAGCAGTACCGCCTGCCGCTGGTGCACACTTACCACACGCTGTTCATCGAGTATGTGCATTACGTGCCGACCGCGCTTGGCCGCCAGATCGGCGTCTGGCTCTCGACCAACGCCAGCCGCAGATACTGCCACAGCTGTGATCTCACGATAGTCCCGTCGGAAGCCATGCGTCTGGAGCTGCAAAAATACGGCGTGCTCAATGAGATCGACGTGATACCGACCGGCGTCAGCGAGCATTTTCAGGAAAACGGCTCCGCGCAGAGCGTTTTGCGGCGGCACAATATTTCGGCGGAAACAGACATTATCGCCTACGCCGGCCGCCTCGCCAAAGAAAAAAACATCGAGTTTCTGCTGCACATGTACAAAGAAATTCTCAAAGGGCGCGCCAATATTTTATTGGCTATTATCGGCGACGGACCGCAGCGGCCACTGCTCGAAAAACTCGCGGCCGATCTGGGCATCAAGGACAAAATTATTTTCACTGGCTATATTTCCGACAAGACCGAATTGGCTTCCTGGTACAAGGCCGCGCGGGTTTTTGTTTTTTCTTCGCTGACCGAAACGCAAGGTCTGGTCGTTTTGGAAGCCATGTCCGCCGGCACGCCGGTCGTCGCTGTCGACGCTATGGGGATTTCTGACATCATTCATCAAAATACCGGCGGGCTGGCCAGCGGTCTTGATGTTTCAGAATTCGCGCTAAAACTGACGCGGCTCTTGAGCGACAAAGAGCTGTATCGCCAAAAATCCGCCGAAGCCCTGCAGCTGGCGCAGAAATTCAGCATGAGCAATATGACCCGTCTTTTGCTCGCGAATTATCAGAGATTGATCGATGTGGTTACCAAAGTTTGAAAATCTCGAATTAGACTCCGCCTGCGAGCTGCTCTGTCCGGATTGTCCGGC
>JAIRZV010000054.1 GCA_031267055.1 Candidatus Margulisiibacteriota bacterium | reverse complement strand
GCGGCGGCATGAATTTTATCGTCAGCGTTTCGAGTATGTAGGTCAGCATTTTTTGAATGTACTGCCGCGTTTGCTTGGCGGTGGCATTGATAGAGTAAACCAGCGAGAGATTTTTTTGCACTTCTTTGTGCAGTCCCAGCGCAAAAACTACGCCGGAAAGCAAAAATAGAGCAATTTTGACGAACAAAGCCTGCATTTCAGTTCAATTTTATACAGTTTTGGCCTAAATCACCAGCAAAACTTGGCCTAAAAACTGCAATTATCGGGTAGATTATCAATGGGGGGATTTTTGTGAGGCCGGAAAAAACACAGCAAATCGAGAATATGTTGAACACGGTTTTGAAAGACCGCGACATTAAAAAAACCAGTTTCAAATACGATCTGGCTATCGGTGATTTTCCGATCGTGATCACGTTTGGGGTAAATTAAATTTAAAACAAATTCAAACTTTTCAGTGTCAAATCTGTGTCGATAATATCGACATTTATATCTCGCGCCAATAATTCCGCGTAACCGCCAGTGGCGATGATTTTGGCGCGCGGAACTTTTTTTTGTAGCGCGGCGACGAGGCCATTGATGAGCGCGACATAGCCATAATAAATTCCCGACTGTATAGCTTTGACCGTGGAATTGCCGATTAGTTGCGGCGGCTTACTTTTTAATTCGATGAGCGGCAGTTTGGCGGTCTTTTCGTGCAGGACGATGCGGGTCAGATTGAGTCCCGGACAGATCAATCCGCCGCGGTAAATATTGCGGGACAGGACACAAAAAGTTGTCGCGGTGCCGAGATCGATAATCACCGCGTTGCCGCCGTAAAACACTGCCGCGCCGGACGCGTTGACCAGCCGGTCTATGCCGATCTCGGATTTTTTGGGCAGAGCAATGCGGATATTTTTAATCTGCCGGTAAGTGAGCCGCGTAAAATCAGTTTGGCTGAAATAACGGGCAAAATATTTGTCCAGGCGCGGCACGACTGAAGCGTAAACAACCCTGTCGATTTTTTGCGTCAGGCGAAATTTACGGTAATCGTCCGTAGGCAGGATGGATTTTTGGATCAGTTTGTCTTTCTCGAAAAAACCAAGCGTGATAGAAGTATTGCCGGCGTCGATGCAGAGCTTCATTTTCACTCCTCGAGCAAGGCGCGGTTTTCGGCCAGCCGGCGGTTGAGTGCGCTGGTTTCCGACCAGGCGTCAAGCGCTGTGACGAGCATGTAGACCAGATAAATTTGCAAATAATTTTGGCGCAGCTCGGCGGTTCTCTCCGGCACGGAGCTTAATTCCGGATTGGCGGTGTGAATACCGATTAACATCAAACCGCTGATGCCCAGCAGCGGCAAAGCTTTGGCATAGTCTTCTATATACCAGTGTCCCAGCCCGGGAAAAACTACCGTTTCGGCGACAGCCCGTGGAATATTTTTCTCGCGCGGCAGTTTTAATTGAAAGTCCAGCACGCCGTATTCCGCCACAAAATTGTCCGCGGAATTAACAGTAAACCTGGCCGGGCCTTGAATTTGCCAGATGTTTTGCGGCGTTTCGATAACGGCCAAAGATGTTTCACCCAGCGTGACGATGTCCTTGGCATAAACGCGGCTGGCCACGACCGGTTGAAAATGCGGCTCGCGGTTGCGCGAGATGACGGCCTCGCCGGACAGCGCGGTGAATTGCCCGATCTCTGCAGCGGCGCCTGCCACGCACAAGCAGCAGATAAAAATTAACCATAGTTTAAGCATTTAAAAATGTTCTGCTTTCTTTGCCCATTTTGGCAGCTCCGCGTCAAACTCTATATATTTTTTCGTCCGAGGGTGAATGAATCCCAGCCGGTAAGCGATCAAACATTGATGCGTGTTTTTTTGCCGATAATCGGCATTATACACCGGATCGCCGATCAGCGGGTGGCAGATGTAGGCCAGATGCGCGCGGATCTGATGCGTGCGGCCGGTTTCCAGCTCCACCTCGATGAGCGTCATGCTGTTGAAACGCTTCAAGACTTTGTAATGGGTCACGGCTTTTTTGCCGCCGCTGGAAACCACGGCGATTTTTTTTCTGTCTTGCCGGCTGCGGTTGAGATTGCCGGAAATCACGCCGTAGTCCTTGACGATATTGCCGGCGGCCAAAGCCAGATATTTGCGGGTGATCGTATGTTTCTCAAATTGCTTGCTCAAAAATTTATGCGCCGCGTCATACTTGGCGGCGACGAGCAACCCCTCGGTGTCTTTGTCGAGGCGGTGCACGATGCCAGGCCGCTCTTGACCATTGAGTCCCGACAAGTCGCGGCAATGATAGAGCAGCGCATTGACCAGCGTGTTGTCTGGATTGCCGCAGGCCGGATGCACGACCAGACCGACGGGCTTGTGCACCACGATGAGGTCTGCGTCCTCATAGATTATTTGCAGCGGAATATCCTGCGCTTTGATATCCGTCTTTTGCGCCGGCGGTATGGTCACGCGGTATTGCGCAAATTCTGCCTCGGTCAGCTGTAGAGAATTTTTTAATTTCCGCCCCGCGCAGACAACCAAACCGCGGTCGATCAGGCTCGCCGCCAACGTACGACTGATGCTGTGCCGGCTCATTATCCATTTATCGAGGCGTTGACGCATAGGCGGTTATTGTAGCGCAAAATGCGAGAAAGATTTATTTTTTCTGATTGAAACTTTTGAGTGGATGCAAAACCTTGATCTATAATACGTAAGAAGATGCGAGTAACGGATTATTAGAAGTTGTTAGGGTAAAAATGGCGGCTTGGTGTTGTGGCGTTTTACTGTCAACATGGCGCGGTATTTCTGGAAGCCTTCGGGATTACTGAAAAAAGCATAAAGGGCAAAGAGCACATTGGCGTTTTTATTGTCGAACTTATAATTATCATAGACAACCCTAATATTTTCGGGAGGCTGCTGCCGGGCAAAACTTTCTTGAATAAAATCGCGCGTGAGTTGCTTGTCCCACGGCAAAGCCGCGTTGGTGTCGCGATAACGGAAATAATAGCGATAAATTTCTCTCAAGTTAAGGGACTCCCAGTAATTCTGGAGTTTGTCCGGCAGGTTTTCCGCGGACAGCCATTGCCGCAGTTTGGCGTCGTATTCCGGCGCGACCTGCCGCCACTCCTGATATTTTTCGCCAGCGCGTAAAAGGTACATTGGTTTTTCGGACAAAATTTTCGGCAAAAAAGAAGCCAAAGCTTCATTTAGCGTCTTGATCCGCCGCACGCCACGGCGTTTAAGCTCAGTACGGCGCATGTCCTGCATGTCGTGCAGCAGGTCAATAAAATTTTTGCGCATTCCCCTGTCAAAGCAGCGCAAAAGAATTTTCTCTTGGTTTAAGGTATTCAGTTTGGGCACGGCGTGAGTGGGACTGATCCGCTCGAAAAACAAGTCAAATGTTTGCGAATAATTAGAAATATCTTGCTTGCGGAAAGTGACTTTGTATTGAGAAAAAAATTCAGTGGCCGGGGTTTTTAGGACGGGAAAATCCTCAAGCAGGCGCTCGAGCGGCCAGGAATTTTCATAATAAATAGCATTGTTGAGGAGCATTTGTCTGCCATAAGGGTTGATAAGCAGCAGAGAATCTTTTTCATTGTAGATCCGGATCAGGGTTTGCAAAAACTCCAGCATTTCCGCGCTAGGCTCTTCGTCCGCGGCCAGCTGGTCAGCGCCAAATATAGATTTGGGCAGACTGATTTTTTTCTGCTGGCAGCGCGCGATAAAAAAATTAATGAGCGCTCTTTGACGTTCATTTATCTGTTTTTTAGCCGCTTTGAGCGTAGTATTGACCGATTTTTCCTCCAACAGTTTTAGGACGCGGCTGGCTTTCAGCAATTTGCCAATATCGTTATTTTCTTGATAATGCTTGACCAGATCAAAGAGGATTTTTTCCAGCGGCTCGGGATGCAGGGACTGCGAGCGTATCCAGCAGTAGCCTTTGTAGCGGCGGGTAAAAAGCTTGTCAAATATGTCGGCCAAGCCGTGTTTTCCCAGCATCTCCCGCACAGCGGACTCTTCGTAAAGATAGCGGGTTTCCTCGGTGAGCGGCTTGCCGGTTATTTTTCCGAGCATAATATAAAATTCCAGATCAGCCTCTTCTTGACGCAGTTCTTCTATATAATTTTGAAAAAGTTTGCCGGTTGAGGCATCGTAAAAAATCCTGTCCAAATCGGCCTGCGCCGCCCGATGAAACGCAGTCTCAAAATATTCTTTATATTTGACGAGTTTAGTTAACATAAACACGCATACCTTGGTGTATGTATAGCACGAAAACAGACGTTAGTGCAAAATCCAGTTAAAAAACAGTTTACTGTAAAGTTTTACCAAGGGTGTTGTAAATTGGATAGCGAATCAGTAAAAAAGTCAGTTACCGGCCGCTGACCGGCAATTTTCTCGGAATGGTTCTCATTGAATATCCCGCCAAACGGAATTATAAAGTTACTACCCCAATTATTGGGATAACCTTTGTCAAAAACTTTGGCCAGCGCTATTTCCGGCGTCTTAGACGTGTTGAAATTAAACAAGCCAAAGAAAGGGATCAAGCCGCTACCCAAATCGGCCTCGATAGCCTCGGCGGTGTTCAAACTATAATGCAGCGTTTTAAGATTTTCCGTGTTCGTGGCGATAAGCGGCATATAGACGATCTTTGCCACATTGCTGTCATCATGCAAAATATTGGTTGGGTCCAGCCATTCATACCAGGGATTGGTATTATACAAAATAACCAAAGCGTTGATGTCCAGTGGATCGGCGATGTTTTCCAGCGGCAAACTCAGTTCATAAGCCTTATCCGCGGTTATTTCGGAGATTTTTAATTGCTCGCCGTCACGATTTTTATTTTCCAAATAATTTTTGGCTATATGATGGAGTTGATTGTTTTTGTCCACCAAGAAAATCCCCTCGTTAGAAGACAATTTAAATTTGTCCGCCAGCCAATTGGGAAAAATTATATAGACATTTTGTTCCAGATAGCTTTTGAGGTCGTTGATGTTCCCGCCGGCGGTATAGCCTACTTTTTTTAAACTTTCTTTTTCCTCCTCATCTTCTACGGATAAAATGCTTACAATAAATTGAGGTTCTTTTCCGCTGGTGTCCAGCGTGGTGCGGTAATAAGACGATTTACAGCCGCTCAAAAACAGGATCACCAAGAACAAAGTTAATAATTGTTTCATTAAGTCTCCTTAAATGTATTTAATTGAGCTTAAATTATAACTAACCAGCTTGATTTGCGCAAATAAAACCAAATAGTAAGTGCCAAATTATAGGTGCTACTAATGAAGACAGACAACCCTGTTTGATAATGTTATTATGCGCGTCATGCAAACTCAAACCGAAACGCGATCCGAGACGGCAGTGCAGTCCGGCGATGTTCTCGACACGCTCATCATCGGCGGTGGTTTTGCCGGTCTGACCGCGGCGATTTACGCGGGGCGTGCTGGCTTAAACGCGCTGGTGCTGGAGCCGCAAATCCCGGGCGGCACGATCACCACTTCGGAGTTAGTCGAAAATTGGCCGACGCAAAGCTCGATCAGCGGATTGGAGCTGGGAAATTTATTGCAAAAGCAAGTCGAAAAAATCGGCGTGAGGATCGAGTACGGCATAGCCAATCAATTCAAACAGACCGGGAATATTTTTTGGACGACGCTGGACAGCGGCAAGATTTTAGCGAGTCGGACGGTTATTTACGCGGCAGGCGCAAATCCGCGCCAGCTCGGCGTGACCGGTGAACAGGAATTCCGCGGCCGCGGCGTGTCCTACTGTGCGACCTGCGACGGGCCTTTTTACAAACAAAAAAATGTTGTGGTGATCGGCGGCGGCAATACCGCTGTGCAGGAAGCGTTGTACTTGAGCTCACTGGCGCGGTCTGTAACTATTGTTCACCGCCGCGCCGGTTTTCGCGCGGACAAAATCCTCCTGGACAGGGTGCGCGCGCGCGAAAATATTATTTTTAAAACCCCGTATGTTGCCACGGAGATAGTAGGCGAGAGCGGTGCGTTGACCGGCGTGAGATTAAAAAATGTGCTGACTGGCGAAGCGGAAATTCTGTCCTGCAATGGAGTGTTTGTCTACATCGGCATCGAGCCGAATACGCAGATGCTCAAAGGATTTATCCAGTTGACCGAGGACGGTTTTATTGCGGCCGGCGAGGACACGCGGACAAATGTCGCTGGATTTTTTGCGGCGGGCGATGTACGCGCCAAAGAGCTGCGCCAGCTGGTGACCGCCGCGGCGGACGGCGCGGTGGCCGCGACTATGGCTGAAAAATATCTGCAGGAATTAAAAATTTAAGCGGCAAATTTTTCTTTTTATAATTTTCTGACAGAAAGAGGAATACCGGTGAGCATAAGAAATAATTTTTTTAAAAACTGGCCGTATTATATAGGACAGCCTTTGGGCGCGGCGGCGCTGGTCAGCCTGCTGTTTTTTCAGGGCAGCCGGCTTTTTTCCGGACTGATCAATTTGTCGCTGGGTTCCTCGATCTTTACCCTGGCGGTTTTTCCGCATCAGCCGCAGTCCGCTCCGCGCAATTTGCTCGGCGGTTATTTTTGCGGCGCGCTGGTTGGCTTGTTGTTTGCCGCGCTGAAACATTTTTGGCCGGAAGTTCCGGTTTCTTTCTGGACCGCCGGAGTGGTTTTTCTGGCGATATTTTTGATCCTGATCGTGCATAGCCGACACGCGCCCGGCACCTCGCTGGCTCTGGGCGTGTTTTTCTCGCCCAGACCACTGGCCGTGTCCGCGCTGGCCTTGATCAATATTTCTGTAGTCTGTCTGGTCAAGGAATTAACCAAACGCTGGCTGAAAGATTTGGCCTAATAACTTAACGGAATCTTAACGAAATTAGTCTGGAACTTTTCCATTTTAAAATTGTATAATACTTTATGCTCAGGCTGTTTTTTCTCGTATTTTTAATGTTGCTTACATTTGTTTTTGCCGCGGAACTTTCTCTGCGCGAATCTATCGATACGGCTTTGGCCAATAATGAAACTGTCAAAATTCAGGAATTAAAAGTCGAGGAAATGCTCGCCAAAGTTTGGGTCAAGACCGCGACGCTGCTGCCCAATATTGGGTTGAATGCCGGTTATACGCGGTTGCGTACGGAGACAGACGATTACAATGCCTCGCTCGTGCTCAATCAGCCGCTTTTTGTTGGCGGCAAATACTGGCACGACCGCGAGCTGGCCGGGCTGGAGTTGCGGCAGGCCGAGCTGGAGTTGGCAAAAGTTAAGCAGGAGCTGTCGCTCGATGTGGCGGCGGCGTATTACCGGCTCTGGCACGCGCAGGAAATTATGTCGGCAAATGCGCAATCGCTGAATAATTTGCGCGCCTACTATAATAGATCCAAACAACTGGCCGAGCAGACCAGATTGCCGAGGCCAGAGGATTTGCTGCAAATAGAAGTGCAGTTGGGTAATGTGGAGATCGCCGTGGACAGTGCGGAGTTGGTTTGGTGGCAGGCGCGCAATTTGCTGGACAATTTGTCGACCAGCCTGCCGGTAAAACTTTATAAAGATGACGAACCGCGCGAATTTATTTTTGCCGCCGAACCGACCTTAAATGTTGCTCTGCCGGAAGATGTGCTTGCTAAAGTGGAAAATAATTATGCACATAGATTGGCAACGTTGACGGCGCGTCAGCGGGAAATTGCCGTAAAATCCGCCGCGAGCGCTTACTGGCCGCAGGTCAATTTGCAGGCGTATACGGGTGTAGAGTGGGGCGAAACTTTTCCTAAAGATGAGACGACTTATTCGCAATGGGGAATTTCCCTGCAAATGCTTTTATTTGATTTTTTTAAAACGCCGAAACAAGTCGAGCAGACTGTTAAGGCGCATGAGCAAGCTTTGTTGAACGCTGAATTGTTGTCCAGAAACGAATTGATAAAATATTCTGATGTTTCGTCCGCGTTGCGAACGGCTGAAAAGAAAATAAAATTAACCGTCCAAAATATGCACAAAGCGGAAAGCAGTTTGATCTTGTATCAAAGACGCGGACAAAGTTACACGGCCAACAGCAAACAACTGCTCGACGCCGAGCAGACGGCGTTGCAGGCTAAGATCAGCCAGCTGGACAGCGCTCTGGATTACAATCTCAAGGCCGTTGAATTAAAACGGCTGTTAGGAGAAAGTTTGTGAACATCAGCAAAATAGCGATCAAAAGAATTATCGGCACGCTGGTTATCGCCACGTTGTTTTGCGGACTGGGTGTTTTTTTCCTGCGCGAACAATCCATCGATATGCTGCCACGCATTATTTATCCGCAGATCAATGTGCGTGTGTCCTGGGAAGGCGCGTCGCCGGAGGAAATCGAGACCAATATCACGCGGCGGGTGGAAGCGGCGGTGGCCTCGGCCGAAGACGCGATACGCGTGGTGTCGACCGCGCGCGAAGGAGTCTCGCTGACCAATGTTTATTTTGATTACCGCAAGGATATGGAGGTGGCGCTCAACGACGTCCGCGCGCGCCTGGATCGCCTCAACAATCTGCCCGACGACGCCGACCGGCCAACCGTCGGCAAAGCCGATCCTTCACAAATGCCGGTGCTGGAAGTCGGCTTTTCTTCGGCGCAGCGCGGCGAGATAGAGATGAACCGCTGGGCTGACCGCGAATTGTCGGAGTTTTTTACCGGCATTCCGGGACTGGCGTCGATCACGGTTAGCGGCGGAAGATTCCGTGAGATCAAAGTGATTTTTGATCCGCGCCTGTTGGAGCGTTACGAAATTTCCGCCGCGCAGATCGTCCGGCGGCTGGCCGAGGAAAACGTCAATCTCCCCGGCGGCTATATCACGAGTGGCGATCAGGAGCTGACTGTGCGGCTTTCCGCCAAATACGCTTCGCTCGACGATGTGCGCCGTGTCATTGTCGCCAACCGCGAAGGCACGCCGATCTATCTCAATCAATTGGCGCAGGTCGTGGACACCAGCAGCGATCAGCGTGTCATGGTGCGTATCAATCAAACGCCTTCGGTTTTGATGAGTTTTATCAAGCAGCCCAACGCCAACACTGTGGAAGTCTGCAGTGCGGTGCAGAAAAAAATAGCCGAGCTGCAGGAGAATGGAATTATTCCGCCGGATGTCAAAGTCAGCGTGGTCAATAATCAGTCCTACTATATTGTCAATTCAATTCAGAGCGTCAGTTCTTCGCTGCTGTTTGGCGGACTGCTGACTATTATTGTGGTTTATCTTTTCCTGCGCAGTTTTATTCGCAC
>JAIRZV010000027.1 GCA_031267055.1 Candidatus Margulisiibacteriota bacterium | reverse complement strand
ATCATTACAAAACGATAATGTAACTCTGCCGCCAATAATATGGGGTGGTATTTTTTTGCGTTATTATTAAGCCATTGTAAAAGCTCTTTAGTAAGACTGGGTATTTGTTGCCACTTGGGGAAGTGTTTAATTGGTGCCTCTCCATAAGTAGGCAATATGTACACACCCTCTTTTCTAAATGCCCCTGCGTTTTTGTCGCTAATGTTTTTAAGTATGTTTTTGTGTATATTTAAAATTTCTTTTTTAGATACTAGCTGTTTATTTGCCAGTGTCTCTATATACCGAATTGCGTCCCTATGATTGATAACCTCGAATATTTCCCTTGTTGACGCTGGTTTAGTAATCTGCCCTCTAGTTAAAATCCTTTTAGTATCGTTTAGCGATAGTGTATTGCCCTCTATAGCGTTGCTTTCATAAGTCAGGACAATGTCTAGGTACTTCTTAAAATGCTCCTCAATAGTAACATCAAAAGGCCTAAACTTATCCAGACGCTTTTTAAGTTTATCTGCCTCGGCTAGTCTGGCTTCAATCCTCTGTTTTGTTTTTCTATCCATTGGTTACGTCCTCTTTTCTTTAAGTTTTTTATGTTGACTTGGTTTATTTTGGATAAATAACGCCGCCGGAAAAGACGGAAGTTATCGGCTAGAGCTCAGTGTTTATGCGGCTTTAGCTCTTGGCTCCCCGCGTCGAACTTAACAAGCGTAGCGAAGTTAAGTGAGACCCACAAGCTCACGAAGTGAGCGCCGTGAGTAGGACGACTTTGCGCTACAAGCTCCCCGAGTAGGACTACCGCGCGCTACGCGCTTGTGGTCCTCCAGTGTTAGAGACATTCTTTGTTTACTTTAGCAGCACTATTTTCTTAGCTACTGCGAGCTCCCCGAGTAGGACTCGAACCTACGACCCAATGATTAACAGTCATTTGCTCTACCGACTGAGCTATCGGGGAATGAGACAGATGTATCTTATTATCTAATTTACAAAATAACAATAACCGTACGGCTTTTTTACTAGACGATCTAGATAATGGCTAAAGTTTCTTTGACCGACGAGTTTGTATCGTTGGTAAAAATTATTTTATTGTTAGTATATTTTTCTTTTATTTGCGTTATAAATTCGTCCGCCCAAGACGGTGTCAGCACGTCAACTCCCGCGAAATCAATAATAATTTCTTCCCGCGGTGCGACATTTGACAATAAATAACTATCCGTGGCAAAAAAAGCTTCTTTGCCTGCCGGTCTGGAAACAAGAATTTTCCCATATTTTTTAACATCGATCTTCATAAGTAACTCCTATTTATATTTTAGCAAAACTACACAACCAAATACAGCATCTTCCATTTTTGCCGGAAAAACTTGATTGGTAGCCAATGACACACCACCAACATTGGCGGATTGTCTTTCCGTTTTACCGAAATTTATTTTACCGCCGGATATCTCACAAAAACCTTTGCCGGATTGAAAATATAAATCCCAATTTTGTTCCGTTACTATTTTGGCTACGAATTTCAACCCATTGCCTCTTTTTTCCGGACTCCTGCCGGATACTCTTTCGGTAAAAGCAATCCGCAAAGCCTCTGCGTCAGAACCAATATTCGGTCTTACTTTGCTCAACGTTTTGCGCACACCCACTCCACGGTCAACAAGTAACACAAATCCTTTTATCTGCCAGTTAAAATAAAGACCGGAAATATCTCTCCAGTCTCCGAGGTTATGGTCGAAAGCGTTATTACCAATTTCTCCGCAAATAGCAGTCAAGAGATTATTTTTTGTTTCCAGGTAAAAATTATCAAGTCTGGCATTGAACTTATCTCTAGACTCACAACGATACTGTTCTTCTAATGCATTGCTTAATTTTCTTTGCCATTCCTTTTGAGCAGAGACAGTGCTAGCTGGATTTTCCGCATACAAGCAGGCAAAGATTTTTTCTATTTTCTGCTCTTGAGAAAACACGTCTAACATGGACTCATTCTAACATTATCTGGCGGGTAATTCTTATTTGACCTCCTTCTATGCAATAACTCGTTAGCGTATCAAAATAAAAACAAGCGCTCCTCTAACTTCAGGCCAGCTAGGGCATTATTTTTTCAATAAAAATCACAGTGCAAAAAGCCGGACGGTTGTCGGCTTCTCCGCCGGCAGGATTTATGGAAATGTTTGTGCCGCCGTTCTGTATTGAAACATTTGAAACGCCCCACATAAGATAACAATTTCCATAATCTGGCCAGAGTCCCCATTCGTTTCTAGTTCCATTGGCATTGTCCCTGACCCAATTGTGGGTGTGCCCGGAATCATTAACACCATGTCCGTGGCCGGGATCGTACACCTCGTGTGCATGATATGGTAACTGTGCTGTGTCTGTTCCGCCGGTGCGGCCATAATCAGCGTAAGCGCCGCCACGTATAAATTTATTAACAAGATTGAGCGTGCCGTTCTGACCGTCGCAAATTTTCCAGATCTTTTTGAAATCCGCACTGGCCTCGTCCCAAGCGGTGGCGCTAAAGGGAAGTATCGTGCCTCTCGGGAAAAAGCCCAGTGTGCTCAACGAATCTAACAACGCTAACTGCGTGCCGGATAATTTATCTTGCTTTTTATAGACCTGTGCTTCGGAAGCGAATTTTGTGCCGTCATTGGTGGTATCAGTTGTTTTGGCCGCCCCCAGTAATGGTTCGGCTGCCATGCTCGCTGTATCAAAAGTTTTTACGCCAGTTATAGTTTCCGCGCTAGCTTTATGCACTATATCGTTGTCTGTTCCGCTCAAAGTGTCATAAATCACTTTGGCTGACGGATATTGCGCGTCGGTTGATTGGTTATTTACAGTGGTTACTTTATTCGCCACCTTTTCTTTAGTATTCAGCGCCGCGGTCATGCCTGCCGCCGAAAGTTGTTCACCTTTTTTAATGAAATACGGATCCCCCGCAAAACTATCTGTGTAATTATTAACCATAAATATGCCCCCTTATTTTATTTATACCACTGATTAGTGGTGTAGGTAAGCATAGCATGGATATAAGATTTTGCAAGTGAAAGGAACTAATCAGTGGCTCGATATGAAAAACCGCACAAGCCGGATAAAAAACTATTGCTGGCTCTGGGCAGACGGCTCCGGTCCCTGCGCGAACGCCAAGGACTGACTATCGAGCAGTTGAGCGCGGCGGCGGACATCAATTTTAAATATCTCCAGCGCTGCGAGACCGGACGGAGCAATCCGTCCGTTTCTATATTGTTCGCTATAGCCAGCGGGCTGGCAGTACGGCCGGAAAAAATCGTTGCGGGAATAAAAAAATCTAATTCGCCGTTTAGCCCAGCGCCACGTCCAAGATCATCATCAGCAAAAACCCGCCCATGACCGCCAGCGTGCCCAGATTGGAATGTTCGCCCAGACGCGCTTCCGGGATCAATTCCTCCACGACCACATAGAGCATAGCTCCCGCCGCGAAAGCCAGCAGCCACGGCATGTACGGCGCGATCAAACCGGCCGCAAACACCATCAGCAAACCGAATAGCGGCTCGACCGCGCCCGACGCGCAGCCCAGCAAAAAAGCCCGGCCGGCCGGCAAGCCCTCCTGCCGGAGCGGCAAAGCTACCGCGGCGCCTTCCGGAAAATTTTGAATGCCGATACCCAGAGCCAGAGCCAGCGCGGACAGGTACAGCGTCGGTTCGCCGCCGTGCTGCGCCGCCAGCGCAAAAGCCAGACCGACCGCCATGCCTTCCGGAATATTGTGCAGAGTCACCGCCGAGACCAGCAGGGTCGTCCGCTTCAGCGAATTGGACACGCCCTCACGCACATTGGTAAAAGCGTGTAAATGCGGAATAAATCTGTCCAGCCCGTACAAAAAAAGCACGCCGATGACCAAACCGCCGGCGGCAGGCAGCCAGCCGATCTGTCCGGCCGCCGTTGTCTCCTCGATCGCCGGCACCAGCAGACCGAACACGGAAGCGGCGATCATCACACCGGCCGCAAAGCCGAGGAATAAAGTCTGCATCATCCTGCTCGTCTGCTGACGAAAAAAGAAAACCAGCGCCGCGCCCAGACAGGTCATTAAAAATATAAAGCCGGTGCCGCCAGCCGCCCACAAAAAATCACGCATAATTATTGCTCATTTTTGTTTCAGCAATACTTCCAGCGCCGCCATAATCTCCGGCGTATCCCATTCCATACTGCCGATCACTCTGACGATGATCTGTCCTTGCCGGTCAATAATATACGTCGTCGGAAAAGCGTTGACCCCGTAAAGCCGCGTGGTTATTTTGCCGGAAGCATCCAATCCGGCCGGAAAAGAAAGTTTATGCTCCGCCATAAAATCGCGCACGACTTCCGGCTTATCCTGATAATTTACCGCCAGCATTTCCAGTCCCTGCGCTTTAAATTTCCGGTAGAGTCTTTCCATGGACGGCATTTCGTCCTCGCAGGGTCCGCACCAGCTCGCCCAAAAATTTAAAAACACCACTTTGCCGGAAAGCTCCTGAATATTCCGCGTGCCGCCGGACGCCAGTGGCACAGTAAAATCAGCGGCCGGACGCGTTTTCCGCAAGACCGGCACGTTGGCCGAAACAAAAGCCTGACGCACTTCCGGCGTGACAGAAACATTCGGCGAGGCCTTATCACCAGCAGCCAGACCTAAAGAAACCAGACAAAAAACCAAAAATATTTTACGCACAAAAAATCTCATAAAAAACCTCCTTTAAATTTATTTATTTAACAACGCAGTCAAGGCCTGCAAATGTCCGGTCAGCACCAGCAGACCAATGACTATCAACAAAACGCCGCTGATTTTTTGAATGACCGGCAGTGTTGTCCGCAAGCGCGCGGTCAATCGCCAGAAGCGTTCCAGAAAAAGCGCCGCCAGCAAGAAAGGCAGTCCCAGACCGGCGGAATACGCTGTCAGATACAAAGCCGCCGCACCGGCCTGTCCGCTCTGTCCGGCCAGCAGCAAAATACTGGCCAGTATCGGGCCAATGCAGGGTGTCCAACCGGCGCCAAAAGCCAGACCGGCCAGCAAAGCTCCGCCCGTGCCCCGCGGCCAGCGCACGAAGTGGAAGCGTTTTTCGTAATTCAGGAAAGCCAGAAAATCAAACAAAATATTCAAGCCCAGCGCGATGATGATCAGACCGGACAGCCAGCGGATGTACAGCGCCGCGCCGCCCAGCAAAGAAAATCCGCTGGCGAAAAGCAGGCTCAAAAAGATAAACACCAGACTAAAACCACAGATAAAACCGAGCGTCCGGGACAGGAAATAGCCGTTCAGCGGCGGCGCGTCTTGCTTGAGTTGTTCGGGAGTAAAGCCGCCCAGCAAACAAAGATACGAAGGGAGCAGTGGCAAAACGCAGGGCGAGAAAAAAGAAAGCAGTCCGGCGGTGAAAGACAAGCCCAACGACACCTGATTGTTCATATTTTATTAGTGTATCATTTTAAAAACTTCTTGCAATCTGGGGAAAAAAGTGCGTAACGTTAGGCGCAAATCACAAAGGTTGATATGTATACTGTTATATATGATCTATGACTTTTCCCGCGTCAGCACGGCACCGACCGCAAGGCACATTATCGGAATATTCAGATACCGCACGCCAATCTGAAAAATATAATCTGTCACGGAAAGTCTGGTCAGCGGCAAGAGGATAAGCGCGTCCAGCAGCCAATTTAT
>JAIRZV010000001.1 GCA_031267055.1 Candidatus Margulisiibacteriota bacterium | reverse complement strand
CGTCGTAATATTCAATCCCAGTTCGGCAAACAGACTTTCCGCTTGTTCTTTCAAACCTTTATTTATGCGAATGCTCAAATTGACAGTATCGGTCATAATAAATCCTCCGTTTAATTGCTGGAATTATACCACAAATATAGGTGTAATACAAGTGTATTATATAGATATTGCACCTGTTTTTGAAAATACCGAGAATTTGTTTAAGCCATTTTCTTAATATAAATCACCGTGTAATACGGCGGCAACACAGCATTGATTGTAATCGGAGAACCGTTTCCAGTGGCTTCAGTTTCGGTAAGACCCGTGCCGGCGGCTTGATTTACGGCGGTGGCTTCCATATTGGTGGCAGTTGCGGCTTGGTTGGTGGCAGTTGTCACTTGATTAGTGGCGGCTACGGCATTATTTATGGCTGTTGCCTCAATATTGGTCGCGGTGGTGTCCTTAATACTGGCATAGCCAGTGGAAACAGAAGTAGTGCGGCAAGTGTAATTTGGATTTCCCTGTAGTGTAACGTCATAACCATCAGTTTCATCAACACTGTTTTGAAAAGTATGAGTATGTCCGTTATCTGTATGCCCATGAGAATTTTGCGTATGATTGTGAGGATTCTGCACGTGATTGTGCTCATTCTGCGTATGGCTATGCGAGTTCTGCGTGTGATTGTGTGAATTTTGTGTGTGATTATGAGAATTTTGAACATGCGTATGGGTCGTGTCCGTAATGCTGTGTTTATGGCTCGGTAGGTTTTCGGCGGTCAGAGTCACGCTCTGGGTAGCGCTGCTCCCGCCGATCGTTCCTGAGGATACCGCGCCAAGGATAAACAGATTCACTAAATTCGGCGTCTTGCCGTGAGGTGTGTCGCGCCCGTCGCAGATGTACCAGTTGCCGCGCCCGTCCGTCCAGCTCCCGTCCATCATCAGTATTGAGCCTATCGGGAAAAAAGTTAAATCCGTAATATCTGTCGCCACTAAAGGTTTACCGCTTTTGACCTCTGTATGTAATGTTCTTGTCATAAAGATACCTCCTTAAAAAATTTTGTAGATGTCAAATATTATAGCACATAATTAACAAAACGCAATAAAATTTTATTATTAATGTTCAAGGAAGCCGTTCATTAAACAATTAAACTTTTATTAAGGAAGCATCGACATGGAAAAAGAAATCAGCAACACAGAGCTGAAAAGTTTATTTAGCCAGAAACTAAATTGGTTGCATAAAAAACACAAAAAAGGCATAGAGGAAGCCGCGCTAGATTTAAATCTAGACTATGCGCAGTATTACATGCTTCTCAAAGGCAAACGTCTGCCACAGCTACGCACACTGGTCAATATCAATAAACTTTACGGTCTGAGCATGGACTGGTGGTTTAAGGACTTGGATAAAACCAAACCTCGTGACGCGGAAAAGCTGGAAAAGAAAATCACTGAATTTGAACTGCTCAGCAGTTTTAACAAACTGGATAAAAACGCCCAATCCGTGGTGCTACGCCTGCTCAAAAATTACTCCAAAGAACGGAAGTATAAATAATTTATTTCGGCAAGATCAGCTTGACCGCGGTTTCGGGAAAACACTTGTAATATTCCGCGATCCAATAGATCAGCTTGACCAGATTTTCGTCAAAATTTGGCGCGCTACTGATCCGTTGAATGGGAAGAGTTTTGAATTCCGGTTGTTCAACAAAACGCAAGACATAGCCGGTATACGGTTTGCCGCGCAAAGTCGCTTCCACCGTGCAGCCGACTTTGGCTTCCTCCGGCACGGAATAAGTGTAGATCTTTTTATTGATGTATATTTCCGCAAATTTAGTCATGCACAAAAAGCAGTTGCAATTCGCTCGATAATTCTTTCCGCGATCTGTACTTTCGGCAGTTTTTCCAGAGTTTCTGCAGCGCCGTTTTTATCCAGCAAAATCACCGTCGCTTCCACACCGCCCAGCGCGGAAATATCATTGGCGGCGATCAGATCCAAATTTTTCTCGCGCAGTTTTTGCTCGGCGTTTTTTAGCAAATCCTCGCTTTCCAGCGCAAAACCGACCAGATATTGTTTCTTTTTTTGACCGGCAAAATATTTCAGCAAATCTTCGGTTTTGGTCAGCTCGATAGTTAATTTTTTCGGAGCGGATTTTATTTTGCGCGGGCTGACCTGCGCCGCGCGGTAATCCGACACCGCCGCGGCCATGATCAGCGCGTCCGCGCCGGCAAATTCTGCGGCGATTTTGGCTTTCAAGCCAGACACGTCCAGCGCCGCGGCGTTGATATACACCACGTCCGCGCCGGCTTTTTCCGCGGCGGCTTGCAAAGCCAGACCCATCTGGCCGGAAGAATTATTGGTCAGGACACGCACCGGATCGAGCGGCTCGCGTGTGCCGCCGCCGGTAATAATAATCTTTTTGCCGCGCAGTTTGGCCGTAAAGCCCAATGTTTCCTGAATTTTCTGCAAAATAATTTTATTGTCGGGATAACGCCCCGCGCCGGACACGCCGCAGGCCAAATAACCGCTGTCCGGTTCGATAATTGCCACGCCGTGTTTTTGCAATTTTTGCAGATTTTCCTGCGTGAGCGAATTTTCCCACATGGCGGTATTCATAGACGGCACGATTATTTTGGGACAGCGCGCGGCTAAAAAAGACGCGGTCAAAACATTGTCCGCCAGACCGTTGGCCAGCTTGGCAATAGTATTGGCCGTGGTCGGCGCGACGACAAAAAGCGCGGCGTCCTCGACCAGACCGATATGCGGCACCGGCTCGCCGCCCGCGGCAAACTCCTCAACGCAAACCGGCTGGCGGGAGATCGCGCGAAAAGTCACCGGTGTGACAAACCGCGCCGCGTTTTCAGTCATGACAACCTGCACTTGGAAATTTTGCTGGCGCAGAGCACTGATCAGACTAACCGCTTTGTAACAAGCAATACCGCCTGTCACGCCGATTATAATTTTCCGGCCGCGCATAGCAAAAGCTACTTGTCGCTTTTTTTCTTGGCGCCTTTGGCTTTTTCAATAATTTTCGCGCCCAGAGATTCCGCGGTTTCCGTTTCCGGCGGAGCGATTTCGGCTTTGATCTTGCCGGCGTTGATCTCGTCGAGCGCGATCACCAGATCCGTGTCGTCTTTTTCTTTGCTCAACTCCACCTGCTGTACCGCGCCGTCTTTGAGCTGGCGCGCGCGCTTGGCCGCCACCACCGACAGCATGAAACGATTATCCAATTTTTCCAGCACTTCCTCGATCACTATTTCTTTCATCGTCTGCTCTCCTTCTCTAATTTTATTTCCCGCCCAATTATTTTATTTATTTTTTCCACGCAGGCGTCCAATTTGTTATTGACCACCTGATAATCGTACTCTCCCGCTTTCAGCATTTCCCCGCGCATCGTTTCCAGCCGGAGCCGCAGTGTTTCCGGCGTTTCCGTGCCGCGGTTTTTGATCCGCTCGATCAGCTCGGCCTCGCCGGGCGGTAAAATAAAAATCGAGCGCAATTCTTTAAACTGCCGCCGCAAATTGATGCCGCCCTGCACGTCAACTTCAAAAAGCACATTGCGGCCGGAGTCCAGCATTTTGCGCACCTGCGTACGGCTCGTACCGTAATAATTACGGTGCACTTCCGCGTGCTCCAAAAACTCACCAGCGGCGATCATTTGCTCAAACACCGCGCGGCTGACAAAAAAATAACTCAACCCGTCTGTTTCACCGGCGCGTGGAGCGCGCGAAGTGTACGATATCGAAACGCTCAAATCCTGCCTGTGACGCAAAATTTCTTGTATGACCGTACCTTTGCCCACCCCCGAAGGACCGGATATCACAAAGAGCATTGCCAATTTTAACATAGGCTCGCAACCTCTGCAAAAGCAATTTTTGTTTGGTTGCGTTAACATAGTAGATGCGTTGCATGCAACGCATCTACAACAGCGGGCAAAATATTTTCCGCGCTAAATAGGACAAGCTTGAGAGCGAATATTAGACCACTTTCATTATATAGATCACCGTATAATAACTCGGCACTGTCTGGACAGTGAAAGATTCGCCATAACCAGAAACCGCGCTACCACCGCCAGTCTCACTGATAGTGCCGCTCGGCGTCATAGAAAAATTTAACACTGCTCCACTTATATTATCAGCTATTAAATAATTACTCCCCGAATCTCCTCCTAATGAAAATACTCCTGTAGCGCCCATTACATCTTTTTTCACGTAATTGTAAGATCCCGTTTCTTCATTCCCTTGAAATGAATGGTTATGCTTCGGCATATGTTTGGTTTGCAAAATTATATCCTGGCTGTCCGCGCCGCCTGTTTTGTTAGCCGGATACTCTGCGCCACGCAGAAATTTGTCAATTAGATTGGGCGTGTTGTTCGTGCCATCGCATACTTTCCAGATACTTCTAAAAATCTCGTTTTCAGCATCCCAGGCGTCTTTGTTGAAAGTCAGTATTGTACCTTTAGGGAAAAAACTTAAATTCGCAAAATAACTGTCATAAGCGGACACTTTGCTGGCGGTAATACCGCTGTCCAGCGCGCTCTGTTGAGCAGGGGTCATTTTGTCCTGTTTCGCGTCTCTTACAGCAGAGACCTGCGCCTCGGTGGCAAATTTTATACCACTATTGGTAGCGTCAGTTATTTTGGCCACGCCCAACAACGGTTCAGCCGCCGCATCCACCGTGCCAAAAGTTTTAACGCCGGTTATCGTCTCTGTTCCGGTTTTATGCACTGCGTTGCTGTCTTTCTCATTCAAACTATCATAAACCGCTTTAACTGATGGATATTGCGCAATATCTGAGCTGTTGTTGCTGTCTATGACATCTGTTTTATTGGTCACGTTTTCTTTGGTATGCAAAGCGTTACGCATACCTTCAGCCGAAAGGCTTTTGCCGATATCAATATTGTAATTTTCCCCTTTAAAATCCGTGTCCGTTGTGTCCGTATAATTGTTTGCGTTCGCCATAAAAATACCCCCTCGAATTTTGCTGTCATAATTATAGCACATTTTATATTGAAAAGCAATAATAGTTTTTACATATAAATGCCGGCCGGTCAACCGGTTAAACTTTAGGCGCGC
>JAIRZV010000165.1 GCA_031267055.1 Candidatus Margulisiibacteriota bacterium | reverse complement strand
AAGTTGTGATTCGGCTGGCACAATGTTTTGGTGACCAGTCTCAAAAGCGAAAGATTCAGCGAAATTACGCGGAATATGAAATAAAACAGAGGCTGGAAAATCCGCTTTATTTGGAACGTTACGGTTTTAAAGTTTTTTCCCAAAATGATGAAGATGGAATTATCGCGGAAATATTTAATAGAATAGGCACTACAAATAAAAAATTTGTGGAATTCGGTGTGCAAAATGGCCTGGAAAGCAACTCTCATTTCCTATTGCACGAAGGCTGGAGCGGAATATGGATTGAAGGAAATAAAAATGCCGTTAAGCAATTACACTCGCTTTTTAAGAAACCAATCGCAGCTTCAAGGCTTTTGGCCATAAACGCTTTTATCACCGCCGACAATATAAATCAGTTGATCAGCGTTAATGGAAACTGCGCCGGCGAAATTGATTTATTGAGCATTGACATTGACGGCAATGATTACTGGGTCTGGAAATCAATATCCTGCATAAAACCAAGGGTGGTAGTGATAGAATATAATGCAAAATTTCCACCCGCACACGAATGGGTGATGGAATATGACGAAAAATATATTTGGCAAAGAGATGACGAACAAAGTGCCTCGTTAAAAGCTTTTGAATTGCTAGGGGAAAGACTCGGCTATCAATTAGTCGGAACAAACATGAATGGCGTAAACGCTTTTTTTGTAAAAAAAGAAATAGCCGGAAATTTATTTCCACAGCCAGCCAAAGCGGAAAATCTCTACAATCCAGCAAGATGGAACATGCAATATGTCAGCGGATGGCCGGCAAAAAAATATACTGGATAGTTTTGCGGCTATGAGATTTGAAGCTCTGGCCGAGTTCGCCAAATTACTCAAAGACTACTTTCACGTTTAAGTTAGCGTTGATATTAAGCGTAATAGGGTTGTTATTTGTCGGAGTTACGCCTCCTATCCACTCAGAAAATGTTTTATCAGTATCTTCCACGTTTGGCGAAGCTACGGCGTTCAAAGTCAAAGCTGTGCCTTTCAAAAAAGACAGTGCCAGCGCATCGCCGCTAACTGTTTGATTGCCGGAAGAGATCACTTCCACATAGCCATTGCCGGAAACGCTCACGGAAAGTTTAGCCAGCGGGTCGTCGGGAGTCGTGCTGCCAAGAAAAGTATCTTTTTGTAGCAAACCGCAGCCCGTCAGAAATAACAACCCGACTACTGCCGCGGGAATTATTGCTCTTTTTACTGTCATCATCGTCGTTGATCCCCCCCGTAAAGATACTATACTTATTATACTATATTCTGCTATAATCCGCTCCCATAAAAATAAAGGAGAAAATCATGACAAAGCAAGTAGCGCTCGAAGCACAGACGCGCGATGGGCTGGGCAAAGAAAAAGCCAAAAAACTGCGCGGACAGGGTTTGATACCGGCGGAATTCTACGGCAAGGGCACGGAAAATCTGCATCTCACGGTCAATCACAAAGAATTTGAAAAAGCTCTCAAAAATTCGGAAGCTAAATACAACTCGCTATTCAAACTGAATATCAAGGACAAAGGCGAAGAGATCGTCCTGCTGCGCGATTATCATAAAGATCCGCTGACAGAGCGTTTCTGGCATTTGGATTTTTATAAAATCGACACCACGCATCCGATCTCGGTCAAGGTGCATATCAAGCTGGTTGGCGAATGTCCGGCAGTCAAAGCCGGTTTGATGCTGGCGCAGGCTGTGCATGAGCTGCCGATCAGATGTCTGCCGCTGGAAATCCCTGTGGTCATCGAAGTTGATATTTCCAAATTGGAGAACGCTCACGACGCGGTGCGCATCGGCGATCTCAAGTTGCCAAATATCACGATCGAGCTGCCACCCGGACAGGAAATCGTTCACGCTGAAGTGCCACGCGAATTGAAGGTCGAAGAAGCTTCGACAGCAGCGACAGCTGATGTGCCAGCTACGGAACAAAAAGCGGAAGGCGACACCAAGGCCGGCGAAGCGCCGAAAGCCGAGGCCGGCAAAGAAGCCAAACCGGAAGCGAAGAAAGACGAACCGAAAAAATAACGATGTTTCGCTCACGCGAAACACCCCACCGGCAACTGCGTTGCCACCTCCCCTTAGCAAGGGGAGGCAAAAGTTTGTGAAACCAACAGGTTGGCTCCCCTTTACAAGGGGAGCTGTCTGCGAAGCAGACTGAGGGGTGTCTCGCAAAGCGAGACATTACATAAAGGAACATCAATGAACAAAGCAGAACTCGCCAAACGAATCAAAGAAGTCGCTTTTTTGGAAGGCGATTTTGTCTTGCGCTCCGGCAAACACAGCAAATATTACGTCGACAAATATCTTTTTGGCACGAAGCCGGACATATTAAAAAGTCTGGCTGTCGAGCTGGCTAAAATCCTGCCGCCGCCAGAGAGTTTTGACCGGCTGGCCGGTCCGGAGTTGGGCGCGGTTACGATCACGAGTGTCTTGGCCTGCGAGATCAACAAACCTTTTGTGCTGGTGCGCAAAGCCGCCAAAGGCTACGGCACGGACAAAATATTTGAGGGAGAGCTGAACAAAGGCGAGCGTATTGTTTTAATCGAGGATATTTTGACTACGGCGGGAGCGGCTTTATCCGCGGCCGAGCGGCTACGCGATTACGGCGTGGAGATAATCAAAATCATCGGCGTGGTTGACCGCGAGGAAGGCGCCGCGGAAAACATCACCAAAGCTGGTTTTCAAATGGACGCGCTGTTTCGCAAAACGGATTTGGGAATCCAATAACGTTACAACTTTTCCGGTATTTGTTTAAACATCAAGTACACTTGCGAATGTAAATCAATTTGTAGGACTGCGGCTCGATATTGAGTTTCGCGGCGGTGGTTGTGTTATCGCCGGTGTCGCCGCTTAAAGTGATGGTGTGAGTATGATCACCAGCACTTGTGGTTGTAAGATCACCCTCTACATTTGATTTCATTGCATCTCTATAAGCGTCTCCACTCTCAAGATTCTTACTCTGGCCACCCCAGCCATTTGACCCATGAGTATGCGCGCCAGTTTGGGTAGTAGTAAATTCTCCAGACAAACTATGCGTATGCGTCGGTAAATTGTTGGCGTCGATAGTCACTTCATTGCCAGCATTGCCAGCCGTGCCTCGTTTGGTGGCGAGATCAGTCCCCTTAATAAATCTGTCTACCAGATCAGGACAGCCTATTCCAGCATTGGTAGATATACAGGAATACCAACCCGGCAGTGTGGAATTGTCAGCCCAGTCTGCGCCGTCATACATCAGGATCGTGCCAACAGGCAGTTTTTCTTGCAGATTGCTTATACTGGGTATATCGCTAGTGTTAGCTTTGCCAGCCAGAACAGTTGCCACTGCTTTTTCCGTGGGTATTTTTTCGTCGCTGGCGCTAGCTGTGCTGGTTTCCATAATTGTGGCGGCTCTGGTCAGTATGTCAAATGTTCCCGCCGTGCCGGAATAAGCCACAATATTTTTGGCTATGCCAGCGCTTATCTTATCCTGTTTGCCATTCAAACTGGTAGTTACCCCGCTCAAGCTGGCATTTATCGTAGTATTCATAATACTCAAAGCAGCATTCAAAGCATCAAGATTTTTCCCGACCAGTTTTGAGGTCGGATAATAGCTGTCGCTGGAAGAGCTAGCGGTCAAAGTTGCCGCGGCGTCTGTTGAATATAATTGTTTGTTGGCAACTTTTTCTTTGGTATTCAGTGCGGCGGTCATACCTGCCGCCGAAAGTTGTTCTCCTTTCAAAATATAATACGGATCCCCTGCAAAACTGTCTGTGTAATTACCAGCCATAAAAATCCCCCTTCGATTTTTTATTATTACGTGCAATAAGCACGTAATAATTATAACCCACCATAGTTAGGATTGCAAGCAGTGAGGCAAAGATGGAAATAAATATCGGCAAAAACACCAAGCATTTCCGCAAATCAGCCGGCTTAACCCAAGAAAAATTGGCAGATAAAGTAGATTTAAGTTTGCGCTATATTCAAAACATCGAGGACGGCACGCGTCTGCCCACCATCATCACTCTGCTGAAAATCGCCAAAGCACTGAACAGGGATGCCGGAGAGTTTTTTCATTAATATTGAGCGCTGTTTCGGAAAGTGGATTTAGGAACAAAAAATTACGAAACTACTATTTGCAATCTTTTACCAAACACATTCACTGCTCGAGTTAAAGTAGACAAGCGAATATCTTCGGCATGATTTTCCATGCGAGAAATTACGCTTTTTTTGGTACGCATTTTTCTAGCAAGTTCTTCTTGCGAAACACCTTGTTCTATCCGTAATTTCTTCAACAGCAAACCAATCTTAAAATCGGTGTAACCAATATCGTAATTTTTGGCAAACACTTTATCTTTGGCTTTTCTGTTTTTAATATA
>JAIRZV010000119.1 GCA_031267055.1 Candidatus Margulisiibacteriota bacterium | reverse complement strand
ATGATCAGCAAAACGGCGGTGGAAATTTCTTTGGAATGTGCGACCTGGCCTTTTTTGCGCAACTCTTGCAGTTTATGGGGCGTAGGCTCCTCTGTTTTATCTCCGGATTCTTCGCCCACACGCCGCCCCCGAGGCTATTTTTTCCTGGCGGCTTTTTTGGCGACAGCCAGTTTTTTCATAAATTTATCCACGCGGCCTTCCGTGTCTAAAATTTTCTGCTTGCCGGTGAAAAGCGGATGGCAGGCCGAGCAGATATCCACGCGGATATCTTTCAGCGTCGAGCCGGTCTTAAACTGCGCGCCACAGGCACAAGTGGCCGTGACCTCATGATAATCGGGATGAATGCCTTTTTGCATAATTTTCCTCCAAAAAAGTGGGCTAATCTTACAATACCGGACGCTTTTTTACAATGCACGGATATTTCCGGCGCCGCTGTTCTTTGCTAAAATAAACGAATATGCGTAAATTTTATCAAACTCCGGCAAAATTATTTATTTTAACGCTTTGTTCTTTTTTGTCCGCCGGTATCTGGCAGGATTTTAACGGCAAATTTGAGGCGCGTGTGCCGCCGAGTTATCCGCCGGTCACCGTAACCTCCGTCACTGAATACACGCCGTTGCTCGGTCAGGCGGTCAAATTTACCGCGTCAAAAGAAAACGGCGCGGCGGTCATCGTGATCGAAGGACGCAGTAATCTCGAGGAGGTCGACACGCTGGCTTTTTTTTGCCGGACGGACACCAGCTGCGAAATGGAGATCGCTCTGGCGGACAGCCGCTCGATAACCGCTTTTGAAAATATCAAAAACTACCTGCCTGACCAAACGCTCACCCGCCAATGGCAAAAAGCCGAGATACCGCTGGTCAACCGCGAGATCAATATCAACGACTTGCGCAAAATTTATGTGCAACTGCTGCCGGCTGAAGACGGGGAAATTACTTTGTATCTGGACGACATCACGCTGGAAAAAGCGGAAAAAATAAAGCCGAGCTATCAAATCGTTTACAATTTTGACAATGACACCAAGAGTATTTATGCAGTGTTGCCGGAAATCAATACGCGCAACGCTTCTATCGCGCTGGCTGTGGAAAGCCAAAATCATTACGGCGCGCAGGGTAAATCTCTGCAGTGTTCTTTTGAAACGCGGGAAAATCCGGCGGAAATCTTTTTTCCGCTGAAGAACCCCAAGCCCAAGAAAAATACCGACCTTACGCCGATCAAGACCAGTTTGGCGTTGCGCAGTGAATATCCGCTAACCCTGACTTTGATACCGGAAACCGGCGAGGATCATAAAAAACTAAGTTTTGGCGAGGCGCGCAAAGTCCGCCAGTATCAAATCACTTTGCGTGAACCAACCTGGCAAAAACTCACCTTGCCTTTGCTGCTTAACGGCGGCGCAGATTATTATTACGGCCTGCGCGTAATTATCCCGGCACAGACCAGCGGCGTGTTTTATCTCGACGATCTGAGTTTAAATTGAACGGAATTTCAGTTACGGAACGAATATTTTACCGTTCCGCACCACGGATTCTTATTAGCGCGGTAAATATCTTTACCTGCGCGAACACGGCATAGCACTGAAGGTTACGTTCGCTTCGGGTAAAATATTTACCGCGCTCAATGTTTATCCGTCTACTTCACGAAAAATATCGTTTATATCCTCTGTACCAAACCCCAGCAAAGCGCAGATTTTTTCCGCCTTTAGGATTTTTTCACTCAAGGGGCGAATAAATAATTCTCGCCTTTTTTGCTCCAAACATACATGATCGCCCAAACGGTACCGGTTTACCTGGCCTCTTTTGTTCTTTTTTTCTAACAGCAAATCCGGCCAGTTCTCCGGCAAAGATTTGTCTCCGTCCAAAACGACGCGAAAATAGTATTTCGGCGCGAGCGCGCCAAAAACCGCTTTGATTACCTTCAGCTCCGGCGGCAAATACTGATTGAAAAGCGCGGGTAAATCCGCGGCGTCGACCGGCCGCGTCAGATAAATCTCCAGCATTTCCGCGTGGCTGACGCAACCCACCGGCAACGGATATGGCAAAGCATAACGCGGATGCGGATTAAAACCCTGACTGTAGGCGATCGGCAATTGCGTTTTTTGCAGGACGCGGCCAAAAAGGCGCAATAAATCCAGCTGTGACAAAAAAATCAACAGGCCATCTTTTTGAAAGAGCAGCGAGTATTTGTATTTTAATTCATTCACAATTGCCAGTATTTGAGACGGCGTTTGGCCAGCTCCGGCAGCACGCCCAGTTGCAGCGCGCTCTGCCAAAAACACAGAGCCTGCGGAATGTTTTCTTTGGTGTAGTAAAGATCACCCAGATTGAGTTGCGTCAAATACATCGTGTTGTCCAGCGACAGCGCGATTTCCAGATTTTCCTGCGCTTTTTCCGGCTCGCCAGCCAGCAAATAGTAGACGCCCAGATTGGCGTAAATAATGCAGACGCGCGGGTTTAATTCTCTGGCCTGCTCCAGATATTTTTTGGCGTCAGCAAGTTTGTTGTTGAGCAGAGCCAGCACAGCTTTGTTATTGTGCACGATCGTAAATTGCGGGTCCATTTGCTCGGCGAGCAGTAGATCCTCTTCAGCCTGCCCGAGGCGTCCGCACAGCGCCAATTCCACGGCATGATTGTTGTGTTCCATACTAAAAGACATATCGATATTTTTATTTTTAAAACGCTTGGCGTACTCTTCCGACTCGTTGTTTTTAGCCCAGCTGCAGATCAAGCGTTTGGAACCCGGTTCGGCCAGCACCGCCGCCAGAGCTTTGCCGCGTATTTCCACCCACGAAAAATTTTTAATTTTCTCCGCGCGCTGTGCCGCGTTTTCGTAATTTAATTCCAGCAACTGTATTTCCTCGTAAAGATGCAAAGCTTCCTGCTGATGTCCTAGCGCTTCATTGGCCAGACCGGCGTAAAACAACAATTTCAAACGTTCGTGGCGGTTATTTTCCGGAGTCTTAGCCAGCGCTTTTTTGAACTGTGCGGCCGCCAGATCATAACGTCCCATTTCTTTGTAACAAAGCCCTTGATAACGGTGCGCTTCGGCCTGCAACGCGGCGTCACGGACCACGGTTTGAAATTCGCCGACCGCTTCGGTCAATAAACCGCGGTGAAAATACTGTTTACCCAGCTCAAAATGCAGAGAATATTTCCAGCGGTCTTTGGCCGCCTGCTTGGCCAGATCGGCGATCTTGCGGTCCAGCATCAAAATTTCCGCTTCCTGATAATACTGGTGGATCAATTTATTATAAGGATTGAAAGACAGCGCCGCGTGCAAAGACGCCACCGCGCCCTCCAGTTCGCCCATAGCCAGCTGCGAACGTCCCAATACCATGTGCGCGCCGGCATTTTTGGCGTCGATCGCCAGTATCGCTTCGGCTTCGGCCTTGGCGCGACGGTAATTGTTTTTGGCAAAAGCGGCTTTGGCCAAAATCTCCCGCGCGGCGATCACCTGCGGATGCGCCCGCAAAGCGCCTTTGGCTTTTTCCACAATATCGTCGGTGCGCTCCGGCAGTAAATCAATAATGCGACTGTAATAATAAAACGACTTGGCAAAATCTTTTTGATAAGCGCTGATCAGCGCCAGAGTGTCCAGCGCCATAAATTGCCGCGGTTCAAGCTTGATGATTTCCTGTAATTCCGCGGCTACTTGCTCATAGTATTTCGGCGAAAGATTGACGAGCTTGAACAAAGCGCTGACCGCTTCAGAATAATTTTTTTGGATTTTATAAATCCGCGCCTGCAGGAATTTCGCGGCCGGATAGTCTTCGTAAATAGCCAAAAAAGTTTTCTTCAGTGCGGTCAAAACATTTTCCGCTTCGGCCGGAGTCTCCGTGAGTATCTCCTCGTACACTTCCAGCGCTTTGTCCGGCTCCTTGCTTTTGATCTGCAGCTCGGCCAGCAAAAAACGCAACTCGGCCGACATGCCTTTTTTGCCGCGCAACAATTCCAGTCGGTCGATCACCGCCTGTGCCTGCTGACGGGAAAGCTCACGGTACAATTCGGCCGCCCGTGTATAATTTCTGTCTTGAATGTGTAATTCGGTCAGAATATTCAGCATTTCCGGAGCCCCCTTTTCTCCGTTTTTCAAACAATTTTCGTAGAGCGCGATCGCCGCTTTCGGCTGTCCTTGCTCCAAGTATAACCCCGAAAGAGTTTTTAGCAAAGAATAATTTTGCGGATTGTGCCCGGCGGCCTTGGCCAGCAGCGGCGTCAACAGCGGATTTTGTTTATAGGCATAACCCAGTTTGAGCAGTAAATCGACTACCTGCGGATCGGTCGGCGCGAGGTCCAAATATTCGTTGATCTCGTCGAGCAGATCAAAAGGATTGTCTGCGGCCAGATACAGCTTGATCATCGCTTTGTACAGCTCGGCGCGCAGCTGCGGATTTTCCTGCTGTGCTTTTAAATACTTGAGAATAATGTCCGGCGCCAGAGCTTTATTGTATTTGATCAGCTGTTCGTCGCAAACCGCGGCCTGCAAAAAATAATTCTGGGCAAAATATTTGGCCGCATTCTCCCGTAAAGTCTGCAATTCACGCCAATCCGCCGTCATGCACTCCCTCGCTATCTGGTTTTATTTTGCCAGCCTATTATACCAGCCGCCAGCACACCGTAAATCAGATTGGGCGACCAAGCCGACCAAAAAGGCGAAATGTAGCCGCCACGTCCCCAAGCGCGGAAAAAAGCCATCAGGAAAAAATAAAAACCGACGGAGAGCAGTGCAAAAATGACCGCTCGGATAATGCTCCAAATATCGCGGCTGCCACTCAAAAACAAAAGCAAAAGCGCCGTGCCGACCAGCGCAAAAATCAAACACGCCACTGGCATGGAAAATTTCAAATAGTAGGCGGTTTTGAGCGAGCCGGTCTCCGCGCCGCTGTTTTTTAATTCTTGGATCCTCCGGCTCAACTCGCGGGTCGACATTTCTGACGGAGTTTTTTGCGATTTGTAATAATTGTAAAAACTCTTGTCGATGTTGATTTTCAGATCGGCAAAATCGCTCTGATAGGACAACGCGCCGCGCTCGTCGTATTTGTGTACAAAACCTTTCTCCAGCAGCCACTGGCTCCCGTCCCAGTGCGCGCGTTTGGCCGTGATGACGCGGGGAAATTCGCCGGTCAATTCATACACCGCGATATCTTCCATGATGTCGGTCGCTTTGTCGATGCGGCGGATAAAAAAATAGCGCGTTTCCGATTCTTTAAAAAAAGTATTTTCCAGAATATCCGGCAGCGGTTTTTTCAAAACGACTTTATCGATCAGGCCATCGGACACGCCATTGGCCCAAGGTGTCAGCAGGTCGTTGTTGGCAAAAGACAAAAATGCCGTCAAGGCGCCGGCGGCAATAAACGGCAGAACAATACGCAGCAGCGAAAAGCCGCCGGCACGCAGGACGGTCACTTCCGAAGCGGTGATCATGCGGATCAACGCCATCGCCGTCGCAAACAAAACGGCCATCGGGAAAAACAACACCATGATCGCCGGGATTTTAAAAATCAAAATTTTAAAAACGATCGGAAACGGCACGCTGTTATTGACGAACATGTCAATAAAACTAAACACCAAATCAATAGTGCCGATGATAATCAACGCGGCCATGCCCAGCAAAAAAAGGCTCACCACTTCACTGACGACATAGCGATCGATCAGTTTGAGCCTGCCGATTACCCCCCGCGGCCACATTGTGTTTTAGTATTCTTCCAGACGCATTCGGCGGTGGTTTTGACGTTCTCTTTCGCGTTGTTCTTTTTTGCGCATCTCCGAGGGTTTTTCATACACTTCCCTCTCGCGCAAATCCTGCAGAATATTTTCGTCTTTCACCTGTCTTTTGAATCGGCGTAGGATTTTTTCAATATCCTCGTTGTCTCTTGCTTGTGCGTAAGCCATAAAGCCTCCTTAAAAAGAGTAAAAAACATCTTATTTAATTTTAGCGCATTATTACAGAATTGTAAATTTAAATAGAAATAGGATGGCAACTATGTTAAAAAACTTTATTTTTCTTAAGCATTGACCGCTGCTTTATACAATGGCGAGGTTGTGTAATGCGCATTAACATAATCCACGTATTCATCTAAATTCTTTGCGCCGCTTACTTTTAAAGCATTTTCAAATAATTTTTGTTTGAATTTTACACAATCAAATTCTTTTTCTTTTTTATTCATCTGCCTAACCCCGCCGTTACACTTTGGCAATAAAGCCAAGTTCTCGTAATATGGATTCCGAGCCTTGGTGATAATATTCTTTCCGTTCCTCAAGAGTAGCATCTTTTAAACATTCATAATGCCATTCACGAATCTTATGAATATCGTCTATTGTAAAATCAGGACTGATTTTAGGCTTTGGCACATTATGAATCATTTCATTCATCCTCCTCAATTAACATAGTTGGTGTACAAATTAGCAAATCCTTATAACCTTCAACTGTGGTTACTATTTTTGCGCCAGTAATTGTTTTAGGATTGACAATATGTTTAAAATTCCACGATACAATCATGTCGCTATCGCTTACAATGGCTGAGGCTATATGCTGGCAATCATCAAAGCTCTTTTGTTTCAAAATACCAAAATCAACAAAACGCTCTGCAATTTCTATCGTCTTGTCATCTACAGAAACCAAGACAGGCTTAATCTGTTTAAGATAATCCAGCAATGTCTCTCTTTTTTCTTTTTCACAATCATTAATTTCTCTAGTAGTAACATCGGATATAACCACCTCAAATTCCCCCATCTTGATTTTGTCCCAGAGTTTGTGTGTTTCCATCATACGTTCCGGCGCATCCTGCTGGTCAAGATAACTAATAATAGTTGTATCTAAATATATCTTACGTTTTTTCATTATATAATTATACCATCTCTGAAATCAAAGGTGTTACTGGCTAAACAAGCCAGAAACCAACTCGTAAGACCGGTCAATTTCCACGCCGTCTTTGGCTCTGGCATAATCGAGCAGTTGTTTGAGCGTCATATTAGGGCATTTTTTTCAGCAGCTTCATCGCCCAATCGTAATGACTGGAAGTTACCGACACTAAATAAGCGCCGAGAGATGTGCCGCCTGTCCATTTATAAACGCCCTTTTTGAAAAGCTCATCATTGGTGTGTGAGTTAATAATATCCATAACTTCTTTATGGCTCTCTTTCACCAAGCGTTTGGCTTTGGCCAAATTTACGTTTTGATATTCATGCCAAAACTTGAGATTGAGTTCCGGCGTGGTGCGCCAGGTAAAGCCCTGTGGCAAAAACTCCGCTTCTTTACCCGCCAAATTATCTTTATGCCACTTAATAACCATTTCATGCCAGCGATGCAAATGCATTAGTAAATCACGGGCGTTTTTGTCTTGCGTGCCGCACATGCTATTTGTGTTCCTTTTCCTCAATCAAGGCCATAAGTTTCTTGAAATTTTCTTCGGCTTGTTTGGCTAAATCTTTTTTTGTAGTTGGTCGTGCCATAAAGCATTCCTTTCTTAAAAGGTATTATAACTTCTTTTTCAAAACTCGTCACTTCGCCGCCTACGGCGGCTTGGTGGAGATAAGGGGATTCGAACCCCTGACCTATTGATTGCGAACCAATCGCTCTACCAACTGAGCTATATCCCCAAGTAACAAAAAATTTGAGAATTAATTATACCTAGTGTTTACGTTAATTTGCAAATTACGCGCCTTCATTTCCAAATAATCCGCTCTTTGAATGTCTTGATATAAAGCTGCAGCATAGTTATTAGCGCGTCCA
>JAIRZV010000022.1 GCA_031267055.1 Candidatus Margulisiibacteriota bacterium | reverse complement strand
CCGGAAGCCGGTCAAAAGATTTTTATTTCCGTGCACGATCCCTACCGTGACGAAAAACTCCTCTGGGCGGCGCGCAAATATCAGGAGCTTGGTTTTGAAATCGTCTGCACGCGCGGCACAGGCGATTTTTTGCGTGAGAATGGCATAACTGTCAGCGAGATCGCCAAGGCGCGCGAGGGGCATCCGAATATTATCGACGCTATCGCCAATCACGAGATCGGCCTCATTTTTAATACGCCGTCAGGCAAAGGCGCGCGGCAGGACGACTACTATATAAGACAGGCCGGCTTGCGCTATCAAACAATGTGTGTAACGACAGTTGCGGCGGCGATTATGGTCGCCAAAGGGCTTGAAGCATTGCTTCACGGAAAACTTGACGTAAAAGCTCTGCAAGATTATCACAAAGAAAATATAGTTTGATAAAAATTAACACAGGTCGGCGGCGTTAAGCAAGTGCGAACGCGAAAAACAGCTTTATTTAACACAAAATATAATTAGTCATGTGCGGCGTGAAGCAGTAAAAAACACTATATTTTAAGGACGCGCGGATCCGGCAAGGCTCGACTGTCTGGGTTGTAAGAAAAACCGCCGAATCCGGAAAGAAAAGTCCGGCCTTAACGGGAACAATTCAAGATTTTCTGCGTCCAAACCGAGCAAGCTGTTGTATTCCGCGACTTTCTGGCGGGCAGTTTGTATTTTATTTTCTAAATCACGCTGAATAGAATAATCTGTTTCCGTAGAGATGGGCGCAATTTGCCAATTGTTGCGCAAAGATTTCGCATAATTCAACCAGAATATCTCTTGGTAGCGAGAGCGGATTTCCTGATATTTGTTATTAAAACGCGGGATTTCTCCGGCCTGCGACAGGCGCGTTAAAAACTGTCCGGCGGCTGGCCGGATCAAAAGCGGCGTGAGAAGCAGATTGAAGCGGCGATTGCGATTTAGCCGCCACGGCGGAGAAGCCGGCAATTGAATCAAAGCCACGCGTGGGTTTTCAGAAGAGTTGACAGCCACCAAGCCGTCAGCGGCGCGCGCCGAAAATCTTTCGGCATTATCGACGACGATCAGATCCAAATTGTCGGTGATAAATTGCAGGCCGGTCGCGTGATAGCCGTCGTTGGGCTGGAAAGCGCGCAATTGCTCCGCCAGATCGTAAGTGAGATGCGCCGGTGAAAAACAAACAGTAGCGGAATAACTCTGCTTTAGTATCTCCAAGCTGGAGTTTCCGTGCAGAGAAGCATCGATCGGACGCGCGACTGGCATAGACCTCGTGGGACGCCAGACATGCAACTCACGGCGCATTCCCCAAGTCAGGCGTCTCGGCTCGGCAATAAGTTTAGTTGACAGCGACATACTCATACTAGATTATCGCACGATCAAGGAAATTGTTGCAAAATTTTTGCTTCTTTATTTTACTCGCGGCAGGCCTAAAACTTCAAGTTTGGCAGCGCGTCTTTCAAAGCGTCTTCCGCTTGTTTTTTGATTGTATCGGTCTGGCTGTTGATCTGGTCTTCCAGCTCTTTTTTCTTTTGCTCGATTTTGGCTTTTTCGTTGTCCAGAGCTTTTTGCTGCGCGGCCAGCACGGAGGTCGATTCTTCTTCCGTTTGTTTCAACGCGGCTTTTATTTCCTGCCGCGCTTCGCCAATGGTTTTTTCGTACTCAGCGGCAATTTGTGCTTTGGCTTGAGCGATCTGATCGCCAAATTCTTTTTCCAGACGGTTCTTGATCAGCGTGTCCACATTGGTCTTAACCCAGAGATGCGGGTTGTCCAGCATACCGGTCAAATCAATGTTGGCGGTTAATTCCGGTGCGCTCTGAATAGCGTCCGCAATTAAAGCCCCCGCGCCGCTGGGAGCGCCGATCTTTTCGTAACGCATATTTTTGCCGGACAGCGTGATCGCGCCGTCCAGTTCATCGTTCGCCACGCTGAGCGCGATGTTGATGCGTCCCAGGCCGCCGGTAATTTTGAGCGGAATAAGCTGTTCATCCCAGAGCTGTACACCAGCGAGATCATAGCCGGATAAAACCAGACAGTAGACATCGGCATAGCCCTCGCCCAGATGGTTGAGCGCAATATCGATATCCAGTAACGACTGCGCGCGTTTGGTGAACGCGCCGAGGATCTTGATCTGCGTTGGCCGACCGATCAAATGTTGCTCACTGGCCAGATCATTGATATAGCCGCTGTAAGTTAATTCATTGGCTGTGCCCTGCCCGCTGACGCCGCTTAAACCCAAACGCCCGAGCCAAAAACGCGGCCGCGTTTTGTTGTTCGGGAAAACAATGGTCTGTCCCTGAAACCGCTCTTTTTTAAATTTGGGCGGCTCGGTTTTGGGCGGCAAATATTTTTTGACCAGCTCGAAATACTGCAATCCGGTGTCCAGCCAGCTGTTGAGTTTAGGGCCGAGCAGATCTTTACCGAGCGAACCGAGATCGTAATTGCCGAGGTCCAGGGCGTCCAGCAAATTGTCCAGATCTTTTTCCGCGATAGTATCCAGCTCTTCGAGATTGATCAACGCATCCATGAATGTGTGTTCGACGATGGCTTCGTTGACGGCGAGGTCGGCGGTAATTTTTTGTAAACCTTTTTGTTTTTCCGCGACAAGGCTTTGCATTTTGGACAAATCATCCACGCTGGAAATAGAGAAATTATTCAGCTCTTGCAAATTGAGCGCGGCTAATTCTTTCTGCACGTCGACAGCAGCCAACCGTTTTTTCACCTCGGCCAGTTTTTGCGCATTTTCCTTTTTCACGCGTTCGGCCTCGCTGCTGGCCTGCGGTGGCGCGACCTGAAAAGCCCGCTGCACAGCGGCCGGATCAAGCTGGAGTTCTTGCGTGAATTTATTTAGATCAAACGGTTTTTTCTCCGCCGGAGCTTTTTTCTTTTTGACCGGCAGAGCGCCGGATTTAGCGCGCGGCGTGCCCAGCTGGATATTATCCAATGTGGCCTGCGGAATATTTACCCGTGAATAAAACAACTGCTCAGCGTCCAAGCCGAGCCGCAGTGCGCCCAGCTCGAAAAGATTGGTAAAAGGCGCGTTTTTGTTGGCGACCTGCACGCGCTTGATGTCCAGCCGGCCGGTGAACGGATTGAGCGAAAAACCAACGATCTCCGTTTTGGCGCCAAAAGCCGCATTGCCGGCTTTTTCCAGACCAAATTTTAACAGCGGATTAAAGCCGAAAATGACGACTAAGATCAGCGCCAGCGCGGGCAAAAATTTTTTCCAATTTAACATCAGGACTTCCTCATAAATAAACCGCGCAGATTAAAAATATTGAACCCCGCGGCGATGCCGGACACGAGTTTGTTTTGCAAGAATTGTGCGGTTTTGGCCTGTAATTGGCTGCCGCGATATTTCAGCACCAAAATTTTGCACAGGAAAATTGCCGGCACGGCCAAGATAAGGCCGAGCAGTGTATTGCCCATGACGATAGTGTTGTTAAAGCCGGTGAACGGGAAAAACGGCAGATTATATAGATAGGTCCACGGTCCCTGCAAAAAACCGGCCTGCAAAACAGCCAGCCCCAGCGGATGCGCCAGCCGGTCGAGCGCGAAACCCAGCGCGCCGAAAATCAGTGTGGACAGCAGAGCAGTTTGCCGGTCGTTGCGCAGCGCGAAAACCAGCAGTGCGATAATGACGCTGTTGACGCTCAAAGGCAGCAAGCCCAAGAACATACCCAGCACCAACCCCGCGGCGATATAGCGGATACGCTCCTTGCTCAAGGTCTCGTGGTATTTTTTCAGCAGTTTAAAAATATTGAGCATAGACCAAGTAGTATAGCGCACTGTTGACAGGATTCAATAGCTTGCTATAATATGACCAGTCTGACTAGTCAGAAAGGAGTTATGCGATGAAACCCTGGCAATTGCAAGAAGCCAAAGCCAAATTTAGCGAGGTAGTGAGAGCCTCCGCCGAGTCGCCGCAGCAAATCACTTTGCGCGGCAAAAATGTGGCGGTGCTGCTGTCCAATAACGAATACGAAAAATTGGTCAACGCCAACAAACCTAAACAGAGCTTGTATGAGCTTTTGCAAAGCTCTTCTTTTGCCGAAGTAAAGCTGGATTTGCGCCGTAACAAAGACCGGACCATGCGCAAGATTGATCTATGAGTTATTTGCTGGACACAAACGTTATTTCAGAGCTTTACAAGAAACAATGCAATCCGTTGGTGCGGCAAAAAATCGACGCTATACCGGAAGAAAATTTATACATCAGCGTTATTTCGCTGGGCGAGATGTGGCGCGGCATAAAAATGGTTAAAGAAAAAACAAGGTTTGTAAAATTACTGCAAGATTTCAATGCGGTGACTGTGTGGTTTGCCAAGCGGACTTTGCCGGTCGATTATACGATTATGCTGGAGTGGGGCGAAATGTGCGCCAAACAGAAAAGAACGTTGTCTGTGCTGGACAGCCTGCTGGCCGCCACTGCCCGCGCGCATCGGCTGATCCTCCTGACCCGCAATGCGCGGGATTTTCAAGGCTTGGATGTCAACGTGCTAGATCCCTGGAAAGATTAGCCGTCAGGCCGGACACCGACAGTCCGCGTGGTATAATGCGTGCATGGAATTAAATCTTAACGAATTGAAAAAAGCTTTGGCTGCTCTGCAAAGAGCAATTAAAGTAACAAAAAAAATAGAAGCCGGTTCCGCTGCGGATCCGGCCGAGATAGAAACTTTGCGTGCCGGAGTGATTCAGGCTTTTGAATTTTCCTATGAATTGTGCTGGAAAATGCTTAAACGCTGGCTGGAAATCAATGTCAGTCCGGATATTGTCGCCGGCGTGGTGCGCATCGAACTTTTTCGGCGTGGCGCGGAAAATTTATTGATCGACGATGTCCTGAAATGGATGGAGTTTCACGACGCGCGGAATAAAACCTCTCATCTATATGCGCGGGAAACGGCAGAGGCTGTTTATCAGAAAGCGGTGGAATTTTTGCCGTACGCGCAGGCTTTGCTGGAAAGTCTGGAGAAACGCCGGTGATTTCTGTCAGCGAGCAGGAAGAACAATTGATCCGAACTATTCTGCGTCGGCATGTGCCGCACGCCGAGGTGCGGGTTTTTGGTTCGCGGCAGAGAGGCGCGCACAAAAGTTATTCGGATCTGGACCTGGCGCTGGTCGGCGATTTTGCTGAGGACAGTCTGTCCGCTCTGCGTTGCGAGTTTGAGGAAGCGCGCCTGCCCTATCGCGTGGATGTGCTGGATTATCGCCAACTGTCCGAGGAGTTTCGCCACGTGGTGGACGCCGCGTATACGCTTTTTCCACTGTAAACCGGAGAATCGCTTCGCGGTGGATTACGCCACCTTCATTATATACACCACTGTGTAATAACTTGGCACCACAGCGAAAGCCTCGCCGCTTCCGGTATTGCCGATAGTGCCGCCGGAAACAGCGTGAGTATGCGTGCCGTCTGTGCCGCCAATGGTTCCGCCAATAGTTACGGTATGCGAATGGCCGCTGCCGGTTTGTGAAGTACTTCCGCTTAC
>JAIRZV010000010.1 GCA_031267055.1 Candidatus Margulisiibacteriota bacterium | reverse complement strand
CTGTATAGACGCCTTCTTTGACATCAAATTTACCAACAGTCGCTTTGAATTTACCGACCACGCTCGGCACCCAAGCCGGAGCATAACTCAAATAAGCCTGATCAAGATTGAAATTCTTTTTAGTAAATTCACCGTCCAGAGTTTGGGTTGTTGATTTGTTTGTACCGTCGCCAGTCAGTAACCGCGCGCCGACCGAAAACTCATCATTGATTTTAGAAGTGATACCCAAACGGTAACGGATACGCTCACGGTAACGTGACGCGCCATTCTCACTGCCATCTTTTTTATAATCATGCAGCCTATACCTAAAATCCTGATTCACATCGGTCTGGACAAACCAGCCCGGCGCCGCGCAAGCCAGCGAGCTCAACGCCACCACTCCTATCACCATTATTTTTCGCACATTTTTTTCCATACTTCTTTCCTCCTTGTTTTTTCTGCATTTCCTGCAGTTGCGAAAAAGTTTAGAGAAAGTCTGTTAAAAGAAAATTTGTGGATTGTTAGACTTCAGTTAAGAAAAAAAAACAAAAGATATTCGCGCGGCAAATGTTATAATAGAAGAATGTTTATCATCACCCAGCATCAATATGACCTCATCATGCAGCAGGCGCAGGAAAATTATCCGTACGAAACCGGCGGCGTGCTCTGCGGCTCCTCTGACGGCGTCATCAAAGGTGTCATGCCGTTGTACAATCAAGCCGGCGGCGATCAACGCCAAGAATTCGGCATGTCCGCGGACGATATCCTACGCGGCCACGAGTTCGCCAAAAAACACGGCTTGATTTTTTTCGGCGTGTATCACACGCATCCCAACGGCATCGCTTATCCGTCGGACAAAGACATCAGTAACAATCAGCGATTTTTGTTCATCATTTCGCTGCGCGATCGCTACAATCCCGAATTTGCCGCCTACAGCGTCCTGCCCGGCCGCGCGGTTATTCGCGAAGACATACAGGTCATCAATGACAATGGCATCACGGTCCTCGATATTCACACCGGCAAACCCAAACTTTCCGAAAATGTGTCCACGCTGGAAATGCACAAACTACATACATTGATCGACGCCATTATCGATGAGCACGCCAAATATCCGCGGCTCTCGCCCAAAAATAAATTTGAGGCCAGCCGCTTCAGCTTTAACACTGAAGCCTAAATTAGCGCCTGTCGAGGCTGCGCTTGCGTATATCCCGCGCCGGATTTATAATCCGCGCATAAAATTCACGAGGTGTTTTATGTCCAATATTCCAGCGGAGCTTAAATATACGGCCGAACACGAATGGGTCAAGATCGACGGCAACACCGCGTTGGTCGGCATCACCGATCACGCGCAGTCTGAGCTGGGTGACATTGTTTTTGTGGAAATGCCGGCGGTCGGTAAACAGGTCGCGCAAAACGGCGATTTTGGCGTGGTGGAATCGGTCAAAACAGTGTCCAATCTTTACTCGCCGCTGTCCGGCATGGTCTCGGCGATCAATCCGCTGTTGGAAAAATCGCCCGAGCTGGTCAACAAAGACCCTTATGGCGAAGGCTGGATCATCAAGCTAAAAGATTTCAACCCAGCTGAATTTTCCACCTTACTCGACGCGGCGCAATACAAAGAAAAAATCGGCGAGTAAAAAAATCGATGGTGTATTTTCCGCATACGGAAAACGAGATACAGGCAATGCTCCAAACTATTGGCGCGAAAGATATCGGTGAGCTTTTTGCCGACGTGCCGGAGAAATTAAAAAATCTGGAGTTCTCCGAATTTAAGCCAGTTTCGGAAATAGAACTTTTGGCGGAGTTTGACGAATTGCGCCGCCAGCCGGAGCGCCAGTCTGTTTCTTTTTTGGGCGGCGGACGTTACGATCATTATATACCGCCAGTCGTGCCGGCTCTGGCCGGACGTTCGGAGTTTTACACAGCCTACACGCCTTATCAGCCGGAGATCAGCCAGGGCACGCTGACCGCGATCTATGAATTTCAATCCATGGTCTGCGAATTGACCGGACTGGATATAGCCAACGCTTCGCTCTATGACGGCGCGACGGCTCTGGCCGAAGCGATCAGTATGGCAGTCGCCGCCACCGGACGGACAGAATATGTTTTGGCCAACACTCTACACCCGAATTATTGTGAGGTCTTAAAAACTTATCTCACGCCACGCAATATCACAGAGCAAAAAGAGAGCGGCGCAAACACCGCGGCTGTAATTTTTGCTCTGCCGGATTTTCACGGACTGATCAGTAATTGGCAGGAATATCTGTCAAAAGCCAGAGAAAATGGCGCGCTGTTTATTGTCTGCGCCGATCCATTATTGCTTTCGGCGCTTGAGCCGCCCTCGGCGGACATCATCACCGGCGAGGCACAGCCACTGGGTTTGCCGCAAAATTACGGCGGACCGGCTCTCGGTTATCTGGCCGCCAAAAAAGATTTCCTGCGCCAGATGCCCGGCCGCATAGCCGGACGCACGACGGACGGGCGCGGCAACAGACCTTTTGTCCTGACCATGCAGACGCGCGAACAGCACATACGCCGCGAAAAAGCGACTTCCAATATTTGCTCCAATCAAGCGCTTTGCGCGCTCATGGCTACTATATATATGTCTTACCTGGGCCAGAGCGGATTGCAAACCGTCGCCAAACTTTGCAAAGCCAACACGGATTACGCCAAACAAAAACTGGGTGGCATTCCCGATTTTTCCGTAGACCAGGGAGAACATTTTCGGGATTTTGTCCTGTATTGTCCGAACACTAAAAAAATAAATGAGGCGCTGGCCAAAGATTTTAAAATCGGCCGACCTTTAGATGACCGGCGTTTGTTATTGAGCGTTACAGAAAAAACAACTCTCAAACAAATAGACTTTTTGGCGGAAACGCTGCGCCGGACAGGAAAAAATATTTAGATGGAAAAATTAATTTTTGAATATTCACAAAAAGGCCGCAAAGCGCACACCCTGCCGGACGCGCCATCGGTCAGCTTTGGCCTGCCGGAAAGAAAATCTTTGCGTTTGCCGGAAGTTTCGGAAAGCGACGTCACGCGGCATTACACCAAACTTTCGCAACAAAATTACGGCGTGGACAGTGGTTTTTATCCGCTCGGCTCTTGCACGATGAAATACAATCCGAAAATCAACGAACAGATCGCCGCGCTCGAGGACCTTACCAGCATGAACCCTCATGCGTCAGACCGTTCCGCGGCAGGACTGCTCAAAATACTTTATGAGACAGAGCAAATGCTCTGCCAAACTTTTGGTTACGCGAGATTTACACTGCAGCCAGCGGCTGGCGCGCACGGCGAGTTTACCGGACTGCTGATAATTCGCGCGTATCATTTAGACCGCGGCAACACTCGGCGTGTCAAAATTTTAGCGCCCGACGCGGCGCACGGCACCAATCCGGCCTCCTGCACGCTGGCCGGTTTTCAAACCGTGACTATCCGGTCTCTGCCGGACGGTGGCGTGGATTTAAATGATCTAAAAAAACATCTAGACAATACGGTCGCCGGCTTGATGCTGACCAATCCGAATACGCTCGGTTTATTCGAAAAAAATATTTTGCCGATCGCCGAGCTGGTGCACAACGCCGGCGGTTTGCTTTATTACGATGGCGCGAACGCTAACGCGACTCTGGGTTTAGTCCGGCCGGCCGATATGGGATTTGACGTTTGCCATCTTAATCTGCATAAAACCTTTGCCACTCCGCACGGCGGCGGCGGACCCGGCTCCGGTCCGGTCGGCGTGACAGCCGCGCTCGCGCCGTATCTGCCGCGCCCGTTAATCGATTTTCAAAACGGAGAATATTATTTGAACAATGACTGGCCTAAATCGATCGGCAAAGTTCATTCTTTTTACGGTAATATTGGCGTGATACTACGGGCTTACGCTTATCTGAAAATACAGGGTTCGGCGGGCTTGAAACGCGCGTCCAAATTGGCCGTCCTGAACGCCAATTATGTCAAAGCCCGTCTGCAAAAAGTTTATGCTATTCCCTATCCGCAAACCTGCCAGCACGAATTCGTCATCAGTGTCAAAGAATGGAAAAAACAATACGGCGTGTCAGCCGCGGACATCGCCAAACGCCTCATGGATTACGGTTATCATCCACCGACGATTTATTTTCCGCTGATCGTACCGGAGTGCTTGATGATCGAGCCGACCGAAACGGAGTCCAAAGAAACGCTGGATGCTTTTTGCGACATCATGCTAAAGATCGCCGCAGAGGTAAAGACTAATCCCGAGCTGGTAAAATCCGCGCCGCATAGCACAATTATCGGGCGTCTGGACGAAGTCAAAGCGGTCAAAGAGCCGGATTTAAATTATTTCGCTGGAGCCGAGAACAGGAATTGAACCTGCGACCCGCGCATTATGATACACTATTAATATGAGAAAATTTACCATTGAATTTGAGGCAGGGGCATTACCTACACAAAAAGAACTAGCAACTGCCTCTTTTCTTGCAAACCAAAGAAAAAAAGTCTTATTTCTAAAACCGGTAGATCGCAACCACATCAAAACCCCCGATATCATAATGGATGGCTTAAAATGGGAAATGAAAGGTCCTGAAGGCAAGGGAAAATATTTATTACAAAACACTTTACACAAAGCAATAAAACAATCTGTCAATGTAATCATAGATTTAAGATGGATTAAAATCTCCCCGGAGGAAAAATGTATCAGTAAGTTAAATAAAGAATTTAACCTATCAAAAGCCCTGAAACGCTTAATAATTATCACACGGACGGAAATGCTTGACTTACAAAAATAATTTGCTATGATTGCTATATAAGGCGCGACCGGAACTGGAATGTATCGGTTGCGCTTTTTCTTTTGGAGCCGAGAACAGGAATTGAACCTACGTCTCGGTCGCTATTGTTCCGCATACGCGGAACGCTCCCTCGCTGCGGTGTCGCGCTCTCGCGGTTTCGCCAATGCGAAACCCGCTCCGAGCTTTCAATTCCTGCGCAATATGCCACTGGCATATTGCGTCTACTAAACTCAACAATATTGCATATAAAACTACCTTGGAGCCGAGAACAGGAATTGAACCTGCGACCCGCGCATTACGAATGCGCTGCTCTACCAGCTGAGCTATCTCGGCATAACGAATAGCACATATTACCATAACCAGCTGACCCGAACTTAACAAGCGTCAGCGAAGTTAAGTAAGAGAAACAAGGACGCCTTAGCGTCCGCCGTTAGCTATCTCGGCATGAATTTGACGGGACTTATTTTAGCAGAAAAATTAGTTTTGCGGTTTTGCGGGATCAGTCCCATTCAAAGTTTTGATTCTTTTTTCAATTTTTTTCTTTTTGCCCAGACGCGCCGCATTAAGCGCCGCCCCCACGGTCAAGCCTTCATGCGCTATCAGAGAAATAAACATATCCATAGTGCGCAGCATCCGGCCAACGCTGTTGCCAAACAAATTTCCAACATAATTAAAGGCGAGGCCGGTATAGCCGGTAATTACTCCGCCAATAATCAAGGCATTACCAATCGTTGAAAGAAGAATATTTTGCAGCATATTACGGGAATACCGTCGTGCCATTTGTAAAATATCCACAACTTTAAACAGCTGGTTGCCGTCCGTGACCAGCACATGTGCGGCATTACGCGCCAGCCCTTTGGCATTCCAGCTAATGCCAAAATCCGCCGCGGCCAGAGCGCCGCTGTCATTATTGCCGTCACCGACCATAGTCACATACTGTTTGGCGCCACCGGGGTCTTTTTGCAAAGACTTTATCAGCGCCTCTTTTTCTTCCGGTCGTAGTTCCACATGTACATCTGTATTCAGCAATGGTTGCGCGCCGCGCGCCAGCAGTTCTTTATTCAAGAGGTCGACCGCGGCTTGTACCCGCTGCCGGCTGTCCCCCGAAGCGATCACCACGCGCCGTCCGGTTTCTTGCAAGGCTATGATAGTATCCGTCGCGTCCGCGCGTAAAGTTTCCGCGTATTCAAAATAAAGCCGTGCTTGACCGTCCACAGCCAGGACCACGGCATCTTCATTAAGGCCGGTCGTTTCCACCGCGGACAATAAACCTTTGGCGCGCAGATATTTTAATGAACCAACCGAAAGAGCATGCTCCTGTCCATCCGCCGTATACACGCCTTGCACAGCCTTGCCCAGATCTTGAAAATTATTTATGGTTGGACTCTGCTTTTGCAATCCGATATATTTGCGTATCTCATCCGCGATAGGATGCGCGGCCAACAGCTCTACAGAATACAACAGCGGCAAGTCCCGTTCTGGCACGCCGTTCGCGGTGTAATGCAGTCCGCGGATAGAAAGCCGCGAGCTGTCCGTCAGAGTGTCGGTCTTGTCAAAAACAATGACTTGAGTTTTGCCAGCGGCAGCCAGAGCCTTGGGGTCGCGCAAAATGATTCTATCTTTGGCCAGACGGGAGATGAGCGCCAGTTTTGCGGTAGGCAGAGCGGTCTGCAATCCGCAGGGAGTAGTCGCGACTAAAACAGTCAACGCATTTTTGATCGCCAACATATTGGCTGAAAGCACGCCGTACAGGAAATAACCACTGGAAAACAAGCTCATCGCCGGGGACCATTTGCGGCCGAAAGCTTCAACTACATCTTCCGCCGCACTTTTATTAGCTATGGCCTGTTGGATCTGTTTTTCCTGCTGGGCTAAAGCAGAATCCGCATAAGTACGAAACGCCTGCATCTGTGCCGTATCATCCAGAACAATAGCTCCAGCCAGCACGATCTGCCCGGGCATTTTTAGTACCGGCACAGATTCGCCGGTCATGTGCGATTCAGACACGGTTATTTGCTGGAGAGCCACCGCGTCCACTGGCAGCATTTGACCTTTTCTCAAAACTAGCGTGGCTTGCGGCAATATGTCCTCTTTAGTGGTCGGTATTGGTCGGCCGTCCTGCAAAGTCACATATTCTTTGGCCAGTTGGGAACTGCTCATTACTTCGGCCAGAGCTTTGCGGGTCTTGTTTTCCGCAAGCCTCTCCACAACATGACTGAGATGACCATGCACGACCGCCAAAAAAGCAGCCTCGGCCAGTCCGGGCAAAGCGCCGCCGTAATTTTGCCAAGGAGTACCCAAACATTCCTGAATAGCTTTCTGGTGTATCGGACAGCAGGGAATATAATCCCCGCTGATAAAATTATACATAGAAACAAAAAACGGCAAAGTGATCGAAAGCGCGATTTGGGTGTCTATCGAAATTGTTCTCCGGCGGGCAACGCGCAAAAATTTTAAAAAAGTTTCCTCGCGTTCCGGTGTCAATTGCTCCCGAAAGACAGCTTGCGCCAACCGGCGCTGCTCACTCTGCGGAAGAAACGCGGATCTAGCCAAAAATTTTTGCGCACCTAGCAGTGTGCGCTTAAAAAAGAATTCTGCATTTTGCTCAACTGTACCGCGTAAATAAGCCATCGCCGCGTCGGTCTGGCCGATAGTCAGTCCCAGATCAAAAAGCGCCGCGCGCAGCTCTTCAGTGCAGTTTTGGGTATTGACCGCGTACACGCCCGCGTTCAGCGGCGCAAGCGCTTCTCGCCGCTCCAACAGGTCAAAAACTTGATCCAATAAATCCTGATCCTGCACCCCAGTCCGCAAAGCAAAAAGTTTTTGATCCGTATTACCAAGCTCTGGAAATTTAGTCTGCAATTCATCCAACGTAAACCGCGGTAAACGCAATTTTTGCACAGAGTCTTTAACTAACCCCACACCATAAAAAGAAGCCAGCGTCAAAGCGACAGTATTCACCAGACCGAGCGTTCCAGAAGAATTGATTTTAAACAAAGAAACATTTTGCGCGGCGTCATTCAAAAGAGAAAGATTCAAACCATTCAAAGCAGATCGTATTTGTGAAAGCTGTCCACCCGGATTTCCCGAGCCGTAATGGATCAAGAGCGGCAGGGAAAATATAAAGGCGGCGTAAGCACCTCCAGCCACAGCGCCAGTAGTTCTAGCAATATCGTAAAATTTAACTTTTTCTGTCTTTAGCATTTCCACAGCCACAACTTTGAGATACATATATATTCCTGCCTTTCCCTGTAGATTATTGCAATTAAAATTCAATTGCAATAAATAGTTTATATATTAAATGAAAACAAATGTCAATACTCTGCTTCAGCAATTTTGAGTGTTTCAACAATTCGCATAACCTGCCGGGTCTTCCTAAACAACCGCGACAGCTTCTAGCTCTTGTTCTTGAAGCTCCGCATCTCGTTTTTGTTTTTTCTTGCGCCGCTCTTCTTTTTCCCGCTGATCTTTTTGTTCGCGCTGACGCTCCAGATAGTCCCGCCAGATTCCATACATGCCTTCCAAATCCTCATCATCTTCTTCTTTATGCATAATTTTTCCAAAGAGCATGTTGATCAATTTGCTCAAATTTTCTTTTTGGACATCGCGATCATGAGCGATGCGGCTCAATTCCGCAAAAGAAATTATCGGCTGTTGGGACGTTGCTTTAGTTTCCCGTGGCGCCATTCCGCCAAAAACCACGCCGTTCGCTCCGGCCTCTTTTGGTGCAATTCCAAAGTTAATCATTTGCTGGCCATTGATCACTAATTGCGCGCCATTCACACCGGTCAGCACGGTGGTTGTCCCGGCCAAGCTAGCCGGCACAAAAGCCAGATTGATCGGCACGGGTTTTTGCATAACCGCTTTTTCGCCGGCCTGCAAATTGACTGTCGACACCGCGTTATTTTGAGTCTGAACCGGACTAAAACCTTTTGATTCGCTAAACAAATTCAATATCCGCGCCGACATCCCCCCTGTGGCGGCGCTATTAAACGAATTTACGGAGGCGACAATATTGTTTGCGGCAGATGAAGACGAGGAAGCAGACGCGCCAATAGAAACAGACACTGTCCGAGCAGAAGCAACAGAAGCAGTTGAAGTAGCTGTTGTAGAAATCGAAATATTCGAAGCGTCTGCAGAAACCGTAACAGGCGCAGTGGTCGGTGTACTGGCGGTTGGCGCGTGGACAACATTGACCGCGTTTTGCTGAACTCCCGCTATATTAGCCGCTGGCGTATTAACAGACATCGGTCTAGAAAATATATTTTGAGCCTGAACATTTTGATTTGACGCGGCATTTACCGGAGCATTTCGCGCTGCTACTGCCATTGTTTGGTTTGAGATACCGGCGCGTGAAGTTGTCTGCGCAGAAGTAGTTTGAGTGCTTTGCGCAACAGCGGCAGTGGACGACAAATTCACGCTGATCTTCACATTACGTCCCATAACAGGAGCAGAATTGTTGTTCTTCACAGCAATGGCAGTTTTTTCCGCAGACTGGTCAAGGCTGGCCTCGGCAGCGCGGTTACTGGCTAAAGCAGCTTCTTGCGCGGCTGAAGCTTTAGCGGCAGTCTGCACAGAAGCAATGCTGACCGAAATAGGCGTTTTTACAGCCTGCATTTTATCACCCGTAGAGGCGTTGGTCACAGAGCCGGAAGTCGAAGCCAAGGCCCTACTCTTTACGGATGTTGAAAAACCGGATGATCCCGGACCGCCAAAACTTATCGATCTATTGCCGGAACAAATTGGACAACCACAACCGGCTGGATGCCCTCTCTCAATGGCAGCTCCAAGATTAAGACTAGCAATAGCCTGTTTCATATCGCTAGCGCTAGACTGCCCATCTACTTTTGCCGGCATTGATCCAGGAGCAGATCGCACATTACTGGCGTTTGACGATCCTTGTTGCGTAACATCCGGTTTTCCTCCAATGCTTACAGGAAGTCGAACAACTACAGGCAAGCTAATACCACCCATGACTAACTCTCCTTTGCCAGATAATCAGCGGCCTGCTTCAAAATAATATCGAGCAAACGCCGCTGTTTATCATTTTTTAATTGTCCGGTATAAACCTGCGTTATTTTCGTTTTCATGAAACGCTCCTTTCCGTAACACCGGCGGTCTGTTTGTTTCGATATTCCAGATAAGCAGGCAGCTTTTCCAGCAGCGCAAGGGTTTTTAGCAATACATCGCGCAGAATAAAGATCTTTTTATCCATTTCATCAATAAAAGCTTCCAGCACTTCGACTTTGTCATTAAAAACATCCGTATTCTTGGAGAGAATAGCCAGGGCATGATAGACCGTTTCAAAAGTATTCGGGTCTTTGGCCAGCAGTTTATTATATTTTTCGTTGATCTCTTTGGTCTGCTCCACCTGCAAATTGATATAGTCTATCTTGCCCCACAGCTTATCGTTTTTGCGCACCGTTTCCAGTTGAGCAAGCTGCTCTTTAAGCGCGGCTAAAATCTTATTTAACCCGCCGGACGCCGCGTCAGTATTTTCTTTCACCGCATCCGTCATCTTGTTGCGCTTTGCTCCTTTTCCGCATAATTCGTCGCTTCCACAAAACCCTGTTCTTCATTCAAAACGACTTGCGCATTTTGAATAACACGGCGGTCATTCTCCGGCTGGATATTTTCCGACAACAAAACATTAACTCGCGAAAGATTGTACTGCCCGCCCATAACATCCAGCAGAGCATAAGCGCAATTCAGATCCATCTGCGTGGCGTCTTCGCCCGAATCATTAGTGTAGAGACGATAACCCTCCAGTTGGCGCAGCTTTTGCTGAAAAGTACTGTGGCGCATATCCGCGTCAGAAATGGACGTCTCATCCTGATCCAAAGCGGCAATTTCACGCAAAAGGCGCAATTCCCGATCAGGCTGTTTGATCAAGTGGCTGATCAAAACTTTATTCGGTTCATAAAGCTGTAAATTAAGCAATGTTTCTCTGGTCGCTCCGGACAAACTGCTCATAGGCGGATTGACCGCAAAAGAGCCGTCTTTCGGCACATTGTAAGCCCGCACAATCGCATGATGCGGTGGCTCATTGGGCGCAAAATTAACTCCGGCAAATTCCGGTATCTTCCGAAAATCCAGACCAAACAGCAACTCTTCCATAACCACCTTGCTGCTCGCAAATTTGGCCGCCCCCATCCTTTCCCGCATACCTTCTAAAAACAAAAGGGCTGTGCCCAGATCATAAAAAGTACAAAGCGCCTCGTGCCAGGGGCAATTGTCATTCCAATACATGTGAATCCCCTGCATCCGATAAAGCAATTCATCGGCCTGTTTAGGATCAGCCCTATAATCATCTGTGTTAATAACATTGCCGCCGGCGTCTCTTTTCAGCGCCGCAAATTTTCGCAAAATATCCAGCTCCAACTGCGGATTTTCGATAATTATAGTCTTGGTCATGCCGGGGTTTTGTCTGTCCACTACAAAATTGGGTATCTCACTTCTATTTGGTATATATATATCTGACATAAACTAACTCCTTTTTTAATCTAACTCATACTTCTAATCGTGTTCTCTGATCTTTCAATATACCCGTTTACATAACCATCACCTCATTCCCAAGCAATTACTGCAATAGCATTGCAATTACAAGACGGATATTATAGGAATTGAAATTAAATGTCAATAGGGCTCTTGGTGCTTGCCATTTTGACAGACCAAATACTTGGTTTTATCTGTTTCTTAATGTTTCGCCTGCAGGCGAAACACCCCACTGCTAAAAATTTGCTTACAGCAAATTTTTATCCGCCTCCCCTTACCAAGGGGAGGCTGGCTGTCGCGTAAGCGGCAGACTGGTGGGGTTGTCGAGCGAAAGTGAGACATAAAAACACAGTAAAAATAAAGTATGTATCAGTGGATAATTCTGTAAAAGTTTAAGCGTTCTTTTTCTGGCATTTCTGGCAAAGACCGCGCACTTTGGCGCCGAAACGCAGCGGCTGAAATTTATGCCGCGCGGCGATCTTTTTTTGCAGCTGGATGATCGCGCTGTTGTCGTACTCAATAATCCGCCCGCATTTGACACAGACCAGATGCGCATGATCCTGATGTTTGTAGAGATGCTCAAAACGGAACACGCCATCCGCGCCGCTGATGCGCGCGGCCAGACCGGCCTGCTCGATCACTTGCATCGCGCGGAAAGTTGACGAGTAGCTGACGTTAGGATGTTTTTTTTTCACCAGATCATGGAGTTCTTCAATCGAAAAATGCCCTTCGCTGCTGATAAAAACGTCCAACACATCAAAACGCTGATGCGTGTTGCGCAGCGCGTTTTTAGCGATATAGTCCGCTAGAATTTTGGCTTCTTCTTGCATGATTTCATTCATTATAACAAATCTGCGGCGGGAAACATATAGATGTTTTCTTGTGAATTATCGATTTTTTCTTTGCCGATACAGTTTCTACATATAGTTGCTTTATAGGCTCAAAGAGCTTGGCAAAATATGTTTTAAAGAAAAACCGCCGCAGCTGGTGTGCTATTGGTTCCCAATAAGAGTTTTTGAGGTGTGGTACTTGCAAGATTTAGCCCTTTTTTGCTGATATAAGTATTGACATTACATCTAAAAGTGGCATAATGTACTTAACGTTAGGGAAGAAGCGTTTTGGACGTAAGCCAAAGGCGAAAGCATAAGGTGGCTTCCCTAACCAGTTTTAATTTCCTTTATATACATAGTTCTCAACCGTAAGTCTTTTGCTTTGCCTCCGACAGTTTCCAAGCAATAATATTCATTGCCTATTCTCTTTTTATAAATCAATACTGGTCTGCCGTCTGACTTGGCTCTTTCTTTACTCAATTCAACAGAATCATAATTTTTAGTTATTTCTGGAATAAGTTTTATATCGTCTGCCGTAACTACAACGTGGTTGTTCTTAGCTTCAATTTTTGGATTTCCGTGCCTTTTGTATATGTGGGCTAAATCCTCATTAATTATTTTGTGCTCATATCCTTCAACATCTAATCCTGTTTTTTGTTTGATTTTTTCTGCTTCCGCTTTGTCAACTTTTCGGTACACTTTTTCTTTACGCTGTTTTATTTTCCCTTTTGCCTCATCAAAAAACTGACTGGCAGTATTTAAATAATCTTTATCTAATTTACCGATTATTTCTTGTTTCCTTTTTTGAGTTTCGGTGTCGTCTTTCACATCATTATCCTTTTTGGCTCTTTTATCGCCATCTGATTTTATGCTACCCGTTCCATTTCCGCCGTTCGTAAACTTTCCGTCATTGGTGCACGAGCGATCACTTTTTTCAAAATCTCCGGCATTTTTAGCTTCACAGATTACTTTGCGCATTCGCTTGTGAAGTTCGAGTAATACTTGGCGCAGGAGCGCCAAGTGCCGAAGGTGGGACTTGAACCCACATACCCGCAAGGAGTTCACGATTTTGAGTCGTGCGCGTCTGCCAATTCCGCCACTTCGGCTAAATAAAAGATATTTCTATTTAAAAAACCCCA
>JAIRZV010000172.1 GCA_031267055.1 Candidatus Margulisiibacteriota bacterium | reverse complement strand
ATTATAGCACATTTATAAATAATTTCAATATTATTTAATGGATATAAATATAAAAATAACTTGAGGAAATAATTAAACTAATTTAAGCAGGAAGGTGTCCGGTGGAAAAAGCGGAGATTGAAAAAGCCTTAAAAACAATTATTAGCGGAAAATTGCAGCAAATCAAAAAACAAGGCGGTTATGTACTGGAGCAAATGGCGGCGGAGATCGGCATAGAATATCCTACTTTTTACAGCATTTACAAAGGTCATAATCTGCCGCGGCTGGTGACGCTGTATCAGATCAGCCGGGCTTACGGCATACCGGTAGCTTTCTGGTTTCAAAATCTAGAACGGACTGTGCCGCACAAAAAAGAACAAAGACGTTTTAGCGCTCAAGACAATGTTGTTTTGCAGGTGTTTGATAATATCGATGCGGAAACCGGCGGAGTTATTCTGAAAGTCTTGCGGGCTTATGCGCGGAAACAACAGCGGAAAAAATAATAACGCTGTGTCTAGGAAGAAAAAATATTCTCAACGATTCGTCTCTGACCTGACAAAAAAGAATGTGCCGATAAATAAAAACAGCGCGGTCAGCGCCATGATGAGTAAAATATCCAGCGCCGGGTGGAACAGCACAATGCTGGCGTAGCCGGGCGCGCCGTAAAAAAATACCGCCCGCGCCAGATCGAGACAATAAGTCATGGGCATCATGCGGCTGAGCCAGAGCAAAAGCCCTTGAGAATTATTGACCGGAATAAAAGCGCCGGTGAGAAACATCTGCGGCATCACGACCAGCATCTGCACCATACCGGCGGTGCGATTGTCTTTGATAAACGCCACGATGATCATGCCCAGCGCGCCAGCGGCCAGACAGATCAACGGCGAAACCGCCAGCACGGCCAGTAGCTGCCAGAGAGAATAATGAATGCCCATAAACAATGCGGTCAGCAGAGTGCCGAGCAATTGTAATACCGCCGAAAAAGACGAGCCGAGAATTTTGCCGATAATAATCGAATAGCGCGAGATCGGCGAGACCATTAGTTCTTGTGTAAAATCTTCCGTGCGGTCTTCGACCAGCGAGGTGATGCCGCCGGTGGTGCCCATCAGAAGCATATTGACGAGCATTCCCACCAGCAAGAATTGGCCATAATCGTAAGGCAGACCGGAAGCCATATTTTGAGACAAACTGCCACCCAGTATGCCCATAAAAATCAGCGGCATGATCAGGCTGAAAATAAAATAGGACGGAGTTTTGATCAGGATCAAAATATCCCGCACCGCGATCGTGAGCACCGCGTTGAGTTCGCGTATAAACCAGTTATTCATGGGAGCCTCCTGTGCGGCTCAGTAGATCCACATAAGCGTCTTCCAGTGTCGGCTCGGATAATTTCATTACCGGCTTTTGCGGCAGCAGGGCTTTTAACTGGCGCGGAGTACCGGTAAAGGCAATGCGGCCGCGATTAATAACGCACAGCGCGTCGACCTGTTCGGCTTCGTCTATATAATGAGTGGTTAAAAAAACTGTTGTGCCGTGCTTTTGGCGGATAGTGTTGATATAGTTCCAGAGCGCGCGGCGGCTCACAGCGTCCAGACCCTGCGTCGGTTCGTCCAGAAACAAAATATCCGGCGTGTGCATCAGACTGCGCAATATTTCCAGCTTGCGCTGCATACCGCCGGACAATTTATTGACTCGCTGAAAAATTTTATCTTTGAGGCCGACGATTTCCGCCAGCTCCATAACGCGGTTTTTGTAGGCGGCAGGCATCCAGCGGAAAAAAGGGCGGTAAGCGAACAGTCCGTACAGGCAAGCATGTAAACGGATGTTTTCCTCCGCCGAAAGTGTTTTGTCCAAACTGGGCTTTTGAAAAATGATCCCGACTTTGGCCCGGATCTGTCTGGTCTCGTGCTCAAGATCATAGCCGGCGATAGTCACTCGACCGGAAGTTTTGGCCAGCGTGGTTGTCAGGATCGAGATCGTTGTGGTCTTGCCCGCGCCGTTAGGTCCCAGGAAAGCAAAAAAATCACCCTGCGCCACCGAAAAACTAATATTGTCTACGGCCAGTTCTTTGGCTTTCTGATAACGTTTGGTCAAACCGTCCACTTCGATAATGCCGCGCAAAATAGATCCCCCGTCAACCTATTTTGACGAAACTTGTGAAAATTCACAATAGCTTTTTTCAAGCCATTTTTTTAATGTAGATCATCGTGTAATACGCAGGTGTCACATCGAATGCCGTGCCGCTTCCGGTGTTGCCGATAGCGCCGCCGGAGATTTCATGAGAATGTCCTGTGCTTTCAGTACTGCCGTTGATAGTATGTTCATGAGCGGTGCTGTCGCTTGCCGTGCTACCGCTAATGCTGTGTGTATGAGCGGCGCCGTCATTTGCGGTGGAACCTGAAACCGTGGCGCCATGCTCATGCGTACCGGTAGTTTCTGCTATAGAAATACCTGTCACAGTTGATCCGGTTGCATGACTGCCGTTATATTCAGCGCCGCCTGAATCTCCGCCGCCTTTACACCACCCTGTTGCCCAAGGTGTAGTATGTGTATGCCCCGGATCAGTGATCGTATGCCCGTGCTTTCCGCCGGTTATTGTCACGGCCAAAGTGCCAACACCGTGTGAATGAGTAGCTGAGCCACTGGCAGCAGCTAATGTACCAGCGGCGTGTGAGTGCGCAGCCGAACCACTGGCGGCAGCTAATGTGCCGGCACTATGCAAGTGGTCGCCGCCGCTTATTGTTAATCCACTTAATGAATGATTATGGCTGGGCAGATTGGCTTCGCTCAAAGTTGCCGATCCGCCTCCCGTGCCGCCCGCTGAAGTTCCGCCGCGGATAAATCTATCTGCCAAATTCGGCGTCTTGCCGTGAGGCGTGTCCCGCCCGTCGCAGATGTACCAGCCGCCGCGCCCATCCGTCCAGTTCCCGTCCATCATCAAGATCATGCCTGTCGGAAAAAAAGTCAGATCCAGTATATCGCTCGCCAGCATCGGCTGGCCTCTTGCTATTGTCATAAATCCCTCCTCAAGTTTGATTTACGTTTTATAAACGCACGCTTTTATACAGCGTAAAAATTATAAGTTAATTCAGCTAATATGTCAAGTATTGGAGCAATTCTGTGGAATTAAATATTGGCAAGAATATAAAACGTTTCCGAAAATCAGCAGGTCTAACCCAAGAAAAGTTAGCTCATAAAGTAGATTTGACTTTGCGTTATTTCCAGCATGTTGAAAGCGGCACAGGAATACCGACTATTATGACTTTAATGAAAATTGCTAAAGCTCTGGGCAGAAATATCAAGGATTTTTTCTAACGAGGGAACCAGACTCAAGAAATATTCTTGACAGGCATGTTAGTATCTAGCAAATAATTTTAAGGAGCTACCCATGAGCGAAGCGATTAAATTTTTACAGGACAATCCGCTGCATTATGTGGCGACGACAGGGCTGGACGGGCGCCCGAGTGTGCGGCCGTTTCAATCTATCTATGTGAAGGACGGGCGGATTTATTATGGCACGGGCAATTTCAAAGCTGTGTACAAGGAGTTGCAGAAAAATCCCGCTGTGCAGATCAACGC